>DASXCU010000123.1:0-32155 GCA_036491035.1 Galbitalea sp. | reverse complement strand
GTACCAGCAGCGACCGGGTGGACCCGGTCGTCCCGCCGGTGGCGGCTTCCAGCGCCCGGGTGCGCCCGGCTCGACCCCCGGCTTCGGCGCACCGCGCCCGGCCGGCGGTGGTGGCCGCGGTCGCGGACCCGGCGGTGGAACCGCGGGAGCGTTCGGTCGCGGAGGCGGCAAGAGCAAGGCCCGCAAGTCGAAGCGCACGAAGCGCGCCGAATTCGAGCTGAGGGAAGCCCCGTCGCTCGGTGGCGTCAGCGTGCCCCGCGGTGACGGCAAGACCGTCGTCCGCCTGCGTCGCGGCGCATCCATTACCGACTTCGCCGACAAGATCGACGCGAGCCCCGGCAACCTCGTGACTGTGCTCTTCCACCTCGGTGAGATGGCGACGGCAACGGAGTCGCTCGACGAGGCCACCTTCGAGGTGCTGGGCGAAGAGCTCGGCTTCAAGATCCAGATGGTGTCGCCAGAGGACGAGGACCGCGAACTGCTCAGCGGCTTCGACATCGACCTTGACCAGGAACTCGAAGACGAAGATGACGAAGACCTCGAGATACGTCCGCCGGTCGTGACCGTCATGGGCCACGTCGACCACGGTAAGACGAAGCTCCTCGACGCTATCCGCAAGGCCAACGTGGTCGCCGGTGAGGCTGGTGGAATCACCCAGCACATTGGTGCCTACCAGGTCTGGACCGAGCACGAAGGCAACGAGCGCGCCATCACCTTCATCGACACCCCGGGCCACGAGGCGTTCACCGCCATGCGTGCCCGCGGTGCCCAGGTGACGGACATCGCGATCCTGGTGGTCGCGGCGGACGACGGCATCATGCCGCAGACCGTTGAGGCCCTCAACCACGCGCAGGCGGCCAACGTGCCGATCGTCGTCGCGGTGAACAAGATTGACAAGGATGGCGCGAACCCGGCAAAGGTTCGTCAGCAGCTCACCGAGTTCGGGCTCGTCGCCGAGGAGTACGGCGGAGACACGATGTTCGTCGACGTTTCGGCGCTCGGCAACATCGGAATCGACAAGCTGCTCGACGCCGTGCTGCTGACCGCAGACGCGGGTCTCGACCTGCGCGCCAACCCGAACAAGGACGCGCGCGGTGTCGCGATCGAAGCCCGACTCGACAAGGGTCGTGGCGCGGTCGCAACCGTGCTCATCCAGTCCGGAACGCTCCGCGTCGGAGACTCCATCGTCGCCGGCACCGCGTACGGCAAGGTTCGTGCCATGTCGGATGAAGACGGAAACGCCGTCATCGAGGCCCAGCCGGCGCGGCCGGTCCAGGTTCAGGGACTCTCCACGGTTCCCCGCGCTGGTGACACGTTCCTCGTCATCGAGGACGACCGCACCGCCCGCCAGATCGCCGAAAAGCGCGAAGCCGTCGAACGAAACGCCCAACTGGCCCGCGCTCGCAAGCGCATCTCGCTCGAAGACTTCACCCGTGCACTCGAAGAGGGCAAGGTCGACGCACTCAACCTCATCATCAAGGGTGACGTCTCCGGTGCTGTCGAAGCACTCGAGGAGTCGCTGCTCAAGATCGATGTCGACGAGTCCGTTGCACTGCGCATCATCCACCGCGGCGTTGGAGCCGTCACCGAGAGTGACGTCAACCTGGCCACGGTCGACAACGCGATCATCATCGGATTCAACGTTCGTCCGGACACCAAGGCACGCGAGCGTGCCGCCCGGGAAGGCGTCGACATCCGGTTCTACTCGGTCATCTACGCGGCGCTCGAGGACATCGAGAACTCGCTCAAGGGCATGCTCAAGCCGGAGTTCGAAGAGGTCCAGTCGGGTGTTGCCGAGATTCGCGAGGTCTTCTCCTCGTCGAAGTTCGGAAACGTCGCCGGTGTCATCGTGCGGTCGGGAACGATCACGCGCAACGCCAAGGCACGCGTCATCCGCGACGGCATCGTCGTCGGAGACAACCTGGCCATCGAGTCGCTGCGCCGGTTCAAGGATGACGTCAGCGAGGTCCGCACGGACTTCGAGGCTGGAATCGGACTGGGCAAGTTCAACGACATCCAGATCGGTGACGAGATCGAGACGATCGAGCTGAAAGAGAAGCCCCGCGTTTAGGTAGTTCCTCCCTCGGATCGAGCCTGCGAAGAAATCGCAGGCTCGGTCCCGAGCTGGTTCAAAGCCTTTTTCGTTTCACAAGGAGCAGTACCCATGGCAGACGCAGCACGGGCCGCGAAAATGGCGGACCGAATCAAAGTCATCGTCGCAAAACGGCTGGAGCGCGGGATCAAGGACCCGCGCCTCGGATTCGTAACGATCACCGATGTCCGGGTGACCGGCGATCTGCAGCACGCATCCATTTTCTACACGGTGTACGGAACCGATGAGGAGCGCGCCGACAGCGCCGCCGCCCTCAAGTCCGCGACCGGAATGCTGCGCAGCGAGGTCGGCAAGAACATCACGGCGCGGCTGACGCCATCGCTCGTCTTCATCGCCGACGGCGTGCCCGAGAACGCGGCGCTCATCGACTCTCTCCTCAACGAGGCTCACTCCCGCGACACGGAGGTGGCGGCCCTGGCGACATCCGCCAACTACGCCGGCGACGAAGACCCGTACGTCAAGCCGCGCGTGATCGCCGACGATGACGACGACGCGGATGAGGATGAGGGCGACTGGGACGACGAAGAGGGCGAAGAAGACACCCTCACCTGAGTACCATCGAGGGCGTGTACTACGTCACTCTGTACCGTGCAGATCCGGCCGCCGACCCCGCCAGTGGCGAACGCCTGATCGAAACGTACCCGCGACACCGCGCCTACCTTGACGAGTTCGCCAAGGGCGGCCAGGTCTGGATGATTGGCACGTTTGACCAACCCGTCATTAACGGGTCGATGGCGATCTTTCGCTCGCGCGAGGGGGCGGAAGAGTTTCTGGCACACGATCCGTTCGTTACAGAGGGACTCGTCCACCGGTTCGAGCTGCGTGAATGGAACCCGCTCGAGTTCCCAGGCGTGCCGACAGCGTGAGGATTTCGGGCGCGGACTCTGACCTCGCCCTCGCCTAATTCAGGAGTCTGTGTGGCGAAAGTGCACTGGTGTCTACTCGGTTGTCACTCCGGTTGCATCAGCCTCAGAGACTCCTGAACCAGGAGAGAACGAGAACGAGGGCGACTAGGCGAGTTCGAAGGTGACCTGGCCGGACGGAATGTCGGCCTGGATCAGCCGTGCTCGGATGACGCTGCCGTCGACGAGCGCACCGTTGCAGTGGGCGGTGACGGCCGGTTCGGTCAGCTGAATCTGGCCACCGGTCTTGGAGAGGGAGATGACGGTCGCGTCGAACGCCTCGCCGACCCGAGTGGACAGCACCGCCGCTTCCACCGTGTCGAGCGCACGGTGCTCGAACTGGCTCGTGACCCCGGTCGAATGCGCCATCAGCCCGGGCAGCGTCGGCAAGGCTTCGCGGGCCCAGGGCGGAATGTCCGTGCCGGCCGCGATCGCCTCACACGTCACGAGCACGAATCGATCGACGAGTCGCCGCAGGGGAGCGGTCGCGTGCGAATAGGACGTGCCGACAGCCGCCTGGACGAGACCGTCCGGCACAGTCCCGTCGAAGGCGGTGTAGGCGGCGCCACGGAAGAGCGCGCCGGCAGCGTGCATGATCGCGAGCTGTTTCGGGTCGGTCGTGTCGAGGGATCGCAGATATTCGCCGTACTGCTGCTCGAGCGGCCACGGTGTGCCGAGCGCGACGCTTTGTCTGCGAAAGCGATCGATCGCCCACTGCTCCGGTGCTGGCATCGTTCGGAGGATGCCGATCTTCGCTCCGATCATGAGCTCGGCCGCCGCCATCCCGGTGAGGAGTGAGAGTTGGGCGTTCCAGTCTTCGGACGGCTGCGGCTGTCGCCGGACCAGGCGATATGCGCCGTCCACTTCGTCCACCTCGGTGTCCGGGAGCGTGAGGTTAGCCGCGCCGCGTGCGTTCTCCAGCACGATGCGCTTCAACCCGATCTCCTTGAGCAGCAGGAGGTTGGTGTCGGCCGACCCGTTGTCGATGGACTTCTGCACGCCGACGTAGTCGAGTTTCGCCGTGCTGCGGATGCGAGCACGTTTCAGCGACGTGGCGATGACGTTCGCGTCCGAATCGAGGGTGAAATCCCACACGAACGCACCGCGCACCTGGCCGGGGAGCAGTGACGCCGCCCCGTTGCTGAGCACCAGCGGGTGGAGCGGGATCGGGCCGTCGGGTGGGTAGATCGTCTGTCCGCGTTTGCGGGTCTCGGCGTCGAGCGCACCCCCGGGGGCAACAAACGACGGCACGTCGGCGATCGCGTAGCGCACCCGATAGCCCTCGCCGGATCGCTCGAGATACAGGGCCTGGTCGAGGTCCAGGGACCCGGCCGGGTCGATGGTGACGAAGGGAACATCCGTCTGATCGAGATCCGGGAGCGCCGGCTGAGCCGTTGCGGCCTCCGCCTCAGCCAGTGCGTCTGCCGGATAGTCGCGCAAGATGCCGAGCGCACCCGGGATGGCGGCGAGTGCGACGGCGAGCGGACCGGTGGCCGGCGCGACGGCGAGCCGAATCAGCGTCGAGGGCACGGGTCAGCGCGCCAGCGTCAGGAAGTCGAGCACGAGCACGACGACCGCGACGACCAGGACGACCACATCCGCGACGCCTTCGCGAAGAACGGTCCGATCGCCGGTTCGAGCGCGAAACACCAGCGCTCCGATCATCAGCAGCACCAACCCGATTGCCGCCGCTATCGCGAACGGTACAAACCAGATTCCCCACACGAGGCCGACGAGTGCGGCCAGTTCCAGTCCGCCGGTGACGCGCCAGAACAGCGGATGGACGTTCAACTTGTCGCGGTTGCCGCGCGAGAACGGGAGATCGAGCACCTTCCCGCCACCCGACACGAGCAGCATCAGCGACAGGAGGATCTGGAGGATGATGCGCGCGATGTCCATTATTTGACGTCCATTATTTCCAGACTCTACCGTCTACGGCAGCGCGTATCCGGTGCTCGGTGTACCGACCAGCAGCCCGTCCTCGAGCAGCCCGTCGAGCGCACGACCACGCTGCAGTTCATCGGGCCAGAGCAGGTCGAGTTCGTCGGCCGGAAGTGGGTCGCCGCGGTCTCGCAGGGCGGCGAGGATCAGCCCTCGTACCTGGCGGTCCGAGCCCTCGTACTTCTTCTGTACGGGTCGACGGACTCCCTCGTAGGGCGGATACCCGGCGCCCCGCCACGCGCACTGCGCCACGATCGGGCAGGCGTCGCACCGCGGCGTTCGCGCGGTGCACACCACGGCGCCGAGCTCCATGAGCCCGGCGTTGAAGACACGTGCGGCGTCGCGATCCGTCGGGAGCTGCACCTCCATCGCCGCAAGGTCGCGCCGAGTCGACGCCGGACCGGCGTCACCCCGGCCGTCGATCGCCCGAGCGAGAACCCGGCGCACGTTGGTGTCAACGACGGGATGGCGCTCGCCGTACGCGAAGGCGGCAACCGCCCTCGCGGTGTATGCGCCGACGCCGGGCAGCGCAAGCAGCTCGTCGACGTCCGAGGGAACGACGCCGCCGTGGTCCCTGGTGATGGCGACGGCCGCCGCGTGCAGGTTCAGGGCGCGCCGCGGATAGCCGAGCCGCTCCCAGGCACGCACAGCGTCACCGGGTGCCGCTGCCGCCAGCGCGGCGGGGGTCGGCCACCGCTCGAGCCACTGCGCAAGCCGCGGGATTACCCGTGCCACAGGGGTCTGCTGCAGCATGATCTCGCTCACGAGGATGCCCCAGGCCGGATATCCGTCCGCGCGCCACGGAAGGTCGCGCCTGGTGCGCTCGAACCAGGCGTTCACGGCCGGTGCTATTGACACGCTACAAACCTAAACTGAGGGCATGGCCCTTCAGGTTCTGAGTAAGTCCGAACTGATCGCCGGCCTCGCCGACGAAATCCTGCACAACTATGGCAAGGGACGCGCGATTGTCGCCGTCGACGGGCTGGACGGCGCGGGTAAGACGCGTTTCGCGGATGCGCTTGCCGCACAACTCGGGATCGGCCACCGCGCCGTTTTCCGCGCATCCATCGACGACTTCCACTGGCCTCGCGCCCGGCGCTACGCACGCGGCAGGGACTCGGCGGAGGGTTTCTATCGCGACTCGTACGACTACGAGACGTTCAAGCGCGTGCTGATCGAGCCGTTTCGTACGGGCTGGATCGGCTCGTTCGTGCTGAAGGCGTTCGACCTGAAGCGTGATGTCCCGTTCGAGCCCGTGTGGTCTTCCGGGCCGAAGGACGCTCTCCTCGTCGTCGACGGGATATTCCTGAACCGCCCGGAACTCAGGGGCCTGTGGAACTTTTCTATCTGGCTGGAGGCCGATCCCGACACCGCCACGGCACGGGTCAAGGCGCGCGATGCGGAGGAGTTCGAGCACGACATCGCGAACCCGAAGCGCTACTCCGACGGGCAGAAGCTCTACATCAAGGAGGCAAAGCCGAGCGCGGCAGCGACCGCGATCATCGACAACAACGACTACGAGCACCCGAAGCGCATCTGGGCGGACAGCTGCTAGCCCACCCGTGCTTCGACCTCCGAGGGTTTCAGGAATTCGCGGGTGCGCTCGACTTCGTGCACCAGCAGGACCATGGCCGCGTTGACGGGGGTCGGGATGTCGACCTTTTCTCCGGCGGTGACGACCGCGCCGTTGAGGTAGTCGATCTCGGTCAGGCCGCCGCGTCGGATGCTCTGCAGCGTGGAGCCGGGGTTAGGCACCGGTCCCATGCGCTTCGCCATGAGCTTCGGGAGCGACTCAGCGAGCGGTAGAGGCGAGCGCAGGAATAGTCGCTGGCGCGCCGCGGTCAGTCCCTGCAGTGGCGCGAAACGGACACCCGTGGCGAGCCCGACCCGTACCTGCTCTCGCATGCTGCGGGTCAGGATGCGCCGCAGCTTCGCATCGGCGACGACCTCCTGCACGCTCATGCCAGTGATGGCGGGGAGCGCGTTGACCTGGTTCACAAGGAGCTTGGTCCACTGGGCACCGACGAAATTCTCGGTCAGTTTGGTCGGCATCGCATCGTTCAGGATGCTCACCGCATACCGCGCGGGGAGGTCGCGTCCGCCGCCGACGTAGGTGATCCCGGTCGTTCCGACGTTGATGTGCCCGGGGCCGACCAGCGAACTCGCGTACATCGCGAGCGCGCCGACGATGTCCGAGCGGGGGAGCAGCGGTGCGCTCGCCGAGACCGAGTCGAGCCCGTTCTGCACGACGACGACCGGGATACCGTTGAGCATTTTCGCGTTCGCCAGGATCGCGGCCCGCGAATCCTGCGCCTTGGTCGCGACGATGGCGAGGGCCGGTGCCCGGGTCAGGGTCTCGCCGGCGGTCACATCAGCGGTGAACGATCCCCAGCCGCCGGTCAGACGGATGCCCCCGCCGCGGATAACCCGGAGATTCGCTCCGCGTGCGGTCACTTCGACGTCGTGCCCGTCCCTGGCCAGAAGAGCGGCGATGGCGCCACCGATAGCTCCCGCTCCGATGACGCCAATCCGCATGGTTTTGATACTAGGGGCGATGCCCTAGACCAAGGGGTCTACGCGCGCACCTTCCTTGGCAATTTCCCAGCGGGGAGCAGCAGCGAGAAGAGTGCCGTGACACCGACGACGGCCGCGCCGACCAGGACGGCGGGGATGGCCGCGTTCACGTAGCCCGTCGGTGTGAGCTGTCCGTTCGCTCCGGTGAAGATGGCGACGAGAACCGCGATACCGAGCGCGACGCCGATCTCTCGAACCGTCGAGTTCACGCCGCTCGCCTTCGCGCGATCGGCCTCGCGCATGGTGGCCAGAACGGCCGTGGACGACGGCGAGAAGACCAGTCCCATTCCGATTCCGGCGAGGATGAACGGGTACAGCATGGTCGTGTACGGGGTTGTTGCACTCATGGTCGCGGCAAGCCAGAACAGCGCAACCGACTGGCACACGAGGCCGGCGAAGATCAGGGCCCTGGTGCCGACGCGCCCGGCGAAGATTCCAGCCAGCGGTGCGACGATCATCGGTGCCATGGTCCACGGTGTCGTCTCGTAGGCGGCCTGGAGCGGGGTTGCACCCTGCACGACCTGCAGGAATTGGATGAGGATGAACACCGATCCGAACATCCCGAAGCTGAATCCGAAGCCAACGACGTTGGCGACGGAGAAGCTGCGGTCCCGGAACAGGCCGAGTGGAATCAGCGGCGCCTTGGTGCGCGTCTCCCACCAGAGGAATGCGGCGACTGCGATGCCGCCGCCGATGAGTCCGGTCAGCACCTGGGCACTGTGCCATCCGGCGTCGTTACCGCGAACGATGCCGAACACGATCCCGAGAACGCCGAGGCCGACGAGGATAACGCCGACGACATCGGCACGCAGCTTCTCACCGAAGCTGTTCGGGAGAGCGAAGAGCACGAGCGGCACCGCGATGATGCCGACCGGGACATTGATCCAGAAGATGGCCTGCCAGTCCCAGCCCTGCACGACGGCGCCGCCGATGAGCGGGCCGAGTGCGACACCGAGCCCGGCGACGCCGCCCCAGATCCCGATCGCGAGGGGACGCAGTCTCGCGGGAACGGATCCCGCGAGCAGGGTGAGCGAAAGCGGCAGTAGCGCCGCGCCGCCGACGCCCTGGACTGCGCGTGCGGCGATGAGTTCGCCGGGCGTCGTGCTGAAGCCGGCCGCCACCGACGCGAGCGTGAAGATGGTGATGCCGATCACGAAGACGGTGCGACGACCGAAGCGGTCGGCGAGCGCGACGGACAGCAGGATGAACGTGGCGAAGCTCAGCGTGTAGGCGTTGACGAACCACTGCAGCTCCTCGACGCTCGCGCCCAGGTCCTTGTGGATCACGGGGAGAGCGTTGGTCATCACGAGGTTGTCGAGGCTGGCCATGAACATGGGGATGCTCGCGGCCACGATTGCGAGCCAGACCGGGATGCGGCGGCGCGGTGCGCGAGCGTCATCTGCGTTAGACGCGTTAGACGACACTGTCCGTGCCGGCGAAGTCTCTGTGTCAGTCATGGGGTACTCCGTTGAATGAGAAAAAAACCCGAATGTTGTAATCGAATGATTACTTATCTCGAGATTAGTTATCAACTGATACCATGTCAAGCGTGAGCCAGACAACCAGAACGGCATCCGCGGCGGTCCCCGTCACACGCATGGCGTCGGACGAGCGCCGCATCCTCGTGCTCGAGGCGGCGACCGCGGTGTTCGGGGAGCGCGGGTACGCGGGCACGACCACCGATCAGGTGGCGGCGGCCGCGGGCGTGAGCCAGCCGTACGTGGTGCGGATGTTCGGCACGAAGGAGAAGCTCTTCCTCGCCGTCCTGCATCGCGCGCTCGACATGCTGATGGCCGCGTTCCGCCGGGCGCTCGCCGAGGTGTCGGACGTCCCGATCCACGATCGGCTCGGACTCGCGTATGCGGACCTCCTCACCGACCGTGGGCTGCTGCTCTCGCTGATGCACGGATTCGTGCTCGGATCCGACCCCGAGGTGGGCAAGACCGCCCGGGCCGGGTTCCTGGAGGTCTACAACTTCCTGCGCGTCGACGTCGGGCTGGCGCCGGCCGAGGCGTCGGAGTTCCTGGCGCAGGGAATGATGCTGAACACGCTGGTCGGTCTTCGGATGACCGACGAGTTCGACTCCAACGCGGACGCGCGCGAGCTCCTGGAGACGGCGATGCCGCACAAGCTCGCCCTGCTACGCGGTATCGCGGACGCGGACAAAATAAAGTAGGTCCGTGGCTCCCTCCGGCATTCTTCTGGTCGACAAGCCGTCGGGGATGACCAGCCACGACGTCGTATCTCGCGTTCGGCGACTGGCGGGTACTCGCAAAGTGGGTCACGCGGGCACGCTCGACCCTGGGGCGACCGGTCTGCTCATGCTCGGAATCGACGCCTCTACGCGGCTGCTCACGTACCTGGTCGGGCTCGACAAGGAGTACCTCGCCACGATTCGGCTGGGCTTCGCGACGACGACCGACGATGCGGAGGGCGAGCCGTTGGCGCCACCCGTCGCTACGACCGGGGTGACCCGGGAGGCCATTGAAATCGCTCTCCGTCCGCTCACCGGAACAATCAGCCAGGTGCCGAGTTCGGTGAGCGCCATCAAGGTCGACGGCAGACGCTCGTACGACCGCGTGCGCGACGGCGAGGAGGTGACGCTCAAGGCCAGGACGGTGACCGTCTCGGCGTTCGAGCTCCTGGCCGCGCGGGAGGGGGAGCTGGATGTGCGCGTGGAGTGCTCATCCGGAACGTACATTCGCGCCCTCGCCAGGGACCTCGGGATCGCACTCGGGGTCGGTGGCCATGTGACCGCGCTCCGCCGAACCCGTATCGGTCCATTCAGGGTCGGCGACGCGGGGCAGCTCGACGAATCGCTGGTGGCAGCACTGCGCTCGCCGACCTCGATCGCGACGGAACTGTTCCCCGCCGTGCAGTTGACGCCGACGGAGTCCATCGAGCTGAGGCAGGGAAAACGGCCGCAGCTGGCCCGGCTTTCCGCCGAGCTTGCGACATCGGCGGGCCCGATCGCCGCGATCGACGAGAATGGAAGCCTGACGGGACTGATTTCGACGAGCGCGGGGGTCGCACGCGTTCTGGTGAACTTCCCAACGGATGACGGGGGCGCGCAGTGATCGAGTGGTACACCGTGATCGAGGTGGCGATCGCCACCGCCGCGGGAGTGCTCTGCGTCGTTCTCGGCCTGTTCCGGGTGAAGCCGAATGACCTCTCGATGGGAGCCACCGCCCTCGTCGAGCTGGTCCTGCTCGGCCAGCTCGGCATCGCCATCGCGGCGCCGCTCGTCGGGAACTCGCCGACCGGCAGCATCGTCGAGTTCTACATCTACCTGATCGTCGCGCTGATCCTGCCGCTGCTCGCCGGATTCTGGGCGCTCGTGGAGCGGGATCGCTGGGCCACCGTCGTTCTCGGAGTCGCCTGCCTCGCCATCGCCGTCATGATGGTGCGCATGAACATCATCTGGACTGTGCAGATCGCCTAAAGTTGTCAGCGATGTCACGCGTGCCCGTTCCTGTCACCGATCAGGCGTCGCCCGTGGTGCGTCGATCTCTCGGCGTGGGGCGCGTCCTGATCATCGTCTACGCGATCCTGGCGATCGGCGCGACCTCACGAGCCGTCTACCAGCTCGTCACCATCTACTCCTCCGCGCGGGTTCCGATCACCCTGTCCGCGGTCTCGGGTGTGGTCTACATCGTCGCCACCCTGGCCCTGCTGCTGCGCGGGCCCGCCTGGTATCGCGTCGCCTGGATCACGATCAGCTTCGAGCTGCTCGGCGTTCTCGTGGTCGGCACGCTGAGCCTCCTCGATCCCGCACTGTTCGCGGGGAGTGCGAAGGTCTCGTTCGGTACTGTGTGGTCGTACTACGGCATCGGCTACCTCTTCATCCCGCTGGTGCTCCCCGTGCTCGGGATGCTGTGGCTTCGCAGCCGTCGCGATCGAGCGGTCGACGAGTCGGCCGGGGCCTGAGGTGCAGGTATTCGAGGGGTTGGCCGCCGTCCCCGCGGAATTCGGGCCGAGCGCGGTTACGATCGGCAAGTTCGACGGGGTCCATCCCGGTCACCGCGCCGTCATTGCCGAACTGAAGTCGGTGGCCGCAGCGCAGACGTTGGCCGCAACCGTGGTGACCTTCGACCGCAATCCGCTGAGCGTCCTCGCCCCGGAGAAGTGCCCGGACTCGCTGGTCAGCAACACGAAAAAGCTCGAACTGCTGGAGGCGGCGGGGGTTGATGCGACGCTCGTGCTCGAGTTCGACCGCGCGTTCAGCCAGCAGGGGCCCGAAGACTTCGTGCGAACGGTACTGGTGGATGCGCTCCACGCGCGGGTCGTTTTCGTCGGGACCGATTTCCGTTTCGGTGTGCGGGGGAGCGGAAACGTCGAACTCCTCGACCGCCTCGGCCGGGAGCACGGCTTCGAGGTTCGGCACATCCCCGAGGTGATCGCCAGCGGCACGGAACAACGACGGGCGTCCTCGACCTGGATCCGGGAGCTGCTCTCGGACGGCGAGGTCGCGCTCGCGGCGCTCCAGCTGGGACGGCTCCACAGCATCCGTTCGATTGTCGTGCACGGAGAACGGCGCGGTCGTGAGCTCGGCTACCCGACGGCCAACCTGTCGCCCGATCTCGAGGGCTTCATCCCGCGGGATGGCGTGTACGCCGCCTGGGCAACCGTGCCGGGCGGACGGTTCGGTGCGGCGGTCTCGATCGGCAACAATCCGACCTTCGAGGGCGTGCCGCAGAAGCAGGTCGAGGCACACCTGCTGGACCAGAAAATCGATCTGTACGGCCAGACCATCGAACTCGAATTCGTCGACTACATCCGGCCCATGAACAAGTTCGCATCGGCGGATGAGCTCGCGGAGCAGATGCGCCGGGACGAACTGCGCATCCGGGAGGTTCTCGAGGCAGCGAGCCGTGGGGCGGGCGCGGCACGGGAGCAGCCGCCCGCCTAAGCTTGGCCGGTGCTCTCAGAACCCGCGCCGTCCGAACGACGTCTTCCGCTCTGGGCGGGACGCACGGCAGCGCTGCTCGGGATCCTTCTCGTCGCGTTGAACCTGCGAACCGTCGTGGCGGCCCTGTCGCCGATCGCGAACCTGGTCGAGCACGATGTTCCGTTGAGTGCTGCCGTCATCGGCATCATCGGTGCGGCGCCGCCGCTGATGTTCGCGCTGGCCGGACTGTTGACACCGTGGCTGTCGAGGCGCCTCGGTCTCGAGGTCCTGACCCTGCTCGCGGTCGGAGTCATGGCGCTCGGCCAGCTCCTGCGCGCGCTCTCGCCGAATTCCCTCGTTCTCGTCGTCGCGACGGCGATCGCGCTGCTCGGTGCGGGCGTCGGCAACGTACTCCTGCCACCCCTGGTCAAGCGCTACTTCCCGGACCGGCTCACCCAGGTCACGACCGGCTACGCGGTGCTCATCGCGTTCAGCACGTCTCTTCCCGCACTCGCCGCGGTGCCCGTTGCGACCGCATTCGGATGGCGGGTCTCGCTGGCGGTCTGGGTGGTGCTCGCTCTCACCGCCGTCGCGCCGTGGGCGATTGCCGCGCGCACCCATCGGCGTGCGGTGAGACTAGCACGGGAATCCGACGCCGAGCCGATCGAGACCGAGCCGGCGCTCGAGGCAACCCTGTTCCGAGCCCCCGTCGCGTGGGCGATCATGATCACGTTCTGCCTTTCGAGCATCAACGTCTACGCGGGCTTCGCCTGGTTCCCGAGCCTCCTCGTCGAGACCGCGCACGTGTCGCGCGCCGACGCTGGTTCGCTTCTCGCGCTCTACGCGATCGCGGGATTCCCGGGGTCGCTCCTCGTGCCCGCGATCGCGGCACGCATGAAGAACGTGGGCATTCTCATCTACGTCGCGGCCGCGTTCCTGCTGATCGGCGACGCCGGACTGCTGCTCATCCCGGCCGTGGCGACCGCGCTCTGGATCACGTTCGCGGGACTCGGCGGCTTCCTGTTCCCGCTGGCGCTCTTCCTCATCAACCAGCGCACCAGGACACACTCCGGAGCCGTCGCGCTGAGCGGATTCGTTCAGGGCGTCGGGTACATCATCGCGGCGGCGAGCCCGCTCGCGTTCGGGATTCTGCGCCAGGTGACCGGCACCTGGACGCTGTCGATTCTCATGCTCGCCGTACTGGCCCTCGCGGCCATACCGGCCGGAATCATCCTGCGCCGGTCCCGCTTTCTGGAGGACGACCTCGTCGGCCGCGGCGCGAGGTCCTAGGTCGAGCTCAGGGCACCAGCTCTGACCGGTGGATGAGTGCGGCGGCACCGACCAGCGGACCGTGTCCGGAGAGCCCGGTCGGCACCACCTTCACCTTCGTCACGAACTCGAACGCGGTGCGCTCGGCGATCGCAGCGCGGATGAAGTCGAACAGGTCGGGCGTGACGCGCGCGAAGCCGCCGCCGATCGCTACGATCTCCAGGTCGTCCAGGGCCGTCGCCGAGGCGATGGCCTGGCCGATGGCCTGTCCGGCACGCTTGACCGCCGCCACCGCGACCCGGTCGCCCGCCGCGTACCCGGCGCCGAGATCCTCGCCGCTCGATCCGGTCCAGCCCTGCGACCGCGCCCATAGCACGCTCTTCGGACCGGATGCGATTGCCTCCACGCAACCCGTGCCGCCGCAGGCGCAGCGCTCGGAGAACCCGCCGACCTCCACGTGTCCAATGTGCCCGGCATTGCCCGTGGGCCCCGGCACTGTCACGCCGTCCAGGATGAGGCCACCGCCGATCCCGGTCGAGACGATCATGCCCATGACGTTGTCATAGCCCTGAGCCGCACCGACCCAGTGCTCGGCGAGGGTGATGCAGAGTCCGTCCATGCGAAGTCGGGCGGGCACGCTGCCGAGGTGCTTCTGCACCTGCGCAAGAAGCGGGTAGCCGCGCCAGACCGGGATGTTCAGCGGGCTGACGAGCCCGTGGACGACATCCACCGGTCCCGCGCAGCCGATGCCGCCGCCGAGCAGTTTCTCGCCCGCGGGCACGGTCGCGAGCGTTGACGCGAGCACGGAATCGACCGCGGCGGCCAACTGGTCGGAACTGGCAGTCGGCCCCGTCGGCTGACGGAAACGCGACTCCTCGAGCACCGTTCCCGAGTCGTCGACGAGTGCCGCCTCGACCTTGGTTCCACCGAAATCGAGTGCGAGGGCCAGTGTCATGGGTTCGAGCGTACTGAATTCGGCCGCCGCATCCGGTGCTCCCTCGCAGGGTGCCGTTCTAAACTTGGGCGGTGCCGAACGATGAGCTGGTCTTCTCGCGCGGATATGACCTGCCGCCCGCGATCGTGTGGGATGCGCTCGTCGACGAGGACCTCGTGGAGGGATGGCTCGCCGCCGCACGGATCGACCCGCGAGTGGGCGGACTCTACTGGCTCGGTTGGCAGGGCGGTGCAACCCTCGCGCCCACGAACGGCACCATCACGGCGCTCGTGGAGCGGCGCCTGCTCGCGATCGAGACCGACAACATCGGAACGCTCGAGTTCCGTCTCGTCCCGGTCTCCGGCGGTACGCGTGGCACGTCCACGGAGCTCGAACTGACCATTCGGGTTGACACCGAACCACGCCTGCTCGCGAGCACGCACGCGTACTGGCAGAGCAATTTCGACCAGCTCGAGTCACTGCTGCGCGGGCACCCGGTCGACTGGTCCACCTGGCAGCGCGATCGCGGCGACGCCTGGGCTGCGTACCTGCGCGAGGCCTCCCGAGCCAACTAGAACCGTCCCCCGCAGGTCGATTCGCACGGCACTACGCTGGGACGTTGGAGAAGAACGACATGACGATAGAAACACCGGTCGCACTCGCGCCCGCGCAACGAGCACTGTCCGTACTCGGCGGAGACCTCACCGAGCGAGCGCTTCGACTTCACCTCGAGGGACTGAGCGGCGTGGACGCCGTCGGACTCGAGCAGCGCGCCGCGGGCCTCGGAACGCGTTCGATCAAGACCACATCCAAGGCCTGGGCCCTCGACAAGATCATCGAACTGATCGACCTGACGACGCTTGAGGGAGCGGATACGCCCGGCAAGGTGCGTTCCCTGGTCGCGAAGGCGCTCACGCCCGACGCCAGCGACCCCACGACCCCGCGCGTGGCGGCCGTCTGCGTCTACGGCGACATGGTGCCCTTCGCGGTGCAGGCCCTCGGATCGGCCCACGCCAACGGCGGGCACGACGGCATCAACGTTGCCGCCGTCGCGACCGCGTTCCCGAGTGGGCGCGCGTCACTGCGCGTGAAGCTCGCGGACACCGCGGATGCCGTCGCGGCCGGTGCCGACGAGATCGACATGGTCATCGACCGTGGCGCGTTCCTGAGCGGTCGCTACGGTCAGGTCTTCGACGACATCGTCGCCGTAAAGGAGGCGTGCCGCCGCGACAACGGCAGCTACGCGCACCTCAAGGTCATCCTGGAGACCGGGGAACTGAACACCTACGACAACGTTCGTCGCGCCTCCTGGCTCGCCATCCTGGCTGGCGGAGACTTCATCAAGACCTCCACGGGCAAGGTCGCTCCGGCGGCCACGCTGCCCGTCACCCTGCTTATGCTCGAGGTGGTGCGCGACTGGCACCGCCTGACGGGGGAGCGCATCGGCGTGAAGCCGGCGGGCGGCATTCGTGCGTCCAAGGATGCGATCAAGTACCTCGTGACCGTGGCGGAGACCGCTGGCGAGGAATGGCTCACGCCGTCGCTGTTCCGGTTCGGCGCGTCCAGCCTGCTCAACGACGTGTTGCTCCAGCGCCAGAAGATGTCCACCGGCCACTACAGTGGCCCCGATTACCTAACCATCGACTAGCAGAGCACGGTTGACTAATGCCTTTCCTCGAATACGCCCCGGCGCCCGAGTCCACCGCCATCCTGAACCTGCGGGACTCCTACGGCCTGTTCATCGACGGGGAGTTCGTGCCCGGCCACGGTCGACCGTTCGACACGATCTCGCCCGCCACCGAGAAGCACATCGCGAAGATTGCGAACGCCAACGCGGACGATGTCGACACCGCCGTTAGGGCTGCGCGTCGGGCCTACAACAAGACCTGGTCGAAGCTGTCCGGCGCCGACCGCGGTAAATACCTCTTCCGCATCGCGCGGCTCGTCCAGGAGCGGGCGAGGGAACTCGCGGTCGCCGAGAGCCTCGACAACGGCAAGCCGATCAAGGAGTCGCGGGACGTCGACGTTCCGCTCGTGGCGGCCTGGTTCTTCTACTACGCCGGGTGGGCCGACAAGCTCGATTACGCCGGACTGGGCGCCTCGCCACAAGCCCTCGGGGTTGCCGCCCAGGTCATCCCGTGGAACTTCCCGCTGCTCATGCTCGCGTGGAAGATCGCGCCGGCGCTCGCCGCGGGGAATACCGTCGTGCTGAAGCCCGCCGAGACGACCCCGCTGTCCGCACTGATCTTCGCGGAGATCCTGCAGCAGGCCGAACTCCCGCCGGGTGTCGTCAACATCCTCACCGGCGCTGGTGACACGGGCCAGGCGCTCGTGCAGCACCCGGATGTCAACAAGGTCGCCTTCACGGGGTCGACCGCTGTCGGCCGCGCGATCGCGAAGTCGGTCGCCGGAACGGGCAAGAAGCTCACGCTCGAGCTCGGCGGAAAGGCCGCCAATATCGTCTTCGACGACGCCCCCATCGACCAGGCGGTCGAGGGCATCGTCAACGGCATCTTCTTCAACCAGGGCCACGTCTGCTGCGCCGGATCCCGACTGCTCGTGCAGGAGAACATCCACGACGACGTCGTCGAGCGACTGAAGCAGCGACTGTCAACCCTTCGCCTCGGCGACCCGCTCGACAAGAACACCGACATCGGTGCGATCAACTCGCGCGAGCAGCTCGATCGCATCCGCGAGCTCTCCGACATCGGTGAGGCCGAGGGAGCCACGCGCTGGACCGCGGACTGCATGATCCCGGAGAACGGCTTCTGGTTCGCTCCGACGATCTTCGACAACGTCTCGACCTCGAGCCGCATCGCCCGCGAAGAGATCTTCGGGCCGGTGCTCTCCGTCCTGACGTTCCGTACTCCGGCCGAGGCGATCGCGAAGGCGAACAACACGCCATACGGCCTCTCCGCGGGGATCTGGAGCGACAAGGGATCGAAGATCCTGGCTGTCGCGGACGAACTTCGCGCGGGCGTCATCTGGGCGAACACCTTCAACCGCTTCGACCCGGCGTCGCCGTTCGGTGGATACAAGGAGTCCGGCTACGGCCGCGAGGGCGGGCGCCACGGCCTCGCCGCGTACCTCCAGACCAGGAAGGCGGTCACCAAGTGACTCATCTCGCTGTCCCCAAGACCTACAAGCTCTACATCGGCGGAAAGTTCCCGCGTAGCGAGAGCGGTCGCACCTACGAGGTCGCCACCAGGCAGGGCGCGTTCCTCGCGAACGCCGCCAAGGCGAGCCGCAAGGATGCTCGTGACGCCGTGGTCGCGGCGCGCGCCGCTCTGCCCGGGTGGGCCGGCGCGACCGGCTACAACCGCGGCCAGGTGCTCTATCGAATCGCGGAACTGCTGGAGGGTCGCCGCGCGCAATTCGTCCACGAGATCAGTTCGCAGGAAGGCGTCACCGCTGCAGCCGCAGGCAAGCAGGTCGACGACGCCATCGACACCTGGGTCTGGTACGCCGGCTGGGCCGACAAGTACGTGCAGGTCGCCGGCAACGCGAACGCCGTGAGCGGACCCTATTTCAACATCTCCGTGCCCGAGGCGACCGGCGTCGTCGCCATCATCGCGCCCGCCGACAGCCTCGTCGGCCTGGTCAGCGTGATTGCCCCCGCCATCCTCACCGGCAACACCGTCGTCGTGGTCGCGAGTGAGCAGGCACCGCTCTGCGCCATCAGTCTGGCCGAGGTCCTGGCCACGAGCGACGTCCCCGGCGGCGTCGTGAACATCCTCACCGGGTCCGCGGCGGAGATGGCGCCGTGGCTCGCCAGCCACGCCGACGTCAACGCCCTCGACCTCACCGGGGCCGAGCGCCTGGACTGGGTCGACCTGCAGATCTCCGCGGCGGACACGCTGAAGCGCGTCCGTACCCCCGGAGACTACGGGCCGTCACTCGACCGGGTCGTGGGATTTACCGAAACGAAGACGGTCTGGCACACCAAGTCCATGATCTAGACCCGGTTTTTCTGGACCCGAGTCGCTATCAGACACCGCTGTCTGAGCCTGTGAAGTCCGCTGGAGAGTGCATCTCGGTTGGCATCTGCACGCGGGCACGCGCACAATGGAAACAGCGAGGTGTTTTTTCATGACTGAGATTGACGACCCGAGTTCCTCCGAATCGATCGTCTTCGTAGGCGACAGCATCACCGCTGGCGGTGATTGGCAGAAGTGGTTTCCCGACTATCGGGTGGCCGTCGAAGCGACCCCCGGGGACGCCACCGATCGGCTGACCGAGCGGCTTCCGGCCATCATCGAGCTCCAACCGGAGACGCTGGCCATCCTGATCGGCGGCAACGACTTCGGCCAGAGCCGCTCGGTCGAGTACGTGGTTCGCAGCATCGAGTACTTCCTCGCGATGGTCCGGCAGGACGTACCCGGCAGTCGCACGCTGGTGCAGTCGATCCTGCCGCGCGGTCGGGAATACGCGGACGACATCCAGGATGCGAACCGGCACCTGCGCCAGTACGCGCAGAACGTCCACGCGCAGTACCTCGACCTGTGGGCCACCATGGCGACGGAGGACGGCGAGCTGAAGCCCGAATACACCACCGACCGCCTGCACCTGACGCCCGAGGGCTATGAGGCGTGGCTCAGCGAGCTGCGTCCTGCGCTTGAGCGGCTCGCGGACGCACCGCCGATGTCACGGCCGATCTCGATCATCCACGACGCCGCCGTCTAACTCCACGCCGGCCGCTCAGACGCTACGGATGAGCGCCGCGTAAAAGTCGATTCCGCGCAGCCAGGTGGCGACGTGGATGCGCTCGTTGACGGCGTGCAGCGTTCCCCGCTCGGCGAGTGACATCTCGAAGGGCGTGAAGCGGTAGACGGCGTTGCAGATACGCGCGAAGTGACGGGAATCGCTGGCGCCGAGCTGGATGTACGGGGTCACGATCACGTTCGGGTAGACGGCGAGGACCGCGCCGCGGACCGCGTCCCACTGTGGCCCGGTGGTGGGCGAGACCGGCGAGGGCTCGGACGGGTTCTTCGTGCTGACCTCGACCCTGTCGTCGTGCACGGCTTTGCGGATGTGCTCGACAGATTCGGCCACGGTCGATCCGACCGCGACCCGCATGTTCACGGTCGCCACGGCCTTCTCAGCCAGCGCGTTCTCCGCGTCGCTGGCCGAGAGCCGTGTGACGACCGCCGTCGTTCTGGCCATGGCGCGGGTTTCGTCGCTCAACCGGCCGAACAGGGCGAGCAGGAGGCCTCGGGTGAGCCACTGCTGTGTGAACAAAAACCGGTACGGCTGGCGAGCGTGGGCGCCGACCGTGCGGATCATCTCGAGGTTCGTCGGCGAGAACCGCGCTCGGAACGGCGTCGAGTCGAGTCGGATGATGGCGCGAGCGAGGCGGGCGGTCGCACTGAGTCTCGGGGGAGTGGACGCGTGCCCGCCGTCCTGCACGACCGTCAGGTCGACCGAAGTGATGCCCTTCTCGCTGACACCGACCACAGCTATCGGGCCGTCGACTCCGGGGAAGATGCCCTCGACGACCGCGCCACCCTCATCCACCAGGAGCGCGGGGCGGATGCCGCGGGACTCGAGCAGCCGGACGATGGCCTGCGCCCCGGAGCCGATGGTCTCCTCATCGTGCCCGAAGCTCAGATAGATGTCGTTCGCGGGCACGAAGCCCTCGGAGACGCAGCGTTCGACCGCCTCGAGGATGCTGACCACCGCCCCCTTGTCGTCGAGTGCGCCGCGAGCCCAGAGCAGGGTGCTCTCGCCCTCGCCGGTGAGCTCAGCGCCAAAGGGCGGATGGTCCCAGCGGTCGTCGCTCGCGGCGACCACGTCGTAGTGGGCGAGCAGGATCGTCGGCGCTTCGGCCGAGCGCCCCGCCCAGCGGTACAGCATCGAGTGCTCGGCGACGAGTTCGCGCGTCAGCGTGCGGTGCAGCACGGGATACAGCTCCGGCAAGAGTGCGACGAAGCGGTCGAACTGCGGCCAGTCGATCGCCTCGGTGTCGAGCCGGGAGATCGTGGGAATCTGGAGCAGCGCGCGGAATCGTTCGACCGGAGTCACCCGGCCAGCCTAAGCCGCGACCGCGGCCCGGGCGATCAGGTTGCCGCGCCGGCCGCCCAGTCGACGACGACCGAGTTGGGGTCGTCACCAAGCCGTGCGTTCAGCTTCGAACCGGGGAAGAGCAACGGGAGTGCGGTCGCGGGCACGGGGTTGCCGACGGTGAGCTGGTACGGCGTCTCGACCCCTTCGTAGGCGGTTAGCTGCAGAGCGTACATCTCGACGCCGTCCGCGTTCTTCTTGCCGAGCGGTTGGTCGGCGACCAGCACCACCTTGATGGGCTTGCCGTTGGCGAGCAGGTACGCGGCGCTGTGCGCGTTGTCCGTCGTGCGGGCCAGGGTGACCTCGGGGACAGCGGAGTTGAAGTCGATCGCGACCTTCGAGTGGTCGTTCGGGTCCACTCGCACGGCGACGACCGCGCTGCCCGAGGAGAGCTGGGGAATGATGATCTCCTGGATGCGCTGAACGATGGTTGCGGCGAACACGGGGGTGTTGTCGAGGTATACGTTCGCGGTGATCGTGCACTTGCGCTCGACCAGTCCGTTGCCGGACTGCAGCGTCATTCCGCTCATCTGGAGGCCGGTGATTTCACCGCGCCCGAGGATTCCGTTCTGGAGAACGGAACTGTCGGCCGATCCGATCAGATTTCCGAAGAAGCCCATCCGGGGCCACCTGCTTTCTTTCGCTTTGTTCGTGGGAAGGTCGTTTTGCGAGCCGAACGCTTGGCTTGGGTTTTGCGAGCCGAATGCTTGGCTTGGGTACTGCAACGGTCTCAAGATTAGGGATCGGTGGGAGAGCACCCTATGGGTAGTCATTGCCTAACTTTCTTCTCGCGTAGCCTTGGGGAGTGTCCAGCTATCCGACGCGATCCTTTCGCCGCACCGCGCTCGCCCCGGGCATCCTCGGTGCGATCGGCCTGCTCGCGGGACTCGCGCTGCTTGACTCGCCGATCTACTACTGGTTCGAGGTCGGGATCGCGGTCCTTGCGGCCATCGTCGGCGTGTACGCGTTCCAGTCGAAGCAGTGGTGGTGGCTGCCGCTGCTGGCGGTCATCGTGGTCGCATGGAACCCGATCTGGCCGATCAACTGGGGCCATTGGATCGGGTGGCTGATCGCGCAGTACGTCGCGGCCGTGGTATTCATCGTGATCGGTGTGCTGATCAAGGTTCCCAATGAAGACGACCGGAATGCCAAAAAGCGGGTAAGATAGCAGCAGCACCAACGGAACCACCAGTCGCGCCGCGATCTGGGTCTGGATTTCCGAATTGGTGCCGGTCAGTTCGAGTGAATCGCTCGCTCGTGAGGATCGCCGTACCCGTATTTTTATTACCTGCACAGCACAGTTATGCGTAACCGCATAGCGCTAGGAGACACACTTGGCATCTGGACCGGCTCAGTCTGGCCAACGTCAGCGACAGCGTTCATCGGATGGACGCAATTCCGGCGGGACCGGTAATCGCGCTGGCACACAGCAGCGTCGCCGCTCCCGTGGAGCGGATGACCAGGGGGTCATTCCCGTGCTCGCTCGCGCCGCGCGGGAGGTCGAGGCCGCAGTCCAGAAGGGGCCCCTGAAGCCGGCCAACCGTGCACGCTTTCAGGTCGCCGCGCTTCTGCTCCGCGAGGAGCGCGCCCGCGTGAAGGTCGACACCAGCCTCAGTGACGCCGAACGCTCGAACGAACAGAAGCGGCTGGATGGACTGGCCGGCATCCTGGCGAAGACGGCGGCGCGTGACACCAGCCTGATCGCCCTTCTCGCCGACGATGCCCCGGTGACGGCGGCCGCCAAGGCCCTGCGGCGCGACCTGCTCCTCGCGGCAGGCATGGAACTCAGCCCGGACGAGCTCATCATTACCACGGAGCCGGCACCCAAGGACCTGGCGGCAGATAAGCAGGTCGTCCCGCAGTCGGTGCGCCAGCTGCAGATGTCGAACCCGTTCCTCGCGCCCGATTTCAGTGCCGTTGCGCAGAAGCCGGTGCGCGTCAACCAGCTTGCCAACTGGGAGCTCATCGAGCCACTGTTCCGCGCGTTCGAGTACGGTGCGGGCGGCGGTGCGGCAAGCATGGACCTGCCAGAAGCCAAGTCGCTGCAGACACCGGGCAAGCTCGAGCTCATGCGCCATCAGGCGCGCTTCGTCGAGGAGGTCAAAGCCGGTCACCGCACTTTCCTTCTCGCGGACGAGCCCGGTCTCGGTAAGACGGCACAGGCCCTGCTGGCCGCATCCGTCTCCAACTCCTACCCGCTGCTTGTCGTTGTGCCGAACGTGGTCAAGACAAACTGGGCTCGCGAGGTCGCGCTGTGGACTCCACAGCGCACCGCAACCGTGGTGCACGGAGACGGCAATGACGTCGATGCCTTCAGCGATGTCGTGATCGTGAACTACGAGGTGCTCGACCGTCACGTCGGCTGGCTCGGCCGGTTCGGCTTCAAAGGCATGGTCGTGGACGAGGCGCACTTCATCAAGAACCTCACCAGCCAGCGCTCCAAGCACGTCCTGTCGCTCGCTCGCAGTATCCGCGCGAGCAGCCCGAAGGCATTGTTCATGGCGCTGACGGGAACCCCGCTGATCAACCAGATCGACGACTTCCGCGCGATCTGGCAGTTCCTCGGCTGGATCGACGAGAAGAAGCCACTTCCCGTGCTCATGGACAAGCTCGAGGACACCGGCCTCACGCCGGCCGACTTCGGGTTCTTCTCGGAGGCACGGCAGGCCGTCATCGACATGGGCATCGTGCGGCGCAAGAAGGTGGATGTCGCCGCCGACATCCCCGCTCGTCGCGTCGCCGACATCCCCGTCGAGCTGGACGACGATCTCGGTCGCTCGATCCGCGAGGCCGAGGCCGCGCTCACCGCGCGTCTGGTGGATCGCTTCCAGCGCCGTCTCGCGCTGCGGAAGGGCGACGAAGAGTTCGACGACGCCGCGAAAGAGCGTCTTATCCGTGCCGTTGCGCACGAGGAACTCGAGGAGTCGAAGTCGGCCAAGACCGGCGAGAACGTCTTCACCATGGTGCGCAAGATCGGCCAGGCGAAGGCCGGGCTCGCCGCGGATTACACCGCGCAGCTCGCCCGCAACGTAGGCAAGGTCGTGTTCTTCGCCAAGCACATCGACGTGATGGACACCGCTGAGGAGCACTTCGCGAAGGCGGGACTCGGAACGGTCTCCATCCGGGGCGACCAGACTCCGAAAGCCCGGCAAGCCGCGATCGACGCGTTCGACCAGGACCCGGCGATTTCGGTTGTCGTGGCTTCGCTCACCGCCGCCGGCGTCGGCCTGAACCTTCAGGCCGCATCGAACGTCGTGCTGGCCGAGCTCAGCTGGACCAGCGCCGAGCAGACCCAGGCGATCGACCGCGTTCACCGGATCGGACAGGAACTGCCCGTCACCGCGTGGCGCATCATCGCCGCGCAGACGATCGACGCGAAGATCGCCGAGCTCATCGACAGCAAGGCGGGCCTGGCGGCACGTGCTCTCGACGGTTCGGACACCGAGATCACTGCGGAAGGCAGCGTCCAGCTCGAGGCTCTCGTGAGCCTCCTCGCCGGCGCGTTGCAGTGAGCGACACGAAGAACGACGGCACCCTTCGAATCGTCGACCCGGTAGCGGGCCTTCGCGCCTACCTCGATCAGTTCGGTTCCCGCACCGATGTCGTGGTGCGCAAAGGACAGCTCACGCTGCTCAACGGCACGCTGACGCCGACCCAGGCGACGGTCGAAGACCTGCTCGCGATCGCCGACGCACTCGACGCGGCCGCGATCGAGTTCCTGCTGGTGCGCGGCTCGGGCACCACTCCCGTGCTGGCCGTCGACCGGGCACGACGCCGCGACGTGGCGTCCGCCCTTGCCGCGGCGTTCGCGAACGAGCCCTTCTACGCGAAGGCGGGCAGGGACGCCGCACTACTGATTGCCGACGGCAGGCTCGCCGGCAGCGGAAAAGGCCGTGCACTTCGACTGTTCCGTCCGCGGGTCGACCCGGCGGGACGCTTTCGCTACGGGGCGGCATCGGGCGTTCGCCTCGAGTTCTGGGAATTCGGCGTCGACACCATTGTGGCGCCCGCGCCGAATGCGATCATGCGGTCGACTCTGCCGCGCGAGGAGGCCGTCGAAGCCACTGTGGAGCGGTTCGGCCGGGAATGGCGCACGCTGGCGGGGATGTTCGACCCGCTAGCGAGCGACATCACCTTCGACATCGACCTCGTCTTCTCCTGGGTCGACGGGTCATCCGTTGAGTTCCAGCGCCTGCGCGCCCTGCGGATGAACAGTTACGTGGTTGGCGACGGCGACGACTCCGTCGCGCGTTTCCGCCAGCTCGACGAGCTTCGCTACGCCCTGCGCAGCGTCTACCTGTTCGCGCCGTGGATTCGCCGAATTTACATTGTCACGGACTCGCCGACGCCGGCGTGGCTCGCCGATCATCCGTCGGTCACGATCGTGCCGAGCAGTGCGTTCTTCGTGGATCCAGCGAACCTTCCGACGCACAATTCGCACGCGATCGAGAGCCAGCTCCATCACATCGAGGGGCTCAGCGAGCACTTCCTGTACTCGAACGACGACATGTTCTTCGCTCGCCCGGTCAGCCCCGAGATGTTCTTCTCACCGGGAGGCGTTACACGGTTCATCGAGGCGACGACTCGCATTGGGCTCGGAGCCAACTCGCCGGAGCGGAGCGGCTTCGAAAACGCCGCCCGCGTCAACCGGGCCCTCCTGCTCGAGAGATTCGGCCGTGTCACCACGCGTCACCTCGAACACGCTCCCACGCCGCTGCGCCGCAGTGTGCTCTTCGAGATGGAGAAGGAGTTTGCCGACGACTTCGCACGCACCGCGGCCAGTCCGTTTCGGTCGGCCACCGACATCTCGGTCACGAACTCGCTTTACCACTACTACGCGTTGATGACGGGGCGCGCCGTGGTGCAGCCGAACGCGCGCGTGACGTACGTCGAGACGACTCTGAAGTCATCCCTGCGCCAGCTCAAGAAGCTGCTGCGCGAGCGTAGCCAGGACTTTTTCTGCCTGAACGACGGCAGTGCTCCGGAGATCTCGATCGAGACGCGACTGACCGCGGTCCTCGGATTCCTCAACAGCTATTTCCCGATCCCGGCACCGTGGGAGCGACCGGATGTCCCCGCCGTCAGTGCCGGGCAGGAACTCGCCGGGCAGTAACTCACACCCGGGCTGGCGCCCGCAACTCCGTTACAACATCCCGGGCGTCCTCCTGTGCAATCGGCGCATTCACCGCGTCGGATATCACGACGCCGGCCGCCCTGAGCCGCCTGGCGGTCTCCGCCGCATCCACGTAGTCGAGCGCAAGGGTTTCGCCAACGGGTGCGACAGAGTGAACGATCGTCTGGTCATAGACGTGGACCAGATTGAACGCTCGTGCCCCGTCGCGACCGCGGGTTCCCCCGACCGGGACGGCCAGGTCCTGCGTGTAGCAGGTCGCCGACGCGACCGAGACGGGGATGCCCGCAAACATGCCCGTCGATGAGTAGTGCAGGTGGCCGGCGAGGATCCCGCGCACATCGCTACCGAGGAGCACTTCCGCGAGGCCCTGCTGGTCCCGCAGCTCGACGAGCACGGCGAGGTCGAGCACACTGGGCAACGGTGGGTGATGCATCGCGAGGATGGTTCCGTGCGGCGCGGACACCGAGAGCTCTTCGGCGAGCCAGTCGAGCTGTTCGGAGGTCACCTCGCCGTGATGGTGCCCCGGCACGCTCGAGTCCAGCGTGATGACCCGCAGGCCGTGAACGTCGTAGACCCTGTCGACCGGACGGGTCGTGCCGACCTCGCCGAGGAGGTGGGTGCGGAACGCCGAACGCTCGTCGTGGTTGCCCATCACCCAGATGACTTCGGCGTCGAGACGAGCGGCGACCGGCTCTACGATCTCGCGCAGTCGGTCGTAGGCCGCAGGTTCTCCGCGATCGGCGAGATCACCAGTGAAGATAATCGCCTCGGGGCGACCCTCCGAGGCTTCGATCTGGTCGAACAGTTCACGCAGATGGCGCTGGCTGTCGACGCGGTCGTAGAGTCGACCACCACCCGCGAGCAGGTGCGTGTCACTCAGGTGGAGCAGGAAGTGGTCTGGCCGCGGGTACTCGCCCGCTCGTGTAGGCACGCGGCAAGTCGATCACCAAAACCTTAACAGCGGATGATCAACACGCGGACAGTGTTGTCCCCAAAATGGGCTACCTGACGTGCTCCGCGCACGAAATGCACAGCGACGCCTGTGGGCGCACCTGCAGGCGTCCGAGGGCGATGCCGTTGCCGCAGTTGCGGCAGAGTCCGTAGCGTCCCTCATCCATGCGCTGCAACGCCGTGTCGATTTCGGTGAGGTGCTGCTGCGACTGGCCGAGGATCGCGGATGACTGGGACCGCTCGAACGCGAGGGTCGGACCCTCCGGGTCGTGCTCGTCGTCGGTCGCGGTGTCGCGACGGGCGGACACGTACTCGCTCATCTCGTCGTTGACGGTGTCGATCAGCATGCCGATTCGTTCGCGGTCGGCGAGCAACTGGCTGCGGAGGCTGGCGAGCTGGCGTGCCGTGAGCTTGGCGCCGGCGGGAGAAGAAACGGTCTTGGTGCTACGTGTCGGCCGTTCGGCGATGTCTGTCATGCACCAAGTACAGCGGCCCCCGTTCGGGGGAGCCAGCCCTTGCATGCGACGACGGGATGCGGTAAACGACCCTGTCCATGGGCGTTCCTGCTCGGCGCTCAGGACAGGTGCTGCACGCCGGCCAGCCGCTGGACGGCTTCGACCGGGATGCCAAGCCAGTCCGGGCGGTTCCTGGCCTCGTAGACGGCCTCGTAGAGCGCCTTGTCGAGCTCCAGGGCATCGAGGAGTCCGGAGTCGGTGCTGCCCGTCGTGCTGGATTCGGCGTAACCCGCGAGGAACGCGAGTCGTGCGCTCCTGGCCCACTCGGTGGGCGAGAGTTCTGTTTCCGGAGCGCCGGAGTGCAGCACCGCGCCCGCGACATAGTCGAAGGAGCGAAGCATGCCGGCGACATCCCGCACCGCGAGGTCCAGTTCACTGCGCTCGGCCATGGGACGCAGCGGTTCGCCCTCGAAGTCGACCATCACCCACGCGTCGCCGACGGCGAGCACCTGCCCGAGGTGAAAGTCACCGTGGATGCGCTGCAGTCGCGGCCATGGAGTGGATCGCACAGCGGCAATCGTCGCCTCGATGGCGCCGCGGTAGCGTTCCAGATCGGGAACGGCTCCGAGCGCGCTGTCGGCTCGCGCGCTCATTCCGGCGAGCAGCCGATCGATGTCGGCCTGCTCGGGCTCGCGCGTTGGCATCGCCGCGGCGAGGGTCTGGTGCAGTTCGGCGGTGGCGGAGCCGAGGCGGCGCGCGCGGAGCGAGAAGTCCTCACCCGCGGTGGCGGCTCGAAGCGCGGTGCGCCAGGCATCCTCGGCGCCCTCGAGGAATTCCTGTGCGAACGCGAGGCTCCCGTGCGCCGTGCCGTTCGGCTGTGCGCGGTCGGGCCATTCGCCGGATACGTATCCGACCGAGGCGGGGACGAGGGATGATCCGGCGGCGGAGATCGCCGACTGGAGCACAACATCCGGGTTGTCGCCGGCGTGCAGCGCGCGGAACACCTTCACGATGATGGGGGAGCCACCGTCGACTCGGCAGATGATCGAGGTGTTCGACTGCTCGCCGCGGAGCACGGAACTGTCGAGGATGCGCACGGTGCCCGAGCCTGGCTGGCGGTGACCGCGCGTTCCGCCGGTCTCCGACTCGGTGACGATGAGTCGGAGGATGGCCTCGACGTACGCGGGATCGTGCGGGGCGTCGTAGTAGTACCCCGACTCGTCGTTCCAGATGGGCGCGACGCCCTCGAGGGGAATTCCGCGGCGGGTCAACGGAACCTGATAGAGCGTGGCCCCGCTCGGCTGCCGATCGAGCACGTAATGAGTGAGGATCTCGGCGTCCTCGGGGGTGATCGTCCAGCCTCCGCGGCGGGTGAGGGATGCGCCCTGTCCCTTGCCCGCGTACCACCGCTGGCGCGGAATCCACTCCAACAGGGGTTCTGGCAGTGCGAGTTCAGCCATAATTCGACACTACCCGCGTTGTATTTCCCGCAAACACCGCTTGACAGCCCGATGCCGACAGAACGCCCTGTATGACCCTCAAACGCGGGTTACCCGCAATGGGGGGAGCGAGAGAGCGCTCCCTGCCCATAACGTGTACTCAGCACTGCAGGGGACACTCGGGTGCGGCGGCTCGGCGAACGACACCTGGTGAAATACGGGGGTAGCTAACCGGGTTTGGACTTTTCGCATTCTTAGAGCCGCCGCCCCGATTACCTGACAGTGCTTTTTTCTTGCCCCGGCGCAGCCTGTCAGTGCTTGCGGCTCAGTGCTTGCGGTTCAGCAGGTACGCGTTCATCTCCGCCGACAGTTCGTGGTCGACCGGGCGTTCGACGCCATCGATCGCGCGAACGGGTGCGGCCTGGCGTCCGCTCGAGACCAGCCAGATGGCATCCGACCCCGCGAGGTCGGCGGGCGTGAGCAGCTCGAAACCGGTCTGGAGTCCACGCGTGCCGGCCCACTGGAACAGGTCCCCCTGCGTGGTGCCCTCCAGGATGCCGAGCCCGGTTCCGGGCGTCAGGAGCGCCGTTCCGCGGCGGAACACCACGCTGGACGTCGGGCCCTCGAGAACGAAGCCATCCGAGCTCACGAAGATCACGTCGTCGGCGCCCCTCCGCGCGGCCTCACGAAGGACGGCGCGGTTCACCGCGTAGGAGAGAGTCTTCGCTCCCGCGAGGAGCCAGGGCGACGTGGTCTCGACGTCATGCCGGTAGCCGCGATCCAGCGTGACGACCGCGATTCCGTTGGTGCGAGCGGAAGTGTAGTCGGGCGCCGGCCAGCCATAGACCCAACCCGTGGGTCGTGCCTCGGGGTCGCCCTCGACTCCGCGGGAGAGGACGAGCTTGACCGAGGCCTCGCGCCGACGATCGAGCCGGGCGACGACGGCGTCGATGGCCGCGCGCCAGGCGACCGGATCGGGTGCGGGCAGGTCGAGTTTCGCCGCTGAGCTCGCGAAGCGTTTCAGGTGCGCCTCGACAGCGTGCGGCGCTCCGTCTGACACGCTCAGCGCCTCGAAGATGCCGTCGCCTCGCGTGGCAGCGAGGTCGAGCACGGACAGCTGCGGCGTCGACGCATCGACCAGCTCGAACGCGGGGTCGCCGGGGGAGTGCGCCGGAACATCCGCAGACGGTCGATTCAGCAGGGCGAGTGCGGTGGAAGCCATGCAGCCATTCTCGTCGCAGCCGAGCGTCCTGTCCTGCACCGGCGCACGCTGGACCGCGTCACTCACCGTTCGCAGGCTGCGTATCCGGCCACGGTCGCTCCCGCGCGAGGCTGTCTGCCATGCCCGTTCCGTACGAAGAGACCGAACTCCTGCCGCTTGTCACCGACGACGACATCGAGCGCCGCGTCGCCGACCAAATCGGTCGTGCGAACGCCCGGCAGCTGTGGCTGCTGTTCCTTGACGAGCTCGACCTTCAGCTTCCGCTGTTGATCCCCGTCGACGGGCTCCCCGCCCAGCCGGACGGGGACCACAGCGAACGGGTGATCGAGACGGTCCGCGATCTCATGGATGAGATCGGCGCCTCATCCGTGGTCGTCGTGCTCGAGCGATACGGTCCCACCACGCTGACCGCCCAGGATGCGGCGTGGGTGCGCTTCCTGCGAGCCGGTTTCGCTGCCGCGGGCGTCACGCTCCGGGCACAACTGCTCTCGCATCGCACGGGCGTTCGCTGGATCGCGGACGACGAGGTGACCGACAACGCTGGCTAGGTCGGCAGGCCCGCAAAGAGCGCGTGGTGCGTCAGTAGGCCGTAGCCGACGATCCCGCCAATGGCAACGAGGAAACTGACGAACCAGACGAGCGTCAGAGCGGTGCCCGAGCCATCCTCACGCCGGGTCTCGCCGGCGCGGACGATCAGATACACGGGTGCCGTCAGGAGCGCCCAGGCGGGGCTGCGCGGCGACGTGTGGCCGAGGCTCAGAAGCGAAGCGCGGTCACCCAGCGCGAACAGCAGTACCAGCAGGTACGGCGCAGCGACCGCGGCCTCGAACGGCCAGTCGGTCAGTGTCGACTTGGTAGCCAGGAGCACGTACATGATCGACCCGGCGGCCAGGATCGGCGAGATCGCGATGACCCAGGCCCAGAAGGACGATGATCCGGCAACTTCGTCCACGGCAGCCGCGGTTCGAGTGTCCGTGCCGGGATCGCTCGGTGCGAGACCCCACTGGCCGGGCTGAGCGTCCGGAACCGCGTCGGCTGGCGCACCGGTGAAAAGACTGTCGATACCGTCGGGCGCCGCGACCGGCGCTCCCCATGCCTGCTGGGACGGCTGTGCGGGCGCGGTCGGCTCCAACGGCTGGTTCCAGGCGCTCGGCTGCGCCGCCTGTACGGGCGGAAGACTCTGCTCCGGAGCGGCCGGCTGGTTCCACGCGTTAGCCTGCGGCTGGTTCCAGCTGTTCGGCTGGACGTCGACGGGCGGAAGCGTGAGGCCCGGGATGGCGGGCTCCTGCGGTTCCACGCGCTGGGGCGCCTGCGCTGGCTGTGGTGCCTGCGCTGGCTGTGGTGCCTGCGCTGGCTGTGGTGCCGACGCGGGCTGGGCGGCCTGCACCGGTTGTGCCCCCTGCTGTGCAGCGGGCTGGCCCCAGCCGTTCTGCTCCGCGGGCGCACCATCGAGCGGTGCGTAGCCCTGCTGCTCGAGGAAGCTCGTCGGGGCCACGGGAAGAGTGGGTACCGGAGCGGACGCCGGCTGCGCGGATACCGGCGCCTGGGGCTGAACGAGCTCGGGTTGAATCAGGTCCGGTGCGGCTGACGCTGGCTGCGCCGCGGCCGGCTGTGCCGGAACGGGCTGCGCGAAATCGGGCTGGGAGGCCTGCACCGGCGGGAACGCCTGCTGCTGTGCGGTCTGCTGCTGAGCCTGCGACGCGAGGGCGGCCTCGGCGGCCTCGCTCGCCTCGGTGGCGGGATCGCGCAGGGCACGACGCGACGGAAGGGGCGCGGACGGATCCTGTGCCGCGGGCTGCTGCACCTGCTGCGGAACGGCGGGCTGCTGAACCTCGGGCTGGACCAGTGGCTGAACAGCTACCGGCTGCTGAACTTCGGGCTGCTGGACGGCGGGCTGCTGGACGGCGGGCTGTGCCGCCTCCTGCTGCTGGGCTGCCTGCTGGCCGGATCCGGGCGAAACGTGCTCGGTCCAGCCTTCGCCGCTCCACCACCGAAGCTGCCGAGGGTCATGCGGATCCGTATACCAGCCCGGCGTGACCGCGCTGCCGCCGCCTGAGTCAGCACTGCCTGCATCTGACACTCGCGGAACCGCCTTCGGGATTTCGACATGGCTCTCGACAATCAAGAACCTATTGATGGAGCGGGACTAGGAATCCCTCCAACAACGCTACTACCGGGTACCTGGGGAAGCCGTGCGGCTGGCCGCAGATCCGATGAGAACTGACGACCCTAGTGGGTCATGCTGTAGTCGCCCCAGTCGTGAACCTGCCACG
>DASXCU010000122.1:0-44196 GCA_036491035.1 Galbitalea sp. | reverse complement strand
CCCCGGTTCGCGGCCATGAGCACGACACCGAGCAGGAGCACCGCCCCGAAAACCGCCATCGCCCAGTTCACCCCGATCGCGACCAGGAGCGCGGCGGCGACGACCGGCGAGATCGGCTGCACGAGCGCGCTCGAAAGCGAGAGCACCGAGTTCATCCGCCCCTGCAGCACGTCGGGGGTGACGGCCGCGGTATAGCCGACGATCCCGGCGTTCAACGGTGGAACGAGGATGGTCGCGACCGCGACCCAGACCAGGTACCAGACGTACTGTGTCGTCACGGCGAGCCCGATGACACCGACGACCGTAAGCGTGAGACAGACGATCGAAAGCCGCCCGACCGGAAAGCGGCGCACGAGCGGTCCCGCGAGGATCGAACCGATCACCATGACCGCTCCCGCCACCGCGTTCACCAGACCGATCAGGATCGGCGTCGTGTGCAGCGAGACGAGATGCAGGTTGAGCGACGACAGCACACCACCGAAACCCAGGTTGAGCAGTGCGAAGATCACGACACCGGCGCGCATCCACGAGATGGATCCCACGAAGCGCACGCCCTCCCTCAGCGCGGACACGGCCGAACTGGATGCGGTGTGCGACAGGTCGCCGTTCAACGGCCTGCGAACGAGCGCCGCGCAGATGCCTGCCACCGCGTAGCCGACCGTGCTCGCGATCAGCGGCCAGGCCCGGCTAAACCCGTACAGCACTCCGCCGACCGGTCCCGCGATCAGCGATGCGACGGCGGACCGCCCCTCCATTGCCGCCATCGCCGAGCCCAGCTGCTCGGTCGGAACGACCTGACGGATGCCTGCCCCCTCGGCCGGTCCGTAGAACGCGCCGAGCAGCGACGAGACGAATACGACCGCAGCGAGTTGCCAGACCGTCAGCATCGACATGACATCCGTGACCACGAGCGACGCCCAGGCCAGAGTCCCGAGAATCGAGCAGACGACGAGGAGCCGACGGCGATCGACCCGGTCAGCGACGACGCCGGCTGGCAGGGTTGCGATGAGGCTGCCCGCCTCCCCGACCGTGGCCACGAGGCCGGCCGCGAGCACCGAGCGGGTGAGAGCGAAGGAGATAAGCGGCACCGCGAACGATGCCAGTCCAGCGCCGATGATCTGGGTCGTCTTGCCCGACATGAGCAGCACGTAGGCGGAGTTGGACCAGATGCTCGGGCTGCGCTCCTTGGTCGCCGCGGCGGGAAGGGATTCGGTGTCCATGCCCTCGACCATAGTTCCGCAACGAATGTTGCGCAACTTAATTTGCGCGACTTGGTAGGATGGCTCCGTGGTTGAACCGTCGTTCCATGTCACCGATCCCGCCATGCTGCGCGCTATGGCGCATCCGCTCCGCCAGCGGATCATCTGGGAACTCTCGGTTCGAACGTACGGCCGCGCCGCGGACCTCGCGGGCATCCTCGGCGAACCGGCCAACTCCGTCAGCTATCACCTGCGCGCCCTCGCAAAAGTCGATGTCGTCGAGGAGGCGCCCGAGTTCGCGCGCGACAGCCGAGACAGGGTCTGGCGGCTGGCCCACCCCGAGGGTTTCTACGCCCCCGCCGGCTCGGCGGCCGCCGACATCCTGATCGAGGAGCAGCTCGGCTGGATCCGCGAGTTTCTTTCCGAAACGCTCGAGCGGCAGCCTGGCGCAGCACACGGCGAGTATCTCGGAGCCGCGCTGCTCACCGAGACCGAGGCGAAGGGCATGTTCCAGGAGATCGCCGAGATCCTGGAGCGCTGGCGAACGCACGGCGCCGAGGCGGCAACGGCGGACCCCGACAACGCCGAACGCATCTTCCACCGCATGGTGTTCCTTCTCGGCAATCGCTAGGTCCGGGTCCGTACGAGAACCTGTTGTTGTCGACTAGTACTTGATCTGATACAGTACCTGTTATGAGCAACAACACACCTGCGCCGGCAAGCTCCGACGCGTTCTCGTCGGACCTGCTGCGCGGGCACACCGACACCATTGTGCTCGGCACCCTCCGCGATACGGAGCGCTACGGCTTCGAGATCTACAAGACCATCCGGGATGCGACGGGTGGCGACTACGAGATCAAGGAAGCAACGCTCTACGCGACGTTCCGCCGACTCGTGAAGGACGGCCTCGTCGACGCCTACTGGGGCGACGAGACCCAGGGCGGCCGCCGCAAGTACTACCGCATTACCGACGCGGGACGGGCGGTCTATACGCGAAACGTCGCCGACTGGAACGCCACACAACGCATCATCAACACGCTTCTCGGAACCAAGGGGACCAACTAATGGCTACGACAGACAACATCGACCGCTACCTCGATGAGGCGTTCGCCGACATCCCGCGCACGCCGGAGACGGCCGACCTGAAGGAGGAGATCCGTGGCAACCTCCAATCCCGCGTCTCCGAGCTCGAGGCGGACGGAACGAAACCCGAAGCGGCGGCGGCAAAGGCGATCACCGAGCTCGGTGACATTCACGCGCTCGTCGACTCGATCGATGTGGGTGAGCCCGCAACCCGGCCCGGCGACACCGCGGCCAGGCTGATCGCGCTCAACAAGGTGAAGACTGACCCCGGCTACGTGGTCCGCACCGTGATCTTCTCGCTCGTGCTCGCCGTCATGCTGGCCGGCGTGATCGTTACCGCGGCGTTCGGATCGGGTACGACCGGAACTCTGCCGAACGGCACCGAGTGGTTCGCGGTCGGCCTCAGCGCCCTGCTCGTCGCGATCCTGGTCGTCGACGCGCTCCGCCAGGAGACGTCGCAGCACTTTCGTATGCCGCTACGGAGAGCTCTCGGCTACTCGGGAGCGGCCCTGCTCGGTGTCGCCGGTCTGGACGTGATCGGCCTGTCTATCGGCGGAAGAGAACCTGAGGAAGCGTTCGCGGGAGGCGTCACCGCCGCCGTGCTCTCCCTCATCGCGTTCATCTGGCTCGGCGTGACGCAGACCAATCGACGGAAGCCCTGGGTGAAGGAACTGAACTCGACGTACGAAATCGAGGACCGATTCTCGAATGACCCGGCGGCGGCGGCACGGTTCGGGATCTACACGGTCGTGATCTGGATTGTCGGCATAGGCCTCTTCGTGCTCCTGAGCATCGTCGTCGGCTTCACCTGGTCGTGGCTCGCGCTGCTCGGCGCGCTCGTCGTGTTCTTCCTCGTGCTCGCCCGAATGCTGTTCGGATTCGACCAGGCAAAGAAGTAACAACCAGCGGTGGCCCGGATGCGCGAACATCCGGACCACCAAAACCCTGAAGTCTCGGCGCTAACGTCCGAGCTGCGCAAACAGTTATCAAGGCCCAAACCAACTGTAGTTGCGCGCTCGAAAACAGCAGCCCGGGACTCCTGACAGAAGGAGAAACCCATGGCAACGCCATCCACCTCGCTCGCCATTGAGGCGCGCGAACTCGTGAAGACCTACCCGGGCGGCCGCGGCAAACCGCGCGTGCGGGCACTCGACTCGGTCAGCTTCGGCGCCGAAACGGGGACCATCTTCGGACTGCTCGGCCCCAACGGCGCCGGCAAGTCCACGAGCGTCAAGATCCTCTCAACGCTGTCGCGACCCGACTCGGGCGGCGCCAGCATCGTCGGAATCGATGCGCTCAGACGTCCGGACCGAGTGCGCCACGCAATCGGCTTCGTGGCACAGAAGGCCGTCACCGACCCGATGGACACCGCGCGCGAAAACCTCGTGCTCGCCGGTCGACTGCAGGGGATGTCACGGTCGTCTGCCCGGGCTCGCGCCACCGAACTGCTCGAGCGCTTCTCGCTCACGGATGCGGCCGATCGCCTGGTCAAGACCTTCTCCGGCGGCATGGCGCGGAAGCTGGATGTCGCGATCGGTCTCATGCACCGACCGCAGGTGCTGTTCCTCGACGAACCGACCACCGGCCTCGACCCCGAGGCACGCTCCGAGATGTGGGCTGAGCTCGAGAACATGGCGCGCGTCGAGCAGCTCACCGTGCTGCTGACGACGCACTACCTCGACGAGGCGGACCGCCTCGCGAGCCAGCTCGCGATCGTCGATCACGGACGGGTCGTCGTCACCGGCAGCCCCGACGAGCTTAAGAACGGGCTGCGCGGGGACGCCGTCATCATCGAACTGGCACCGGAGACCGAGCCGGGCACCGCCCGCGCCGCGGTCGGCGGGCTCGACGAACTGGGCGAGGTCCTCCTCGACGGTCGGACCCTTCGCGGTCGCGCCGCCGTCGGAGCAATCGCGCTCCCCCGCGTGCTCGCCGCACTGGATGAGCGCGGACTTCGCGTCGCATCCGCCACCGTCGCCCGGCCGAGCCTCGACGACGTCTACCTCAAGCACACCGGGCACAGCTACTCGAGCGCTTCGACCGGCTCAGCGACCGTATTGGAGAACGCATCATGACCATGGCACTCACGCACACCAGCATCCTGACCGCCCGCCAGCTGCGCGCGTTCCTGCGCAACCCGGCGTACCTCGTCATAAACGTCATCCAGCCGATCATCTGGCTGCTGCTGTTCGGCGCGCTGTTTAAGTCGGTCGTCAGCATTCCCGGGTTCAGCGGCGGCGGCAGCTATCTCGAGTATCTGACCCCGGGAATCGTGATGATGACCGCAATGTTCGGCGCGGCCTGGGCGGGCACGTCCTACATCCAGGACATGGAGCGCGGCGTGATGGACCGCTTTCTCACCTCGCCCACGTCGCGCGGCGGACTGATCATCGCAAACATGCTCTACCAGGCCGTGCTCAGCGTGCTTCAGACCGCCGTCGTGCTGGCCGTCGCGTGGATCGCGGGAGTCCGATTCGGCGGCGGGATCGTCGGCATCCTTCTGCTCGTTCTGTCGGCCGTGCTGCTGACTTTCGTGTTGGCCGCACTCTCGAACGCGCTGGCCCTTCTCGCCCGATCGCAGAACGCCCTCATCGCGATCTCGCAGATTCTCTCGTTCCCGCTGATGTTTCTGAGCTCCGCGATCATGGACACGAATCTCTCGCCCGCGTGGGTGCAGAACGTCGCGAGATTCAACCCCTTCGAGTGGGCGGTCGTCGCGGGACGACAGGCGCTGCAGACGGCGCCGGACTGGTCGGCGGTCTGGGGCCATCTCGGACTGCTCGCCGGACTCGTTCTCGTGATGACGTGGCTCGCGACGCGAGCGTTCAGGGCGTACCAGCGCTCCGTCTGAGACTCACTGCAAATCGTGATGTAAGCGTTTACGTAAAGCGCTTGCATAACGGGGGCGGGTACAAGTAGCGTCGGCAGAACACAGCGCCGTGCATGCACCCCCGCCCCCGGCGCGATGTGTCCGCTCAAAGAGGAGTTCGAAGTTGACAGCACAACGAGTGTTTTCTTCCGCCGCTCGCAGACGCACCCTTGCCGCACTCGCGATTACCGCAGTCGGCAGCGTCGCACTAGTCGGTTGCACCACAGCAAACCCCGGAACGAGCAGTTCCGGCAGCACCGGCGGTCACCAGACCGTCACGATCTACGGGCCAGACACCGGCACCGAGGCAACCGAGCTCAACGCGTCGTGGGCCGCATGGTCGAAGGCGAACAACATCACCATCAAGTACACGGGTGACGGAAACTTCACCACCAATATCGCCACGAAGATCCAGGGCGACGACCTCCCCGACATCGGAATGTTCCCCCAGCCGGGTCTCCTCGACGCGGCCATCAAGTCCGGCAAGGTATCAACCGTCGGTTCGGCCACCGAGGCCAGCGTTAAGAAGAACTTCTCGAGTGACTGGCAGGGCTACGTGTCCAGCGGCGGCAAGATGTACGCGACCCCGCTCGACGCGAACGTCAAGGGCTACATCTGGTACACCCCCGCGGACTTCAAGAAGTGGGGAATTAACGTTCCCGACAACTACGCGGACCTGGTCTCCGACGTCGGCAAGATCACCTCGACCACCGGCGGCCCCGCCTGGTGCGCCGGCTTCAACTCGGGCACGGCATCCGGATGGCCGGGCGCCGACTTCCTCGCCGAAGTCGTCCTCAGCTCCGCCGGCCCGACCGTCTACGACAACTGGGTCTCCGGCAAGACGAAGTTCACGGATGCCTCGATCGACAAGGCGTTCACCCTCCTCGGCCAGATCCTGCAGAACCCGAAGTACGTGAACGCGGGCTTCGGCAACGTGGCATCCATTAACTCGACTGCGTTCGGTGACGTCGCGGCGAAGGTTGCCAACGGGTCCTGCGCGCTGACAAACCAGGCGACGTTCCTCGAGGCGAGCTTCTCGACCACGAAGACCGCCAGCGGCAGCATCCCGAAGGTGGGACCGACCGGAGACGTATGGGCGTTCGCTCTCCCAGGCGTCAAGTCCGGCTCGCACGCCGTCGTCGGTGGTGGCGACTTCGCCGCCGCCTTCAACAGCAAGGCCGCGACCCAGAAGGTCATGACCTACCTGTCGAGCGCCGCTTGGGCGAACAGCCTCATCACGGTCAAGGGTGCATCGTTCATCAGCGCCAACAAGGGACTGGACGCATCCAAGGAAGCCGACCCGCTGCTGCAGAGCGCCATCAAGACGCTGCAGTCGTCGTCGACCACGTTCCGGTTCGGTGCGGATGACGCAATGCCGACCGTCGTCGAGAACGCGTTCTGGAAGGGCATCGTCGACTGGACGAACGGAATGCCGCAGAAGCAGGCAGAGGCCGAGATCCAGGCAGCATGGGCTAACGCCAGCTAATAACTAGTTCCATAACGGCGTCGTCCGGGTCCAAACTGGGCCCGGACGACGCCCTGGCTCCACAGACGAACGTCCCTCCTGAGTCCATCGCCGTGCTCGAAAGGTCCCCCTCTATGTCCGCATTTTTCCAATGGCTGGCGACGCTGCCGTCATTGCTTCAGGTTCTTGTGATCCTGGGCGTGTTCGCCGTCGTAGTCGCGCTCATCCTGTTCTTCATCGAACTGGCACCCCGCCGAGGTCGCGGATACTCGATCATGCGACTGGTCGTCGCGATCGCAGTGCCGGCGATCATCGTTTTGGTGCTCGGTGTCTACAACGACGCGGTGTGGCTTGTGCCAGTCGCGGCCGTTCTCGGTGCCGGTCTGTTTCTCCTGGACCGAAGGGCGCGGGGCGGTGCAGGCTCGATTCTCCAGCTGACCGCCTTCATGGCTCCGGCCGTGCTGCTGCTTGCGATCGGTCTGCTGTACCCGACGATCAAAACGATTGTCGACGCATTCCTCAGCAACGACGGATCCAAGTTCGTCGGCCTTGCCAACTTCGCGTACGTCTTCTCCCCGTCCAACCAGGGTGTGCTGGCGCTGATCAACCAGGTCGTCTGGGTCATCATCACCCCGATCCTCGCGACCGCCATCGGTCTCGCGTACGCGGTCTTCGTCGATCGGAGCCGCGGCGAAAAGGTGCTGAAGGTCTTTGTTTTCATGCCGGTCGCGATCTCGCTCGTCGGTGCGTCGATCATCTTCAAATTCTTCTTCGACTACCAGCAGGGCGCGCAGATCGGGGTTCTCAACCAGATCGTCGTCCTGTTCGGCGGAACGCCGGTAAGTTGGCTGCAGACGCCGTACGTCAACACGGCACTGCTCATCATCGTTCTGATCTGGACGCAAACGGGCTTCGCCATGGTCCTGCTCTCCGCCGCTATCAAGGGGATTCCGGATGAGCAGGTCGAGGCCTCAGAGCTGGACGGCGCCAACGCGTTCCAGCGCTTCCGCAATGTGACTATTCCGGGCATCCGGCCAACGATCATCGTCGTCTGGGTCACCATCGCCATCGTGAGCCTCAAGGTCTACGACGTCATCGCGGCGACCACCACCGGCCAGAACGATTCAACGGTCATCAGCTACCAGATGGTGCGGCTGTTCCAGAACCTGCCCCCGCAAAACGGTGGATCGTCTGCCGAGGCCGTCATCCTGTTCATCCTGATCCTGCCGTTCCTCATCTATAACGCCAACAACATCCGGAAGCAGAGGTTGGGACTGTGATCGCCACCGACATCGACCCGCGCTCCGCGCGCCAGGTTGAGAAGGCAACGCGCCGGGCGGAGAACGCCGCCTTCAACGACTCCAAGAAGAGGCTCTCCAGCAAGGGAGCGACGATCGCTGCGGTGATCATCGCGGTCCTCTGGACCATCCCCACCTTCGGGCTGCTCGTTACCTCCTTTCGCCAGCCAGCCGATATCAACACTTCCGGTTGGTGGACGGTCTTCACGAACCCCAGCCTGACGATTTCGAACTACGTCAACACGCTGAACTTCAACGACACGGAAACGGTCGCGCAGTCGTTCCTCAACTCAATCGTGATCGTGATCCCGGCCACGATCATCCCCATCGCTCTCGCGCTGCTCGCCGCGTACGCGTTTGCGTGGATCGAGTTCCGGGGCAAGAACCTGCTGTTCGTGCTGGTGTTCTCGTTACAGGTCGTCCCGATCCAGGTCGCTCTCGTGCCGCTGTTGAACCTGTTCTCCACCGGCGTCACTATCGGCAACTGGGCGGTATTTCCGGGACTGAACCTGAACGGTGTGGATGGCAGCTTCGCGCGAATCTGGATTGCGCACACCATGTTTGCGCTTCCGCTTGCAATCTTCCTGCTGCACAACTTCATTGCCGCCCTGCCGGTCGACATCATGGAGGCGGCGAAGATTGACGGTGCGAGTCACGGCCAGATCTTCTTCCGGATCGTGCTTCCGCTGGCCAGGCCCGCGATCGCTTCGTTCGCCATCCTGCAGTTCCTGTGGGTCTGGAATGACCTGCTGGTCGCGACGATTTTCTCGTCGGGCAACAACTTCCCCATTACGAAGCTGCTTACCGACCTCTCGGGCACCTACGGCCAACAGTGGTATCTGCTCTCGGCCGGCACGTTCCTCGCGATCATCCCGCCGCTCATCGTGTTCTTCGCACTCCAGCGGTACTTCGTACGAGGACTTCTCGCCGGGGCAACGAAGGGATAGCGCGGGGTGACGAACGCCTGTGGCAGAGTTGTCTCGCTCGAGACCACCTAGAGCACAAAGCTTGACCCTGATGGGGTGATGAACGCGTGACCAGTATCGATGACGTCGCACGCGCGTCCGGAGTCTCCATCGCCACCGTGTCACGTGCACTGCGTGGGCTCCCGAATGTGTCTGAGCCCACTCGGGCGCGCATCCGCGATATCGCGGACGAGCTCGGCTATGTCGCCTCATCGAGCGCGTCGGGGCTGGCGTCCGGGCGAACGCTGACCATGGGCCTCGTGGCCCCCTCGGTGAGCCGCTGGTTTTACACGACGGTCATCGAGGGCGTGGATGCTGCGCTCCGCGAGGCGAACTACGACATGATCCTGTACAACCTCGCGAGCCGCGGAGGCGACCGCGAGCGCGTCTTCCACCGCTCGATCCTGCGCAAACGCACGGATGCGCTGATCGCGGTCGGCATGGACTTCTCAGGCGACGAGCGCGAGCAACTCCTCACGGTCGGCCATCCGCTCATGATGATCGGTGGGCCGGTACGCGGGATCCGTCACATCGGCATCGACGAGAAGGGCGTCGCGAAGACCGCGACACAGCACCTTCTCGACCTGGGGCACCGGGACATCGCCCACCTCGGCGGCGACGACGACGAGGGACTGAACCGGCGCGTTCCAGAGGATCGCACGACGGGGTTCCTGGAGACGACGAGAGCCGCGGGCATCACGGTGCCGTCCGAGCGCCTGCTCTCCGGACACTTCTCGCTCCCCGCCAGCCGTGATGTCATGAACGAGGTATTTCGGCGACCGGGCCCGCGGCCGACCGCCGTGTTCGCGAGCTCCGACGAGATGGCGATCGGCACGATTCTCGCCGCCGGGGATTCAGGCATCCGGGTTCCGCAGGACCTGTCCGTAATCGGCATCGACAACCACGACCTCGCGGCCTCGTTCGGCTTGACGACCATGGCGCAGGACCCCTACGAGCATGGCGAGCGCGGTGCACGCATCCTGCTCAGCGAACTGTCCGGCGGAGCGCAGGCCAGCAAGACCTCCCTGAAAGCCAAGGCGGAACTCCTTGTTCGCGGCAGTACCGCCCCGCCGAGCGCCCCGCAGTCGAATTAATGCTGCGTATTTGCGCAGTTCACGTTCGGGTCACGCCGCGCTGCGACCGTTGAGACCGTGGAGCATGACGCGTCGCACGGCATCGCCTGGGTGGAGTCACCGCTACAGCTGATCGCCGCCGCCGAGTGGGCGAGTCGACAAGAGAAGCCGGTTGTGGTTGCCCTCCGACTGGGCAGCCCTCAGATGGCCGCCACGGCCGAGGAGCTGCTCGCGCGCGGCGCACGATTCGCGGAGGTCATCCCGTTCTACGGAATCCCGTGGAACCTGCTCTCCCGGCACCGCGAGTGGGCGATCGGTGACGGATTCTCCGGCCAGTTCCGGGGTGCTGCATCCACGCTCTCCCCGCGTACGGTCACGCTGCTCGACGACGGTGCGCACACCATCTTCCTGGCCGACGCGCTGCTGGAACGCACCGGATTCGCGCGGCCAGGCCAGCGCGAGTCCGCCCTCAGCACGCTTCTCGGCGGTCGCGCCCGCACCCGGCTGCTTCGCCTGGCGGGACGTGGGCGACTCGAGATCTCGACCGCGTTCGACCTCGGCGCGGATCGGATGCGCGCACTCGCCGCTCGCACCATCCGAGTGACGCCGCATCGCCTCGAATGGTACGCGCCACGGCGCGACCGATCGCCGTCCCGGGCAACCGGGTGATGCTGGGAAGCGCGCGCGTCGTGGATGGCATTCTTCCGCTCGACCAGTACCTCGCGTGGGTCGCAACGGAAGCGCGAGCGGGAGAGCTCGCCTACCTGCCGCACCGCCGCGAAACGCCCGAGCTTCTCGATGCCGTCGGGGAGTTTCCGGGAGTGACGGTGTTCGACACGGGCCTGCCCATCGAGCTGGTGCTCGCCGGTGCCCAGGAACCACTCAACGTGCTGAGCCTCCCGAGCAGCGCGCTGACCACCCTCGGTCACGTGCTGGAGGGAACCGACAGCGTCATCCGTCTAGCCGGGGCGGTACCGCGGCGGGCTACCCGAGTCGATCGCGCACTCTCATAGCCGTCGTCGAGGACGCGGGGACTGCCGCCGATACAATAGGCACGCCCGCGGGAGTGGTGAAATTGGCAGACACGCAGGATTTAGGTTCCTGTGCCTTCGGGCGTGAGGGTTCAAGTCCCTTCTCCCGCACGAGGCGCTCCACCCGAACGAGCGGCTCCATCTGAGCACGCAGCGCTGGGGAAGTCTGAGAGAGTGAACTAATGGAGTTGCACGTTCGCGAGTCGGGGCAGGGTGACCGCGTTGCAATTCTGCTGCACGGCATGATGGGCTCGTCGGAGAGCTGGTGGCGCGTGACACCATCGCTGGTCGAACGCGGCTATCGCGTTCTCGCGATTGATCTTCCCGGGCACGGCCACTCTCCCCGGGATCCGGACCTGACCATAGAAGGAGCGGCTGCCGCGGTCGTTGAGACCGCCGTGGCGCACGACGTCTCGGCGCCTGCGCTTGCTATCGGGCACTCGTTTGGTGGACTCGTTTTGGCCGCCGCGCTTCCAGGGCTGCGGCCGCAACACGCGCTGCTGGTGGACGCGCCAACCTCGAGCCGCGGCGGCTGGGATCGCGACGAAGTGCGGGCGGAGTATGAGCAAGACCGCCGGGCGCGGACGGTCGATGAATTACTCCGAACGCACCCGCACTACGCCGAGCAGGACGCGAGGGTAGAGGCTGACGCCGCCCAGCTGTTCGATCCTGACACTGCGGCCGCACCCGCTTCTGCAGGTGGCGGATCGTGGCCGCCGCCCGCCGGCACGATCGTTATCCGAGCTATGCCGAGCGAGTATGTCTCCGACGAAGCCGCCGCGGTCTTGCGCTCGAACGGGGTGATCGTGCATGACCTGCCCGGCGCACTTCACTCAGTTTGGTTTAGCCATTTTGACGAGTTCTTAGCGCTGATTCCCGCTGCATAGTCCTGAACGACGCGAACGCGGTCGGATAGGCAGTCGACGTGTCAGCTCTTCCAGGGCGAGTATCCGTGTCGTTTGCAGACGGCTGTCGCGACGGAGTTGTGATCGTCCGAGTAGACAACGGCGTCATTGGATGCGGCCGCGCAGGCGACCAGCATTGGATTAGCATCCACCGGCACGGGCATCGTGAGGTCCACGCATCCGTTCGTCGCGACCGGTCCCAGGTAGGCGTAGGCATCGGCAGAGATGAGGTTCAGGGCGAACGGCCCAGCCTCTGAGCTGTAGTCTGCTCCGACGCCCGTGCCGCCGTCAGCCACGAAGTATGCCTTCGGATAGCCCGGCACGGTGACCGTCCCACAGTGATCTCCGACGCTCGCAAAGGCGGGCAGGGCGGCACCAATGGATGACAGTATCTTCGGGATCTCGCTCCCGCACGCCGCCGTCGGGTCCTTCTCGAGGCTCGTGGTGACCTTCACCGGCGGGGCCGCAACGAGGGTATTCGACTGCCGGTCGAAATATTGGACGGATTGGCGGGGCACGCCGGGGGCGGTGGAAGCCGATTCGCTCGCACCGGAGGCGCACTGGATCCTGAGGAGTCCGGCCGGGATCGTGGGCACCGTGCTGGCGTACGCAGCTCCGGTCGCCAGCCCTCCGCCGAAGATCAGGATCGCGGCGAGGCCCAACAGCGGCCATCGTCGATTCCTTCCCCAGACGCGACTGGGCGAGCGAAGGGCCACAGTGATGATCTCGTCGTGAACCCGCCTGACGCTTTCTTCGATTGCGTGCTCGTCGAGTTCGGCTGGGCGGCTCATTCGTTCCCTCTTTCACTGGCTGGTCTCAATTGCGTCTGAAGGCGTGTTCGGGCTCGCTGCAGTCTTTTCCGCACCGCGCCCTCCGTCAGCCCGAGTTCCCGGGCGGCGCTCCCGTAGGTGTGACCCTCCGCGAGGCACAGCTCACAAACACGTCGATCCACATCGCTGAGCGTCGCGAGAGCGGCCGTGATGGCAATCAGGCTGAACGGGTCGTCTGCTGGCCCGGCATCCACTTCCGCAAGGGTAAGTGTTTCGCGGCGTCGGGATTGGCGAGCGGCGTTCCTGATGTGATTGCCGGTGATTGCCAGAATCCAGGGCAGAAGCGATCGATCGACGATGACGGCGCGACTACGTTTCGCCCACACGGTGAGAAACGTCTGTTGAAGTACGTCCTCGGCCAACGAACGATCGCGCAGTCTGCCGTAGGCGTATCGCATCACGACAGTGGCATGACGGAGATACACGGTCTCGAACGCTGCGACATCGCCGATCTGGACTCCGCGCACGACGTCGAGATCGTCGGGGTGTGGTTCGTCGCTCACCTTTGCCTCCACCCTTGAATGTCCAGCCAACCGAAATCGTGCCGGGGCTCACCCCGAAAAGTCAGTCGAAGTGATCGGTAGCGTCGAGAATCAGCAGGTGCCTACCGCGAAGACGCCACCACACCAGCGCATCTATGGTGCCGATCACGATCCCTACCGCGAAGCCGACTCCGCTGAGAAAGAACATCGATGGGCTGGCTCTGCCAGGGATGAAAGGGCCATTTAGTCCCGCCAGCGTATCTGGCAGCTGCGAAAGAGTGCCTGCCACTCCGTAGGCGAGCGCAAGGCCAAGACCCGCGATCGCGGCCGACCCGATGATCCTGTACACCGTGCCAGACCGGCTCGCGGCTTCGGCGCTTCGCGCGAGGCTCACGAATACGAAAGTGGCCCCACAACACGACAGCAGTGAAGGGGCAAGCAGGAGCCACCCGAGTGCCATCACCGGATTGCTCGAAGGGAAGATCGTGCCGAATGCGACGACGACCAGTCCACCGATCAGCAGGATTCGACCGATGGCGAACGAACGACGGACACTCACGAATTCAAGAATGCCCCTCCAACTCGCCGCGGGCGTCCGCCTCCGGATTGACACATCCAGCGGAGCGGCTCACACGCGCCTGGGTCGCCGCCGAACGACCAGCAGGATGATCGCCAGCGTCACGGCGACCGCGATCCCCAGGGTGAGTGCGATCGAGACCGGCGAAAACAGGCCGAGCTCAGCTTGTGTGAAACTCACCACGAGAGTGGCCGCGACCGCCGCAAGCACGAGCAACGTGCCAGCCGTCAGCATCCGGCCCTGGCGGGACAGAACAGCTCCCAGGATCGCAATCCCGGCGAACAACACGACGGCGCTCGATCCCGGACCCTCCCACGGGTGCGCACTGAACGGCGGATGCATGGCGGTCACGATCCCGATGACGATCTCGGCGACCGCGGCAGCGAGGGCGAGCACGCTCGCCGCTTTACCCCGCACCAGGAGTGCGGCGAGGAATGCCGCGACCAGGAGCACGCAGGTCAGGATCGACGGATTCGCGAACGGCCCGACCGAACCCGGATAGCTCGTGTTCGGCGCCCAGATGATGAGTAGCGCGTAGAAGACTGAAAGAAGAAAACCGGCTGCGAGCGGCAACAGTCGGAGCCGCTGGCCTCGGTGCGGGAGACCGAATCTCTCGCGAAGTCCCTCCCTCGCTATCGCCGATCTCTCGGCCGCGGTCGGCACATTCCGACCGTCGCTTTCGGCCTGGTCGAGAAGGGCGCCGAGCATCGCCTCCTCGTTCTCCGTGCGCCACGCCCGCGGATACCAACGCAGGAGTCGGCGATACTCGGAGGCGAGTTCCGAACCGTCCGCGCGCTCAGCGCTCTCGCCATTCACGCCATCGCCGCCATCGGGGCCGGGTTCGCGCGCAGCTTCAGTCGAGCCCTGGCTCCGCGCGCATTAGCCTCCATGCGCTCGATTTCCGCGGACAGTCGCGAGGCACCCTCATCCGTCAATCGGAAGTACCGGCGAAGTCGACCGTCGATCACCTCGTCGCCGTCGAGCGCCACCAGTTGCTGGTCTCGCAGCCGGTCGAGGGAGGCGTACAGCGTCGGTACTTTCAGGTCCACTCGCCCGGACGAAAGGTCGCGGGTTTCCTGCAACAGGGCATACCCATGATTGCGACCAGCCGCCAGGGCGGTCAGGATCCAGAAGCTGGACTCGCGAAGCTCGCTACTCGACATGAGGCGAGAATACTCTTGTTGTAAGAGTATAGGCAAGGGCGGATGTAGTCCCCTGGACCGATGACCGGCTGGCCGCGATTCGATAACGTCGAATTACATGAACATTGTCGAATCCTTTGCCGGGACCAAGGATTCCGTAGTCCTTTAGCTAGTAGCCTGTCAGGGACCTGCCCCAGATCATTCGCCGCCCGGAGCCGCGGTGATCCGTTTGGAGAAAAACTTTTGCTGCACGACCTCGCACTCATTCCGTGGTTCAGCCCGCACAACCTCATCGTGGGTGCCGGGCCCTGGGCCATTCTTGTCGTGTGCGTGGTCATCTTTGCCGAGACCGGCCTGCTGATCGGTTTCGTGTTCCCGGGTGACACTCTCCTTCTTATTGCCGGCTTGCTGTCCTTTGGTCCCCACCGGCTCATCCACATCGACATCTGGTGGGTCGCCCTGCTGATCGCCGTCGCTGCATTCCTGGGCGGTGAGTCCGGATACTTCATCGGACAAAAAGCCGGCCCGAGGGTATTCGAACGAAAAGAGAGCGGATTCTTCAGCGTTCGCAACGTGAAACGAACGAACGAGTTCTTCGATCGGTTCGGCGGGATGGCGGTGATCATTGCGCGCGTGGTTCCGATCGTGCGTACCTTCGCGCCCGTGGCGGCGGGTGTCGGCCACATGGATCGGCGCAGATACACCATCTATAACGCCATCGGCGCCGTGATCTGGGGCGGCGGGCTCACCGTTATCGGCTACCTGCTCGGCAACATTCCGCCGGTCGCGCACTTCGTCACCAAGTACATCGACATCGTGCTGCTCGCTGTGGTCGCACTCTCGGCGCTGTCCGTGCTTGTCCACTATTTACAGGGCGTCATTCGCGCCAGACGCGACGCGGGATCGGCGAAGCAGAGCGACGCGGATGTGACCCTGCGTCCGGATGAACTGAAGTAGAACTCAGTCGATCGCTCGGCCGAGGCGCTCTGTGAGCGCCTTCAGGGCCGCGCCCGTCTGCTTGCGAACGTCAAGCTCCGAGTCCCGCAGTAGTTTCTTCGCCGCGACGGCCTGCTCGTAGCTGCCAACCACACCGAGGGCGCGAACGGCGTTGGCGCGCACCCGCGCGGTCTCGTCACCAAGGAGCGGCAGAAGGTCCGCGCCCAACGGCAATTCGCGCGCGGCGACTACGCGGCAGCACATCTCGCGCACCCGCCAGGCCTGGTTACCGAGGCCCATCCGGATTGCCTCGGCTGCGGGACCATCCCAGGCGTACAACAGCGCACGGGCGCCCCAAACCTCTGGCCAGTACAGCGCGGGCGCACCGTCGAGGATGCCCTGCGCGTGTCGTCCGCCGACCCAGAGCAGAAATTCCTCGCCCTCGTTCGTTCCGCGGAGCAGCGCCGCGGCGCGATCAGAGACCTCGTGTTCGCCGAACTTCTGGACCGCGAGCGCGATCCGATCGCCGGGCGACGCGTCGAGCGGAACGGTCTCGTTGTCTGGCACTCCCCCACCCTATGCGTGTAGCCACCAACCGAATGGGACGCAAGTCGCACAAAGTGCGGACTGACGTGACGGCGAGAAGCGTCTTAGCTGGACGTATGCGACCAGTTATTCAGAAAGCGCTCGGACTATCGGCAATCGCACTTCTGGCCGCGGGATTGATCACGGCAACCGCAGAGTCGGCTTCGGCCTCGACCATCACCCGGGCATACCCGACCCAGGCGGCGTGCCAGGCGGGCGAGGCCTACTACGTTTCGCTGCACTACCGCGTCACGAGCGGCTGCACCTGGTATTTCGTCGACCGCACCGATCCGGACCCGTGGATGTTCACGGCCTCCAACTAGCGAGCGCCGAGAAGCGCGAGTACGAGCAGCGTCGCGTTGAGCCCGATGACAAGGATCACCGCGATTCCGAGCAGCACGCGGGTGGGCACTCCACTCGTGAATTCCCCCATTACCGACCGGTCACCGGTGAGCTTGAGAAGGGGGATCAGCGCGAACGGGATCCCGAAACTCAGCACCACCTGGCTGATGATCAGCACCGCCGTCGGATCCGCGCCGAATCCGAGCAACAGCAGCGCGGGAATCAGGGTAACCGTGCGTCGCACCCACAGTGGAATGCGACGGCGCAGCAGCCCCGCCATGATCGTCGCACCCGCGTAACTGCCAACGGATGTCGAGGCGAGCCCCGACGCGAGGAGCCCGATCGCGAAGATCACCGCGATCGCGGGACCGAGCGCCATCCCGATCGCCGCGTATGCTCCCTCGATGGTGTCGACGCCCTTGAGACCGCGGAGATTCGCTGCCGCGAGTAGCAGCATCCCGATGTTGATGAGGCCGGCGATCGTCAGCGCGATCGCGACGTCCCAGCGCGTGATTCGCAGCAGACGTCGGGCCTGGCCGTCGCCCTCTGCTCGGCCGTGCCGGTCGCGCGCGAGCGCCGAGTGCACGTAGATGGCGTGCGGCATCACCGTCGCACCGAGCACGCTCGCCGCAAGAAGCACGGAGCCGGTTCCCTCGAATCGCGGCACGAGGCCGCCGAGGACCGCGGCCCCATCCGGAGGACGCACGACCAGCCCGGCAAGAAATCCGATCGCGATGATGGCGAGCAACCCGATGATCGCGAACTCGAATGGCCGCTGCCCGAAGCGGGACTGCACCGCCAGCAGGATCATCGAGACGACCCCGACGATCCCACCGCCGAGGACCAGCGGCAGGTGGAAAAGCAGCGAGAGCGCGATCGCGCCACCGATCACTTCAGCCAGATCGGTCGCAGCGGCGATGAGTTCCGCCTGCACCCAGAACGCGATGCGCGGCCGGCGTCGCATCCGATCACCGAGCAGCTCGGGAAGGCTCTTCCCCGTGACCAGGCCTAGTTTCGCCGACTGGTACTGGATCAGCGCCGCCATCAGGTTGGCGGCGACGAGCACCCAGACGAGCAGGTAGCCGTACCCGGCACCCGCACTGAGGTTGGCAGCGACGTTACCCGGATCGACGTAGGCGATGGCCGCGACGAACGCCGGCCCGAGCAGCAGGACACCGCGGATGCCGGGGCGCGGAGTCGTCACGCTCCCATCCTGCCGTCGAACGGGGCTTACAGCGCGTGGATGTAGTCGAAGAGTGCGGCGAACGCCCGTGCACGATGACTTATCGCGTTTTTTTCCTCCGCAGTCAGCTCCGCCGAGCTCACCCCGAGTCCTTCGGGCTGGAAGATCGGGTCGTACCCGAATCCGCCGTCTCCCGCCGGTGCGCGAAGTACGGAGCCGGGCCAGACCCCGACCTCGACGTGTTCGTGGTCGTCGGCGACGAGAGCTGCTGCGCAGGTGAACTGCGCCGTGCGGTTGTCGATTCCGGACATCCGCTCGACAAGAAGGCGGAGGTTGTCGCCATCGTCCCGGGTTCCGGCATAGCGGGCCGAATAGATGCCGGGGGCACCGCCGAGAGCGTCGACGGAAATTCCGGAGTCGTCGGCGATCGCCGGAATCCCGGTGTACTCGAATGCCGCCCGAGCCTTGATCAGCGCGTTCGCCTCGAAGGTGTTGCCGTCCTCGACGGGCTCGGGGCCGTCGTACGCGACGAGCTCGATATCGCCGAGCTTCGGCCCGAGGATGCGGCGCAGCTCCTCCACCTTGTGGTCGTTGTGCGTCGCCAGAACGAGCCGATCAAAGCGGCTCACGCCAGTGCGGCCCTCTGGAATTCGGCGAGCGACTCCGTGCCGCCGAGCGCCAGGTCGAGCAGGTTGTTCAGTTCGGCGCGATCGAACGGCGCGCCCTCGGCGGTGCCCTGCACCTCGACAAACAGACCGCGACCGGTCACGACAACGTTCATGTCGGTTTCGGCACGCACGTCCTCGACGTACGCGAGGTCGAGCATCGGCGTTCCGTCGATGATTCCGACAGAGACAGCTGAGACGCTGTCGATGAGCGGCTTCGCGTTCTGGCCGATGAACTTCTTCTCGCGAGCCCACTCGATCGCATCCACCATGGCGACGTACGCGCCGGTGATTGCCGCTGTTCGAGTGCCGCCATCCGCCTGTAGCACGTCGCAGTCGAGTACGAGGGTGTTCTCGCCGAGGGCTTTCATATCGATGACGGCGCGGAGGCTGCGGCCAATCAGGCGCGAGATCTCGTGCGTGCGGCCACCAACCCTGCCCTTGATCGACTCGCGATCCATCCGATCGTTCGTCGAACGCGGGAGCATCGCGTACTCGGCGGTGACCCAGCCCTTGCCCTTACCGGCGAGCCAGCGGGGAACCCCGTTGGTGAAGGATGCGGTGCACAGCACGCGCGTGTTCCCGAACGAGATGAGGGCGGAACCCTCCGCCTGCTTGCTCCACCCGCGCTCGATCGTGATGGGGCGGAGCTGGTCTTCGGCGCGGCCGTCGGAGCGTGTCATGACATACCTCTTTGTTGTAGCGGGATGGTGCCGGTTTGGACGAGGTCGACGGTGTTGACCTCCGGGCCGAGAAAGCGGCTGGCGAGCCGCAGGAACTCGTTCTTGCTGTCCCCGGTCGCCTCGAATAAATAGGTCGGCGGCTCCCCGCTGGCACGCTCGAGACCGTGCTTAACGAGAGTGCGGTAGACGTCGTAGGCGGTCTCCTCCGCGCTCGAGACGAGTGTGACGTTTTCGCCTATCACGTACTGGAGGGCACCGGCGAGTAGCGGATAGTGGGTGCAGCCGAGCACGAGGGTGTCGATGTCTGCGGCCTTCAGCGGCGCCAGGTACTCCTCCGCCACCGCGAAGAGTTCTGCTCCACTTGTGACGCCGGACTCCACGAACTCGACGAAGCGCGGGCAGGCCTGGGTGAAGATCTCCAGGTCGGATGCGGCGATGAACGCGTCGTCGTACGCGTGCGAGTTGATCGTCCCTGCGGTTCCGATCACGCCGATCCGTTTCGTGCGCGTCTGCCGGACCGCAGCACGCACGGCGGGATGGATGACCTCGACCACCGGGATTCCGCGGGCCTCCGTATAGCGCTCGCGCGCATCCCGCAGCATGGCGGAGGAGGCCGTATTGCAGGCGATGACGAGCAGTTTGACACCCTGGTCGACCAGGTCATCGAGCACCGCGAGCGCGTACTCCCGCACCTCGGCGATCGGCTTCGGCCCATATGGCGAGTGGGCGGTGTCCCCGACATAGAGCAGGGACTCGCGCGGCAACTGGTCGATGATCGCCCGCGCCACCGTGAGTCCCCCGACGCCGCTGTCGAAGACTCCGATCGGCGCGTCGCTCACGATCCGCAAGTCTACCGGCGGTCTCGACAGGCGGGGCCCGAGAGGCCGAGCGCGTACACTCCGTAGGCTGTGTGCATGACGAGCGCGCTACTCACCGACCGCTACGAGCTCACCATGATCGACGCGGCGATCGGGAGCGGACAGCACGAGCGCGAGTGCGTGTTCGAGGTCTTCGCGCGCAGCCTGCCGGCCGGGCGTCGCTACGGAATCGTCGCGGGCACCGGGCGCCTGCTCGAGCTGGTGCGCGAGTTCCGTTTCGGCGACGCCGAGCTCGCGTGGCTTCGCGAGAACCGAATCGTCGGCGCTGCGGCCCTCGATTGGCTGGCCGACTACCGGTTCGCGGGCAGCATCTCGGGGTACCGCGAGGGCGAGGTGTACTTTCCAGGCTCACCGATGCTCGTCGTGCAGGGTGGATTCGCCGAGGCCGTAGTTCTGGAGACGCTCGTACTGAGCGTCCTGAACTACGACAGCGCGGTCGCGAGCGCCGCAAGCCGGATGGTCACGGCCGCACAGGGTCGCCCACTCGCCGAGATGGGGTCGCGGCGGGCCAGCGAGCGTGCGGCGGTCGCCGCTGCCCGTGCCGCATTCATCGCGGGATTCGGCGCGACCAGCAACCTCGAGGCCGGGCGCAGCTGGGGCGTTCCGACGATGGGAACGGCTGCCCACGCCTTCACTCTCCTGCACGACAGCGAGGAGGCAGCCTTCACCGCGCAGGTTGCGGCGCTGGGCGCCGGCACAACGCTCCTCGTCGACACCTACGACGTGCCGGCGGCGGTCGCGATGGCGGTCAAGGTCGCCGGACCGAAGCTCGGCGCGGTGCGTATTGACAGTGGTGACCTTCCCTCGCAGGTCGCGGAAGTCCGGGCGCAATTGGATTCGCTGGGCGCCACCGGAACGAAGATCACCGTCACAAACGATCTCGATGAGTACACGATCGCCGCCCTGGGCGCTGCACCCGTCGACTCGTTCGGCGTCGGCACCTCCGTGGTCACCGGCTCCGGGCATCCGGCCGCCGGTCTCGTCTACAAACTGGTCGCGAAGCGGGCCGACGACGGAAGCTGGACGTCGGTGGCGAAGAAGTCGATCGCCAAGGAGACGATCGGCGGACGCAAGACGCCGATGCGCTCGCTCGCCGGTGGCGTCGCGACCGCGGAGACGATCTACATCGCCTCGGCGCCGGCAAACGGCGCCTCCGAGCGCCCACTCCTCGTGCCTCTGGTTGCGTCCGGGACTTTCGATGAAAGCCACCTTGGCCCCGCCGGGACGACCGCCGCTCGCGACCACCGGCAGGCGGCCGTCGCCGAGCTCCCCGAGGATGCGCTTCGGTTGAGCAAGGGCGAGCCGGCCATTCCCACGACCTACGTGCGCTCCTAGCCTCACGTCTACTCCATAGGTTTCTCATTTAGACTGGGGCCCGCAAAAGCAAGGAGACCGCGAAGTGACTTCCCCCGGCAGCAATCTCCGCACCGTCGCGGTTGTCCTGGCGGGCGGTGTCGGTGCGCGCATCGGCTTCAGCCTCCCGAAGCAGCTCATCAAGATCGCCGGCAAGTCGGTCGTCGAGCACACGATCGAGGCGCTCAACAACTCCGTCGACATCGACGAGATTCTCGTGATGATGACGCCGGGTCATCTCGACCCGATTCTCGCCATCCGGAGCTCCGGCAAGTACCCGAAGCTGACACGCATCCTCGAGGGCGGCGGGGACCGCAACCAGACGACCCAGCTCGCGATCGAGGCGCTTGGCGACGAGGAAGTCAAGGTTCTCTTCCACGACGCCGTTCGGCCGTTCGTCGACGACCGTGTCATCCACGACTGCGTGGTCGCCCTCGACGAACACGGCGCCGTCGACACGGCCATCCCCTCCGCCGACACGATCATCGAGGTCTCGGACGACGGGTTCCTGCTCGACGTACCCCCGCGATCCAAGCTGCGCCGCGGGCAGACGCCGCAGGGATTCCGCCTGTCGGCTATCCGGGACGCGTACGAGAAGGCGCGTCTCGACGCCAACTTCACCGCCACGGATGACTGCACCGTGGTGCTGCGCTACACACCGGATGTTCGCATCGCGGTCGTGGCCGGTTCCGACGAGAACATGAAGGTCACGGAGCCGATCGATATCGCCATCGCCGACAAGCTGTTCCAGCTTCGGTCATCCGCCGCCAAGGAACTTGATAGCGCGGCGCGCGCCGAGGGATTGGCGGGGAAGACCCTCGTGGTCTTCGGCGGAGGATACGGAATCGGCGCGGAGGTGTGTGCGGTGGCAAAGGATTTCGGCGCCACCGTCTTCTCCTATAGCCGGTCGGAAACGAAGACCCACGTGCAGAACCGCGAGGAGGTTCGCGAGGCGCTGCGTGCGGCGGCCGACGCGACCGGACGCATCGACTACGTGGTCAACTCGACCGGACTGCTCGCCGTATCCCGGCTCGAGGATGCCTCGGATGACATCGTCTACGAGACGATCGACGTCAATCTGATCGGATCGATCCTGATCGCGCAGGAGGCTCTGCCGTACCTGCGCGAAGCCGGCGGCCAGCTGCTCAACTTCACGTCGAGCTCGTACACGCGCGGTCGCGGTGGCTACAGCCTGTACTCGGCAACGAAGGCCGCGCTGGTCAACTTCACCCAGGCCCTGGCGGACGAGTGGGTCGTCGACGGTGTCCGGGTCAACGTCATCAATCCCGACCGCACCCGCACCCCGCTCCGCACCAAGGCCTTCGGCAACGAGCCGGCGGACACCCTCCTGAGCGCCCGCGCGGTCGCGCTGGCCTCCATCGACACGCTCATCTCGAGCGCGACCGGTCACGTGATCGACGTTCGGCGCGATGGCAGTCCGGTCGACAGCCTCGCCGCCGCCGTTGCCGCCGAGGACGACGACTGAGCCCCATGGCCGAAACCAGCGCGAAACCGGCAACGGCCGCGCCGACGCCGAGACGCCAACGCACGAGCATCCGCAGCTCCGTCACTCGCATCTCCCTCGTCGACCTCGGGCTCGCTGCCGCGCAGGTGCTGGGCCTCGCGGCGGCGGCGCTCGGCGCGCTCGCCGACCTGCCCTGGCTGACTGTCGCCGGCAGCATTCTCAGCGTCGGGTCGCAGGCCGCTATTTCGATCCTGCGCTCCGCGATCAACCGGGCACTGAGATTCCTCGGAATCTCGCGCGCGATCCGCATCCTTCTGCTTCTCCTCCTGAGTGTCTTCCTGCAACTGGCCCTCGCCTCTGCGGACGCCGCTGATAACCTGCGCCACGGCGCAACGGTCTGGGTCCTTCCCCTCGCCGCGGCCCTCTGCTTCCTCGCGACGTTCGCCGACCAGTGGCGAGCCCGCGGATATCGCGGCGGCGGCCTGGCCTGGCGCGGTCTCGAACCCTGGGGGCTGGCCGATTCGGCGCCTGCCCCGCCGGGGCGGCTGACCGCGAATGTCGCCCTCGTCTCCGCCTTCGTGCTGTCTGTCGGCGTTCCGCTCGTCCTCGCTCTCGGCGGTCCGCGGGGAGACCTCGTTGTGGTGGGGGTCATCGCCGTCGTCACCGGCCTCGCGTCGATTGTCGTCAGCATCGTGTTGCGTGCCCGGCTCCAGTCGCTCGGAACCCGCGCCGACAGGGTCGTTCGACTTCGCGCCGCGCTGGACGAGTACAAGCCCGAGGTCGTCATCTTCGTGAGCGCCCCGGCGAGCGGCACCTACGCCCTGAACGTGTGGATCCAGACGGCGAACGCGTTCGAGACGCGAACGCTGATCGTGGTCAAGGAGATGGCGCACCTCGTCGGGGTCGACTCCACGACCATCCCAGTTCTGTATGCGGCTCGAGCGCGCGACATCGAGTACCTCACCGTTGAGTCGGTCAAGGTCGTCCTGCATCCGACCACGGCGAACAAGGTGTTCGAGATCATGCGGCTGCGCGGGCTGCTGCAGGTCTTCATCGGCCACGGCGACAGCGACAAGGTGTCGAGCTTCAACCCGTACACCAAGGTGTTCGACGAGATCTGGGTCTCCGGGCCGGCCGGGATCGATCGGTACTCGGCCCTCGGGGAAGGGTTTCGGGCCGACCAGTTCGTAACCGTGGGCAGACCGCAGCTCGCCGAGATTGCGACAGTCGCTGCCGACGGCTCGACGTCGATCGCGCTGCCACGCCCCACCGTGCTCTATGCGCCGACCTGGGAGGGATTCGTCGAGCTCTCCGACTACTCGTCTCTGGCGAAGATGGGTGTCGCGATGGTGAAAGCGATGCTCGCCATGCCGAACCCGCCTCGGATCCTCTTCAAACCGCATCCGTCATCCGGCCACCGTCGGGCCGACATGCGCGAAGCCCAGGAGGAGATCACCCGGCTGCTCAGTGAGCCTGGGAGCGACCACCAGGTCTACGAGACGGGCACCGTATCGCTGTACGCGGCGTTCAACAGTGCCGATGTCATGATCACGGATATCTCGAGCGTGCTCACGGATTTTCTCGCATCGCACAAGCCGTATATCGTGACCAACCCCCGCGACGAGAAGCTCGCCGAGTTCCTGGCAGCCTTCCCATCCAGCTCCGCCGGTCGGATCATCGACTCCAACCTCGGCAGCCAGCAAGGCACCGGATTCACGGATGCGATCGCGGCCGCGCTGGTCGGAGACCCGGATGGGCGTCCCGCGCGAATCGCCCTGGCCGACTATCTGCTCGGCCCGATCTCCGATGACCCGGTCAAGGCATTCGTCGACGAGGTCAGCGCCGCCGTCGAGCGTGCGCGAGTGCGCTACCCGGAGCCGCGCATCGTTCCCGCGCCACCCGCCTTGGAGGGCAAGTCGGTGCCATCGGCCGTCGCTGCGACCGACGCTGCAGAGGGAGCCGGCGCATGATCCGGCGAATTTTCCTCGCCGCCGCAGCTCTCGCGGCCGCAATCGCGACCATGACGCACTGGACCGTGCTGATGCTCGCCGTCGTGCTCTACTCGATCCCGTTCCTGCTCGGGCTCCGCCGGAAGGTGGTCCGCAGGACCGGGGACGCCGACCAGACCGGTGCCGCGATCGTGATCAGTGTCGCTACCGGAATCGTCGTGCTGCACGCGGACAAGGACACCTGGTCGATCTGGGAGGTCGCGATCCTGCTCGGCCTCCTGCATGCGCTCCACCTGCTTCGGCATGTGCTGCGCGTGCTCGTGTCGCGTCGCTGGCGGACGGCAGCCGACTGGCGCAATATTCGTGTCGCGGCCGCCACGCCCGTTCGCGTCGAACCGGTCGCCGGGCCGACACTGGTGCCGATCCTCGTCTGGGTGCTCGCCCCGATCTTCTCCATCTTCGACTTCGATCCGGCCGTGTTCGTGCTGCTCAGCATCCTGAGCCTCGCGCTCTCGATCGTGACGTTCGTGCCGACTACGAGGGCGCTGCTCCGTAACCTGCGAATGCCGTCGGAGTCGGCCCGACTCGGATCGCTGACCGCTGCGATGCGCGAGGCGGGGCCAGAACTGCTCGTGCACTTCAACGCCCGCAGCCGCAGCGCGTACGCGCTCACCGACTGGATAACGGTGCTGGAGCGGGTCAACGAGCGGCACCGGGTCGTCATTCTCACCGTCGATCGCCAGCCCTGGCACTTCGAGACCATCCCGGCGACGACTATCCCGCTCGTTCACCTCAGTGGCGCCGAGGCCATCGAGCACTTCGTCGAGCAGGTGCCCTCACTCGCCATCGCGCTGTACCCGCGCAACACGTCGCCGAACAAGAACCTGCTGCGCGTCCCCGGCCTGTTCGATGTCTACATCGGGCACGGCGACAGCGACAAGGCGGAGGCCGCAAACCCGGCAACGCGTGCGTTCGACGAGATCTGGCTCGCGGGAAAAGCCGCACGCGAGCGCTATCTCGCGGCCAACATCGGGGTGCGCGAGGAACAACTGCGCATTCCCGGCCGCCCGCAGGTCAGCGAGCTGCTCGACCTTGCGCGCTCGGTCCAGCCAGGCTCGAAGAAAACCGTCGTGTACGCGCCCACCTGGGAGGGCTACTACGCGGAGGACGGCTACAGCTCGATCCTGACGCTCGGTGTGTCCGCGATCAGTGCGCTCATCGCCCGCAATGATGTGACCGTGAAGTACGTGCCGCACCCCGCCCTCGGGTCCCTGAACCGTGCCTTCGCGGACGCGAGTGACGCTGTTGCACACCGTGTTCGTCGAGCCGGCGGCACCGTCGTTGTCGCGGGCACGCTCACCGAACGGTACGCGGCGATCGCGAGCGCGGATCTTCTGGTGACGGATGTTTCCAGCGACCTCGTGGACTTCCTGGCGCTCGACCGCCCCTACATCGTGCTGAACGCGGGCGGAATGTCCGCGGCGACATTCCGGGCCGCGACACCATCGGCTGCGGCCGGCACGGTTCTGGATGCGACGTCGATAGCAACCCTCGGCGACGTCGTCGCGGACTCGATCGACTCTGACAGCAGGAGCGCGGACCGAGCGGAGCTCGCGAAACTCTTCCTCGGCGATCTCTCCGCCCCGCCGCTCGAGCGATTCGTCGCCGAAGTGGACCGAGCCGTCGACAAGGTCCGTTCGTCGCGACCCGCCCGCGAACTCCCCGCCGCAGAGGACCAGCCGGCATGAGCGCGCTCGGGACGGCCCTCGGCCTGATCACGACCCCCGTTCGCGGCCGTGCGCTGTCGCGACGGATCGCGGGCGAAACGCTTCCGAGTACGCCGGTCGTCATCTACTTCGCGGATGCTCCCGGCAGCCTCTACCAGCTCCGTCGCTGGTACCGAGTAATCGAGGCACTGAACGCGGCGTCCCCCACGGGCATCCTCGTCTCGGATCCGGCCACCTACGAGGTGGTCACGCGGGAGACGAGTGTCCCCGTGACCTTCGCAACGGGAGCACCGCAACTGACCCGCGTCCTGGCCGCCCAGGGCGTGCGCGTCGTGCTCTATCCGAACCACAACGCACTCAACTTCCGAGTCCTCCGGTTCGCGAAACCCGTCCACGCATTCATCGGGCACGGCGAGAGCGGCAAGGAGTCGTCGGTGTCCCGCCAGCTCAAGGCCTACGACCGTACGTTCGTCGCGGACGCGGCGTCCATCGACCAGCTCCGTGCGATTCGCGGATTCGACGCCGACACCGAAGCGGTTGTAATCGGGAGCCCGTGGCTCGGCTTCTTCGGTGCACCGCCGACGTCGTGGACACCGGATGACCGGACGGTGGTGCTGTACGCCCCGACGTGGGAGGGCGATCGTCCCACGATGGACTACAGCTCGATCGAGACCCTCGGCCAGACCATCGTGGATGCGGTGCTCGCCTCGCCGGGACTCCGGCTGATCTATCGGCCGCATCCGTGGCTCGGTCGCGTGCGTCCGGCGGCAGCCGCCGCAGACCAACGGCTTCGTCGTGCCATCGCCGCCGCCGGTAACGGTTCCGTCGTCGATACGGGCGAATACGGCTGGTCGCTGATCGCCGCCGACCTCTGCGTCACGGATGTCTCATCCGTTGCACACGACGCACGCGCACTCGGTAAGCGGCTGTTCCTCACCGTCCCCACCGGCGCCGCCGTGTCGCCAACACCGGAGTCGGCCTTCGATGGCGCGACCCGGCTCGAACGACAGGATGCGGCGACGATTCGCGACCTGCTCGAGAAAGCGACGACGACCGCGAAGTCCGCTCCGGCGAGTGCCGCGGCATCCATGGACGGAATCCGGTCAGCCATCGAGGCCGCTCTGCGTCTGGGCGACGAGCCGACCTTGTAGATCTCTCAGGTTCAAGGGCCGCCTGGCACAGAGGCCGCGCAGGCCGCTTCGCGAGTGTTGGACTCGTGATCGAGACCGGATCCCAGCGACTCGTCGCCGCCCCTCCGAGCCGCCCGCGCGGCCGTGTCATCGGCGAGCGCGCGCCCGCGCCACGGCCCACCAGACGCCGACGCGGCTGGGTCGACCCGCTCTGGCTGGGGGTTGTCGCAACGCTGGTCGTCTCGATCGGGTCCTGGATCCCGTCGAAGTGGAGCGACGAGGTCGCCACCCAGAGTGCGGCGAGCCGCTCGGTGGGCCAGCTCTGGCAGATGATGCAGAACGTCGACGCCGTCCACGGCGCGTACTACCTGTTCATGCACTTCTGGATTATCGGGTTCGGCACCTCGAACTTCGCGTTGCGCGCACCGTCGATGATGGCCGTCGGGATCGCGTGCGCCGGGGTCGCGGTACTCGGCCACCGCCTGGGCGGCCGCCGCCTCGCCGTTCTGGGCGGGCTCGTGTTCGCAATCCTCCCCCGCGTTACCTGGATGGGCATGGAGGCTCGGTCGCTCGCGTTCACGGCGGCCGTCGCGGTCTGGCTCACCGTGATCCTGCTGAAGGCAATCGAGCGGCGCGCAGTCTCGTGGTGGGCGATCTACGCCGGTCTCGGTGCGCTCGCGGTAGTACTCAACATCTACCTCGCGCTCCTCATCGTCGCCCACGGCGTGGCGATCGCGCTGGCCCGCGGGCGTCTCGAACGCCCGCGGAGACTGTTGCTGGGATGGGCGACCGGCGCGCTGATCGCGGCGGCGGTCTCGTTCCCGATCGATCGCCTGACGATGGGCCAGACCGGCCAGCTTCCGAAGACGCCGCTCACGCCCACGGGAACGCTCGACACACTCCTGTTCGCGCAGTACTTCTCCGGCGCTACGCCCACGGTCGCACGGTCTGTGCCGTTTCCGCCGACGGGCCTGTGGAGTGCGGCGGTGATCATCGCCGCCATCCTCGGCTGGTCGCTGATCCTCGCTCCCCTGGCCTGGCGGCGACTTCGACCAATCCCTCCCCGTCGCCTGCCGATTTCGCCACTGCAGCTCCTGCTGCCATGGGCGGTGCTGCCGATCGTGCTCGTGATCACGTACTCGGCGATCGTCCATCCGATGTACTCGGCCCGCTATTTCTCGTTCACGACGCCCGCGATCGCCCTGCTGATCGCCTCGCCGCTCGCACGAATCCGGATTCCGTGGATGCGCGTCGCGGCTGTCGCGATGGTGGCCGTTGTCGTGCTCCCGGTCTACATCGCCCAGCGCGGACCGACGGCGAAGAACGGCACCGACTGGCAGCAGGCAGCGGCCATCCTGCAGGCGCACGCAGCACCCGGACAGGACATCTACTACGGACCGGTGCGATCCCACTCGCTGGTGTCGATGCGCAAACTGAGGGACGCGTATCCGGCGGTGCTCGACCAGTTGCACGACATCAGCCTGCGGACCACGGGCGCGCAGAGCGCGACACTGTGGGGAACGCACTGGTCCCTCAACACGGAGAACGCCACGCTTCGGACCACGCCCGTGTTGTGGGCCGTGATCGAGCACTCCGGCACGCCGTCCAAGACGACAGCGCAGGAGCGTTACATTGAGACCCAGGGGCTGCGAATGGTACACATCTGGCGAGGCAGCATGACCGACGTCGTCGAGTTCGAGCGCTAGGGCTTCATCTTCTCGTAGACCTCTTTGCAGGTTGGGCAGACCGGGAACTTCTCCGGGTCGCGACCCGGAGTCCACAGCTTGCCGCAGAGCGCGCGAACCGGCTTGCCGGTCATCGCCGACTCGAGGATCTTGTCCTTCGGAACGTAGTGCGAGAACCGCTCGTGGTCACCGTCTTCGAGCTGCTCATTATTGAGAAGTTCCTCGAGCTCGCGGTCGAGCGTGTCCGTGCCCGCGCCGCCTCCCGCACCTGGCCCCGACTGCTCTGTCTCGCTCATCGTTCTAGTTTCGCATGCTCGCGCCCAAAATCTCCGGGGAGCGTCGGTCGAAGATTCGGCCACCCCAGCTGACCCCGAGCCAGAGGAACAGCACGCCCATCACGATTCCGAACGCCAGCGACGCCCATGCCCACTGGCCTGGGATGAACAGGGCAAGCCCGGCGCAGATCAACGCCGGCGAGGAGAGCACCAGGGTCACGAAGAAGGACAGGCCCTGGATCAGCGACGACGCCGTCGCAACCGACTGCGGTGCTGCGAACGGACTGTCACCCGGTCGCACGGCCGGGTAGGGGAACTGTGCCGATCCGACGGAGGACAGGCCGAGACCGGTAAACAGCACTCCGAGACCAACGCCCAGCATCGCCGGAAGGATGCCCTCGTCGCCGTACAACGGAGCGCAGATGATCGACGCAACGATGATGAGCGGCACGCCGACGATCAGTGGCGGCACGATGCGGCCGAGACGGTCCGCCTTGCCGGTGGTGCCGGAGGCGATGTGCAGCCAGATCGCCGTGTTGTCGTAGGCGGTGTCGTTGTGCACCGACCAGCCGAGGAACAGCGCCATGATCGGCACGGGCAGGAGCGCCAGGATGTTACCCGGTATACCGACGATCAGGAGCGGGACCATGAACAGGAACGGAACGACCGGGATTACCAGCAGGGATGCGTGGTAGCGGGCATCCCGGATCCAGTAGGTGAAGCTGCGCTCGGCGATGACCGATGCCGACGACACCGGCGCCACGCGGAACAGTCCGAGGCCGTGATAGTTGCGCGCGCCGGCCAGCCGCGGCTGGGTCACCATCATGTATTTGACGAGCGTGCGCCAGGCGAGCCAGAGGACGGCCAGGAACACCAGCGCGATGAGCTCGCGAACGAGCGCGACGCCGATGTTTCCCGCGGCGGCATCCGCGGGCGCAGCCCAGACGGCGCCGAACGGGGTCCAGCTCGCGACGTGCGCAATCGCGCGCAGAATCGCGAGGGCGTGCTGCTGCCAGTCTGTGTTGAGGAACACGATGAAGACGAACGCGAATATCGCGAGCAACACAAAGCCGAGTAGCCCGGCGGAGTCGCGTGAGCGCCGGGACGACAGCACGAACGCGGCGATGGAGGTCGAGACTCTCGAGCACAACAGGCAGGTGGCCACGATGACGGGTACACCGACAATGGCGAGAATAACCGGGAGCGGCCCGCGTGACCACGTCGCGATCTGGGCGATCCCGATGATGGTCATAGCGATGGTCGGAATCCCGATCAGCGCGCTCATCGCGAGTGACGTGGCGAGCCGGCTCGTCGGGATGCCATAGAGCGAGAACTTGCGCGGGTCGAGTACGTCATCGACGCCGAACACCAGCGGGACGATGACGAAGCCGAGGATGACGACAGCACCAAAGACCTCGACCGGCGGAGCTGCGACACCGACCGGTGCCAGCCGGGCTGCCACAAGAAGCGTCGTCACGAAGATCGCGAGCCCCAGCCCCGAGGCCAGGCCCAGAACGAGCCCGACGATGCGCCACGGGCTGCGGCGGAAAGCGTTGCCGAGCAGTCTCAGCTTCAGTCGGAGAAGCTGTTCAACCACGACATGCCCTCCACGTTCGTGCGGCCGCCGGCGAGCTCGACGAAACGCTCCTCGAGCGTCTTGGTACCGCGCACCTCATCCATGGTCCCCGCGTCGAGGATCGCGCCGTTGACGACCACGGCGACGTGATCGCAGATGCGCTGGATGAGATCCATGCTGTGGCTGGAGACCACCACGGTGCCACCCGCATCCACGTAGCTGCGCAGAATCTGGGTGACATTGGCGGCCGAGACAGGGTCGACGGACTCGAACGGCTCGTCGAGGATGAGGATGCGCGGCGAGTGGATCATGGCGGCCGCGAGCGCGATCTTCTTGCTCATGCCGGCCGAATAGTCGGTCACCAGGCGGTCCAGCGCGTCCTCGAAACCGAACGCGGCCGCAAGATCTGCAGTACGAGCGCGAACGGTCTCGCTGCTGAGCCCGCGAAGGGTGCCCGAGTAGAACAGCAGCTGGGCGCCGGTGAGCCGATCGAACAGGCGGAGGCGGTCGGGCAGAACGCCCATGTTGCGCTTGGCTGAGACCGGATCGGTCCAGACATCCATACCGTGAACGAGAACGGAACCGGCATCCGGTCGAAGAAGACCGGTGACCATCGAGAGCGTCGTGGTCTTGCCCGCGCCGTTCGGACCGACGATCCCGTAGAACGACCCAGCCTCCACGGACAGATCGATTCCGGCAACGGCGATCGTGTCGCCGAACCGCTTCACGAGGCCCCGTAGGGCGAGAACCGTCTCCGCAGACTTCGGCTTCGGCTTGGTCTTCGGCACCGGGGCAGTCGTGCGTCCGGGAGTCATGCTAGGAGTCGTCGACCTGGCCTGCGGCTTACGCGCCGGAGCCTTCGCGGCCGTCGTCGAGCGTGCCGCAGCCGGTTTCGCGCCCTGAGCCTTCGAGGGGCTGCGCTTTGCCGGGGTTCGAGGAGCAGGACTTCCGGAAACTGAGGCTGCGTCAGGGGTTGAATCCACGAAACAACCGTACCAAGCCGGGAACCCTTAGATTTGCTAAGTATCACGAATGCGCAACGGATCAATAAGGATTCCGTGAACGCACAGGTCCGCCGGGTAGCATTTAGATCACAAGCACAACGGTGTGTCCAGACGTAAACCCTTTGGTTAACAGTACGAAAACTCTTCTGCTGCGAAAAATCTCGACCAAATTGGGACGAACACACAGGAGACGAATCGTGAGCACGCAAGTCGTGATACTTGCCGCGGGGATGGGAAGCCGCCTCGGTCGGACGCTTCCGAAACCCCTCACGCAGCTCAGTGACGGCCGCAGCATCATGCAGCAGCAGTTCGACAACATCCATCAGGCATTCGGCACGAAAGCGCCGGTCACCCTCGTCGTCGGCTACAAGCTCGAGCACATCATCGACGCCTTCCCGGACGCCTCCTTCGTTTACAACGAGCAGTACGACCAGACGAACACCTCCAAGAGCCTCATGCGTGCACTGCAGGCCTCGACCGCCGGTGGCGTGCTGTGGATGAACGGTGACGTCGTCTTCGATCCCGCAGCTCTCGAGCGGGCCATCCCGTACATCGAGCGCGACCAGTCGTTCGTCTGCGTCAACACCGCGAAGGTCTCCGACGAAGAGGTCAAGTTCACGGTCGACGCCGAAGGCTTCATCAAAGACCTGTCGAAGACCGTCGTGGGCGGCCTCGGCGAAGCGATCGGCATCAACTACATTTCCAGCGCCCACAAGTCGGTGCTGCTGCACCACCTCAAGCGCGTCGCCGACCAGGACTACTTCGAGCGCGGCATGGAACTCGCCATCCAGCAGGATGGCCTCCGCATCGAGCCGATCGATATCAGCGACCTGTACGCCGTCGAAATCGACTTCGCCGAAGATCTCGAGCGCGCCAACCTGTTCGTATAGGGCAGATCCCTTCAGGTATCCGCGATAAAGTCGAGCCGTTGGTTTGACTTACCTGAGGATTCTCTTTGACAGCCGTCGTCGCCCCGCGCCGTGAGCGTTCCGCCTCACAGCGCTACCGGCATTCGCTGTGGCTCCTCACCAAGCGGGATCTGCAGGTGCGGTACACGACCTCGGCGCTCGGCTACGTCTGGTCGATCCTCGATCCGCTGCTCATGTCGGCGATCTACTACTTCGTCTTCGTAATCGTCTTCAACCGCGGCACCCACACCGAAGACCCGTACATCGTGTTCCTGATGACGGCGCTCCTGCCGTGGACCTGGTTCAACGGCTCCATCAACGACATGGCCAAGGCCTTCATCCGCGACGCGAAGCTCATCCGGTCGACCAGTATCCCGCGCTCGATCTGGATCACGCGGATCACCCTGTCCAAGGGAATCGAGTTCCTGCTCAGCCTGCCGGTACTGCTCGTGTTCGTCGTCATCACGCAGTTCACCGCCACGCCGGCGCACATCCGCTGGGAGTCGCTGTACTCGATTCTCGCGATCGTGCTCGAGGCCATCCTGATCGTCGGTCTCGGCCTCATCATCGCGCCCGTGGTGGTGTTCTTCCGCGATCTGGAGCGAGCCATCAAGCTCGTGCTTCGGCTTCTTTTCTATGCGACGCCGATCGTCTACGGCATCGACAAGTTCGACAAGAACGGCGTGATCAAGCACATCCTCGACCTGAACCCGCTCACCGGGATCTTCTCGATCTACCGAGCGTCGTTCTTCTCGAGCGCCCTGGACTGGCCCGCGGTCATCATCGCGGCCGTCGAGACCATCGTGATTCTCGGAATCGGTGTCCTGCTCTTCCGTCGCAACGTGCGCGCCGTCCTGAAGGAGCTCTAACCGTGGCATCCCCGGCAACCGCCGCGACGAGGACTGCGTCGCCGGTCATCGTCGCGCACGACCTCGGCATCCAGTTCAAGCGCAACCGTCGCCACCGCCGCAGCTTCAAGGACCTGTTCTCGGAGAGCAGCCGACGGGCGCGCCCCGACGAATTCTGGGCCCTGCGCAACGTCAGCTTCTCCGTGCAGCCCGGCGAATCGGTTGGCGTCGTCGGCCGCAACGGCCAGGGCAAGTCCACCCTTCTGAAGCTGGTCGCGGATGTGCTGATCCCGGATGAGGGACGTGTTGCCGTCACCGGCGGGGTCGCGCCGCTGATCGAGATCACCGGCGGATTCGTCGACGACCTGAGCGTGCGCGAGAACGTCTACCTCACCGCCGGCCTGCACGGGATGAGCACCGAGGAGATCGAGAGTCGCTTCGACGAGATCATCGACTTCGCCGACATCGGCGATTTTCTCGACACTCCCTACAAACATCTCTCGAGCGGCATGCGGGTGCGCATCGCCTTCGCCGTGATCTCCCGACTCGAGGAGCCGATTCTCCTCGTCGACGAGGTGCTCGCGGTCGGCGACCGCCAGTTCAAGGAGAAGTGCTACCGCCGCATCGACGAACTACTCGCGGGCGGTCGCACCATGTTCTTCGTCTCGCACAGCGAAGCGGACCTGCTCCGGTTCTGCAAGCGCGGCCTCTACCTCGACAAGGGCAAGGTCATACTCGACGGCCCGATTCAAGAGGTTGTCGACCGCTACAACTCCGACTACAAGTAGGAGTCATGAGTATCGTTCCCACACCAGACGGCCCCGGATCCTCTAGCGGCGGCCAGCTCGGCGTCCCCGGCGGCGCCGCCATCGGCCGCTCGCTCGACAGGCTGCTGTCCGTACAGCGTCCGGTGGTGCTCGCGCACATCCGGAGCATCCGCAGGGCTCGACCGGATGCGTCGCCCGCGCAGATCATCACGACCCTGGAGCGGCGCTACCTCGCAGCGGTCACCTCGGGCGGTGCGCTCGTGGGTGCGACCGCGGCGATCCCCGCGGTCGGAACCGTGGCATCCCTGGCGCTGTCGACGGCGGAAACCGCCGGATTTCTCGAGGCGAGTGCGCTCTTCGCGCAGTCGGTGACCGAGGTGCACGGCATCGCGGTGACCGACCCGGAGCGCGCCCGAACGCTGGTCATGACCATGATTCTCGGCAGTGCGGGCAGTGACCTGGTCGAGCAGCTCGCCGGCGAGGTCGTCGGTACCGGACCCGCTCGCTCGGCGTTCTGGGGCGAGCTGGTCACGAAGAACCTGCCGAAGTCCGCGCTCGGAAGCGTCACGCGGCGTCTGCGCTCATTCTTCCTGAAGAAGTTCGCTGCCAACGAGGGCGCGGGAATCATCGGTCGAGCAATCCCGTTCGGAATCGGTGCAGTGATCGGCGGCGTCGGCAACCACTTCCTCGGTCGAAGGGTCGTCACGAGCGCTCGCACCGCCTTCGGGCCGCCGCCCGCCGTCTTCCCCGCCGGACTGGACGCCGCTCCTTCCCAGAGGACGGGCAAGGCCGCACTCTCCCAGTGACGCCGGGGCGGTCGGATGCGGCAGCTACTTTTTGAGGCATGACCCGAACCCGCCTCGCCGCGCTGAGCACGGAGAACGCCTACCGCGTTCCGTGGCACTTCGAGCGAGGCGACGGCGCATTCACGCTGGTCAACCTCGGCGCGGAGCGGCTGACCCGCGTCACGTTCAACCTGTACGGTTCCGGCATCATGCCGACATCGGCACCGTCGACACTCGAGCCCGGTGATGCGCTCGAGATCGTGATCTCCGGCGCGACCCTCGAGCGCGACACGATCGGACTCGTGCGATGGTTTCGGCCCGATGGGCAGGAGTACCTGTGGCGGGTGAGCTTCTAGGCGAGGCTGATACTGTCAGTCCGTGGCCCGCTTCACCTTCACGACAGGCAATGTCAAAAAGGTTCTCGCGCTCCCGCTCTACGGGCTCGGCGGCCTTGTTAGCCTCGTGGTTCCCCGCACCGACCGGCTCTGGGTGTTCGGGTCGGGTAGCGGCGTCGGCGAGGGATCACTCGCATTACTCCGCCACACGAGAACCCGGCGACCCGATCTCACCCTGATCTGGCTGGCCCGCAACGAGCGAGATTCGGCCGACGCGGTCGCCCAGGGCATCCGGAGCGTTCGGGCTCGGAGCCCGAGAGGTTTCTGGCTCACCCTGCGCGCCCGCGTGGTCGTCGTGACGCACGGGTTCGGCGACGCGAACCGCTTCGGAACTCGCGGAGCATTCATCGTCCAGCTGTGGCACGGCATCCCGTTCAAGCACATTCACCTCGACTCGCCGGAGACCGTTCGCATCCCGATCCTGTCCCGATTCGGGACCGTGCGTCGGATAATTCGTGCCGCGTACGTGCGGTCGGCTCGCGGCATTCGCTTCTTTCCGACAGCGTCGCCGCTCGCCGCCGCCCGCATCCGTACCGCGTTCGGGCTGCCCGCCGAGCGCGTCGTCGTGACCGGGGACCCGCGCGACGACGTGCTTGCAACGCAGACGCGTGACGGCGCGCGCACCAGGATCGAGTCGCTGCTCGGCGCGCCACTGGCACCACGCGTGCTGCTCTATGCGCCGACCTGGCGCGACGGGGCCGGGGATCCGCTCATCCCGGCGGCGGCCGACTGGGAGGCGATCGTCGCGTACCTCGAGGCGACCGACTCGCAGCTCCTCATCCGCTCGCACCCGCTCGGCGTCGGGAACTACAACGCCGGTGTCGAGCTGTCGCCCCGCATTCGGATGCTCGGATCCAACCTGCAAGGGGACGTCAATCCCCTGCTTCCCGCCATCGACATCCTGCTCACCGATTTCTCCTCGATCGCCTTCGACTACGCACTCGTCGGCGGCCCGATCGTGTTCCTCGCCCCGGATGTCGTCACCTACTCGTCGAGTCGCGGATCGTATGAACCGTTCTCCGACTTCAGCGGACGATTCGAGGCGGCTGACTGGGCCGGAGCGCTCGATCTGCTGCGGCGAGCGGACGCGACCCCTGCGTTCTCCTCCGCCATGACGAACCACACCCGCTGGCTCGCGAACCGCGTGTTCAGCTACCGCGACGGCGGCAACACCGCGCGAGTGTACGACGAACTCGCGTTCCGGGTCGGACTCGGCCCGAAGCCAATCGATGCCGTTCCGCCGCTGCCGCTGGCGATCGATTCCGTGCTGCTCTCGGATGACTCGATACTCACACTGACAGGAACCGGCTCCCGGCTTCCCCGGTCCGTCACACTCGCCGGGCCACGCGTCGCGCTCTCGGGGACCGTCACGGTGCGGGGACAGGCCTGGACGGCGCGGGTCCCTCTTCTCACATCGCGACTGGGCGGTCCCGAGCTTCCACCGCCGAGCGGACGCTACCGACTGCGGCTGCTGGATGCGGACGAACGCATCCTCGACGCGAACATTCCAGCAGCGACGTTTCCGGGTGGACTGCGTGCCGGGCTGTACCGCTACTCCTCCCCCGTCTTCGACACGACCGTCTCGCTCGTCCTGTCGGCGCCGCTCACAGACGACGAGGTCGGCGCACACAACCAGTCCCGGCTGCGCACGCGCTATCGACGCGCGGGGCGCGCAACCGCGAATTCGATCTTCTTCGAGAGCTACTACGGGCAGAACGTGTCGTCCAACCCGCGCGGAATCGATCGCGCGATCAGTCGGTTGCTGCCGGAGGTTGCGCGAAAGTGGAGTGTCGTGGATGCCTCCGTGGAGGTGCCGGACGGCGCGGTTGCGATCCTCGAGGGCAGCGCCGCGTGGTGGGAGGCGCGGGCATCCTCTCGAGCGCTCGTCGTCAACGACTGGCTACGCAAGCGGTATCGCAGGCGGGGCGGCCAGACGGTCTTGCAGACCTGGCACGGAACCCCGCTCAAGCAGCTCGCCCTGGATCGCGCCGGCGTCGGGCTGCGCACCCGCATCGCGACCCAGCGTGAGAGGGCGCTCTGGGACATCATGCTCGCGCAGAACCCGTTCAGCGCCGACGTCTTCCGCTCGGCGTACGCGTTCCGCGGCCCGATCTGGCAGGAGGGCTATCCGCGCGACGACATCCTGAGTACCGGCGACGGCGCATCCATCCGCGAGCGGCTCGGTATCGCCGCATCGGCCAGGGTGGTGCTCTATGCGCCGACCTGGCGCGATGATCGCCCCGGCAAGATCGACCATCTCGATGTGGCGAGCTTCGCCTCCGAGCTCGGATCGAAGTACGTCACCCTGATCCGCGGGCACTCCCGCAGCCTGCAGCCCGGCTCCGAGGTCGCCGCGACCGGCGTGCTGGACGTGACGAGCTATCCGGACATCTCCGACCTCTACCTGATCGCCGATGTGCTGATCACCGACTATTCCTCCGTCATGTTCGACTTCAGTGTGACCGGCAAGCCGATGTACTTCTTCACGCCCGACCTCGCGCACTATCGAGACGATCTCCGCGGGTTCTACTTCGACCTGCTGGCCGAGGCACCGGGGCCGGTGATGAGCGAGCCGACGGAACTCGTTCGCGCCATCCTGTCTTCGAAACCCGCCGAGTTCGCCGAGCGGTACGAGGTGTGGCGAGCGAAATACAACCCGCGTGACGACGGCGGCGCCGGAGAACGCGTGGTGCGGCGGATGGTCGCCGAGGGCATCCTCGACGGCACGCCTCCGAACTAGAGGTCGGGGCTGTTAAAGATCGGTGCGCGAGGTATCGCGGGTCTCGCGGCCGCCCGCGAACAGGCCGCGCAGGAAGCCCGCGCCCCAACTGAGGTGCATTGTCGGCAGGACCAGGATGAACAGCCAGCGATCGCGCCAGGACTTACCGTTCTCGTAGATCAGGCCGAGATAGATCAACAGCAGGATGTATGCGACCAGCCCCGTGTGCACCGCGAAGACGAGATAGCTGAGTTTCCCCCAGTGGATGACGCCCGCGATCTGCAGCGACCCGCCGATGATGCTCGCGAGGAACGCCAGTACGAGAAGCGGCGGCGCGAAGAATCGCAACGGGGTGCGGCGCGGGTGGCGGCGTACGAGCTCGCCGCGCCAGACGCCGGTCGTGAAGAACTGTCGAGTGAGCTTGCGCCAATTCTCGCGGGGCCAGTACGTGACCTTGAGTTCCGGATCAAACCAGACGGTGTGGCCGGCGTCGCGAATGCGGAGGTTGAGCTCCCAGTCCTCACCGCGTCGAAGCGAGGGGTCGTAACCGCCGACCTCTTCGAGGACGTCCCGCTGGAAGACGCCGAGGTAGGCGGACTCCGCGGGACCCTCCTTGCCGCCGCTATGGTAGCTCGCTCCGCCGAGGCCGAACTTACTGTTGTAGGCGCGGGCGACCGCGAGCTGGAACGGGGTCTTGCCGTTCGCGACCATGATGCCGCCCACGTTCGCGGCACCGGTGCGGGCGAGAGTCTCGACGGCACGCTGCGTGTAGCCGGGAGCGAGCTCCGAGTGGGCGTCGACGCGAACGATGACCTGGTGCGCGGTGGACTCGATCGCCAGGTTCAGACCGAGTGGAATATCCGTGCCCGGGTTGTGCACGAAGCTGATCCGGGCATCCTCGTTGGCGAGTCGTTCGACCAGCTCGGTGGTGCCGTCGCTGGAGGGTCCGAGCGCCAGGACGAGGTCCTGGTCGCCCGGATACTCCTGCGTGAGGATGGTCCGTACAGCGTCTTCGACGTAGGCCCGCTCGTTGAGCACCGGCATCACATAGGACACACCGGGCGCTGCTTGGTCGTTGGTCGGCACGTTGTTCCAATACGTCGTACGAGGTCGGCTCAGCCTACCAGCGCACGGGTTTTGGCCGTTGTCGGACCGGTGGCGCTGACGCTACTTGAGGGTGCCGAGCGTCACCGTTGTCTTCACGACCTTGCCGCTGCGGACGTAGGTGATGGATGCCTTCGTCCCGGCCTCCAGCACTCGCACCTGGGCGGTCAGATCGGTGGCGCCGGTAATCGGGATGCCGTTGAAGTTGGTGACGACGTCGCCCTTCTGAATGCCGGCGTTTGCTGCCGCCTCGCCTGAGCTCACGGAGGCGATCTCCGCGCCAACAGTCTTGGAGGTCGTCGCGCTGCCGTCGGTGGTCACGTCCTCGACCGTTGCACCGAGAAGGCCGTGCGTTGCGTGGCCGTTCTTGATGATGTCGTTCGCGATACGAAGGGCGGCGTTGGACGGAATGGCGAAGCCGACACCGATGCTGCCGGACTGGCTGCCGTCGGATGATGTCTGGCTTGCGCTGGCGATCGCGCAGTTGACGCCGATGACCTTGCCGTCGCTGTCGAGGAGCGCGCCACCCGAGTTGCCGGGGTTGATGGCGGCATCCGTCTGGATGACAGAGAGGGCGACCGTGCTGGTTGCCGTGCTGCCCTGGCTCTGGCTCTGCGATCCGCCATTGCCGCCGCTTCCGCCGCTTCCGTCACCGAAGTTCCAGAAATTGAACGGGCTGCTGCCGCTGCCGGATCCGCCGGACGAGTCGCCGCCGCTGGGGGCGGCCGACGATGCGACGGTGATGCTGCGGTTGAGCGCACTGATGATGCCGTTGGTCACCGTGCCGGAGAGGCCGAGGGGTGCGCCGATGGCGATCGCCATGTCGCCGACGTTCAGTTTGCTGGAATCGGCGAACTGGGCGGGCTGCATGTCGGTGACGCCCTGCAGTTTGATGACGGCGAGGTCGTCGGTCGGGTCGGTGCCGACGACTTTGGCGGCGAGGAGTCGCCCGTCGTTGGTTTCGACCTGGATGGTGGTGTTGGAGGTGTCGCCGTCGAGGGTGACGACGTGCGTGTTGGTGACGACGTAGCCGTCCGCTGTCAGCACGATTCCGGAGCCGGTTCCGGCCTCATCGGATGCGGTCACGTTGATGGTGACGACGGAGGGCGATGCTTTGGCCGCGACGGCCGTGATGGCGGTCGCGTTCTTTTTGTCGTTGACGGTGATGCTGGTGGGCCCGGCCGCGCTGGCGGAGTTGTCGCTGTTGCCGTGCGAGTCGACGGCGACGGCGATTCCTGCTCCGGATGCGCCACCTACGACTGCTGCTACGGCGACGGCGAGGACGACCATCCCGGCTCCGCCGCGCTTTTTCGGCGGGGTGGGCTCGTTGGGGTACGTGTACTGCTGTGTCGGGGTTGCCGAGCTGTACTGGGACTGTGGTTGGGTGGGCTCCGATGGTGCGTCGGACATGTGGGGCTCCTTTCAGCAGTGCAAGCTTGGGCCGCAAACCTGAACATTCTATTTGCCTTGGCTGTGCGACGGCTGGCGACGGCCTGCCTGCTGGGGAGCGTTGTTTTAGCAGCCGGGCCCACCCGGATTCTGCGTGCAGTCACGGCCGACGAGCACGGTCTTCGCGTCGCCTGCGGTTGCCTTGAGCCGGTTGGCGGGAAGTGTGATCGTGCCGGTAACGGGTGTCCAGTTGCCGGTCGCGTACTTGTATTCGGCCCGGAACGTGATGCTGAGGTCGATGTAGTAGGTGCCCGCCGCGGAGTAGACGTGGCTGGTTGGGGTGGGGTCGAACTCGGGGATGCCCTGCGCTGCCCAGGTCGTGCCGGGGGTGCCTCGGGTCGCTGCGCTGCCGTCGCCGTAGGTCCAGTGCCAGGCGATCGGGGTGAAGCGCACGCTGGCTGGCTGACCGAGGAGGGTACCGTTGACGATTTCGACGCCGACGACGGAGTAGAAGTTGGTGTCGAGCCCGACGATCATCCAGCCGTTCGGCTCCATGTGATCGGTACCGGGCGTGGCCGGGAAGTTCTTCAGGTCGTTGATGTTGAGGAGCGGGTTACCGGGAGCGCCGGGCGCAACCACGATGAACTTGTCGCAGGCGGCGGGCAGACCCTGGCACGCCGGAGCGGGCGGCTTCTTCTTGCCGGCGCCGGGCTTCGTTGTGCTGCCGCCCGAACCCGGCGCGGACTGGTGACCCGAGAGGTCGACGCCGCCGCCGTTGATGTTGCCGGCGACGTGACAGGTGCCGGTCAGCACGTCTTCACTAGTGCAACCAGGTGGTAGCGAAAACGCGGGAGAGACTCCCGACGCCCACAGAAGGCCTGTGGCAATCACTCCGAGGAGCAGAAGTTCTTTCCGGACCATCCAACGCTCCGATCTACAATCAGGCTTGTTTTTGGTCCCCCACTACTACTTACGAAGGAGACTTCAAGCGGGACAGAGAGCGGCCGGTTTGCACCGACGTCAGCTCCGGTCGAGTCAAGAAGCTGTGTCCCATCTACTCGCATGCAGATGTATGCCACCACCTGCGCCCCACCGTCCACTACCTCAGATCGCTCAAGCGCCGCATCGGAAAAAGTCGATTGACCAATCGTGTGCTCGCCTGAGGCTTTCAATTTCGCGAATGCTGCGGTGTCACGCTTCAACTGCGCCGCAGAATCGACCACCGACAGTCGATCCGCGTTCGCCCCACCGTCATTGGCGACTTGATCTGAGATGGCGAGGTATCGCGAGAACGTTTTTTTCGCCGCAGCCAGCGCCGCAGCATCTGATTCGAACACCGGTTTCGAGCTCGGTTCCGACGTGGGAATCACATGCGTGGGTTGTTGCACGCAGCCCGCCAGCGACATCCCGAGTAGCAGCGCGAGGGCGAGGGCGGCGGCGTTCCTTCGTCTTGGCATGCGGAGAACCTAGCGCAGTCGTCAAAATTCGGTTACGAACTGTCCACAGGCGACTGACCGGTCTGCATTAGCGCTATCTTTCATCCATGGCAGTCAGCGGTGCGTGGCAACGCACAGCCCGTGGTGCGATGCTGCTGGGAGGCAACGGTCAGCTTCGTCCGTCCATTTTTGCGGAGATGTCCGCACTTGCGGTCGCGACCGGTTCGATCAATCTCGGGCAGGGATTTCCGGAAGAGGATGGTCCGCCTGAGGTCCTCGAGGCGGCCCAAAAGGCGATCCGGGACGGGGTCAACCAGTACCCGCCCGGGCGCGGGATGCCCGTGCTCCTTGACGCGATCGCCGAACACCAGCAGCACTTCTACGGACTCGAGTGGGACCCCGGTAGCGAGATTCTCGTCACGGCGGGAGCGACAGAAGCACTGACCGCGAGCATCCTGGCACTGACGAACGACGGCGACGAGGTCGTCACGTTTGAACCGTTCTACGACTCGTACGGCGCCGTGATTGCTCTTGCCGGTGCGAAGCACGTGACGGTGCCGCTCAGAGGTCCACTGTTCCAGCCCGACCCCGATGACCTTCGCAACGCGATCACAGACCAGACCCGCCTGATCATCGTGAATGATCCGCACAATCCGACCGGGTCGGTCTTCGATCGCGAGACCCTGCAGCTGATCGTCGACCTGGCGAACGTCCACCGGTGCCTCATCGTCACCGACGAAGTGTACGAGCACCTCACGTTCGGTGAGCCGCACATCCCGATCGCGACCCTGCCCGGTGCCCGCGAGCGAACCATCTCGATCTCGAGCGGCGGCAAGACCTTCAACACGACCGGATGGAAGGTCGGCTGGATCACCGCACCCGCGGAACTGGTCAGTGCGATTCTTGCGGTCAAGCAGTTCCTTACCTTTGTCAACGCGGCCCCGTTCCAGCCGGCGATCGCCGTTGGGCTCGGACTGCCGGATGCCTACTTCAGGCACGCGACCGGCGTGCTGCAGGGCAAGCGCGACCTGCTCGCGGCCGGGCTGTCTCGCGCGGGGTTCGAAATCACGCATCCACAGGGCGGATATTTTCTCCTCGCGGATGCCGCACCGCTCGGATTCGCGAACGCCGCTGATTTTTGCCGAAGACTTCCCTCGCTTGCCGGGGTCGTGGCGGTGCCGGTGTCGGCCTTCGTGCATGATGACCATGCGGCTGAGTACGCCTCGCTGGTGCGGTTCGCGTATTGCAAGAAGATGGAGTCGCTCGAGCAGGCGAGTACGAAACTGTTGGCGCTGGGCCGGTAGGTCTGTCTGGCGCTCCTCGCCGGTGCTTCGGCTGTCGTAGGTTTCTTCGAGAAACTTATCCACAGTTCTTGGCTTTCTTCGAATTAGTGTTCCCGCTCGTGGGAAAATTGTTCTATGTCCGACTCCCCCACCGACCTGCTCGAGGCGGCTTCTGCTGTCGCGGGGTTGGGGTCGTGCCAGGCGGAG
>DASXCU010000121.1:0-11186 GCA_036491035.1 Galbitalea sp. | reverse complement strand
CTCATCAAGGCGAACGTGCCATCCCGTCTCGCGTTTGCGGTCTCCAGTTCGACCGACTCGCGGGTCATCCTCGACCAGCAGGGCGCGGAGAAGCTGATCGGCCAGGGCGACGGACTGTTCCTTCCCATGGGTGCGGGCAAGGCCGTGCGCGTGCAGGGCGCCTGGGTCACCGAGGCCGAGATCGATGCCGTGGTCAAACACGTCACGGCGCAGGCGCGCCCCGAATACCGCACCGATGTCGCCGCGCCCGCGGAAGCGTCCCGGCAGATCGACTCCGATATCGGCGACGATCTCGAGGTGCTCCTCGCTGCCGCGGAGCTCGTCGTCAGCACGCAATTCGGCTCGACATCGATGCTGCAGCGGAAGCTGCGGGTCGGATTCGCCAAGGCCGGTCGACTGATGGACCTGCTCGAGTCCCGCGGAATCGTGGGGCCATCGGAGGGATCCAAGGCCCGCGACGTGCTCGTCACACCTGAGCAGCTTTCCGAGGTGCTCGCCAGCCTGCGCGGCGGGCCCGCCGCAAGTTCGCCGAGAGACCGCCAAGCCGAAATGACGACCGGATACGATGATACGGATGGTGATCCCGATGAGGACGCCTGGGGGCTGACGGGCAGGGAGTGACGAATGACGCCACTACTGCCGGGCGATCCCGCACAGGACGACATCATCGCGAGCTCCGGCCGTCCGGAGGCCCAGCGCCGGGCCGACGCCATGATCGAATCGATGCGCGGCCGGGTTACCAGCCCGGGCGACACTAAAGCCAGCAACGGCAATATCGCCAATATCGTGACCGTGATCCGCATCCTTTTGGTGCCGGTATTCATCTGGCTGCTGTTCCTCGACAACCACGACGACGGGCTCTGGCGCTGGGTCGCGACCGCGCTCTTCGTCCTCGCGATCGCGACGGACGGGGTCGACGGGCACCTGGCGCGCGGACGCAACCTCATCACGAACGTCGGAATCATCCTCGACCCGATCGCCGACAAGCTGCTCGTGGGCGGTGCCCTGGTTTCGCTGTCGATCCTCGGTGACCTGTGGTGGTGGGTCACTATTGTCATCCTCGTGCGCGAACTCGGCATCACGATTTTCCGGTTCGTCGTCATCCGGCAGCGGGTCATCCCGGCGTCCAAGGGCGGCAAGCTGAAGACGGTCTTCCAATCGATCGCCATCTCACTGTTCCTCGCGCCGCTGCAGGCCCTCTTCGCGAACGTGTTCAATGCACCGAGCGGCGTCATCGTGGGCATCGACTGGTTTGACTGGGTCGTCATGGGCATCGCACTCGTTCTCACCGTGTACTCCGGGATCGATTACCTCTGGCAGTTCTCGAAGCTGCGCAAGACGGAAGCGACGACCCCTGCCTCCTGAGTCGGATGCCGTGGGCGAGGCAGCCGCCGGCATCATCGCCGACCTGACCCGGCGGGGGCTCACGATCGCGATCGCGGAATCGCTGACCGGCGGTCTCGTCGTCGCGGAACTCGTTAGCGTGCCCGGCGCCTCGAAGGTCGTGAACGGGGGAGTGGTCGCCTACAACACCGCCCTCAAGCGCTCGTTGCTCGGCGTGGATGACCGTCTTCTGGCCGATCGTGGCGCCGTCGACCCGGATGTGGCCGCAGCGATGGCCGAGGGCGTGCGGCGCGTATGCGCGATCGACGGGCAACCGGCATCCATTGGTCTGTCGACGACAGGGGTGGCCGGCCCCGACCCGCAGGACGGCAAACCGGTCGGCACTGTTTTCGTCGGTGTGTCGACTGACGCCGGAACGAGAGTGTTTGACCTCACTCTTGGGGGTTCGCGAAACGCACTCCGTCGGCGCGTCGTCTCCGAATCACTGGTACAACTGAAGAAAGTTCTCACAGGACTCGATACCTGAGCCAGATCGACTCAAGTATCGGGAATAGTGGTCGTTTCGATCTCGTTACAAGTAATGAATTCACAAGCAGTATCGAGGTTGCACCGGTTACATTGTGAGAGTCGGACGGATGTAGTGTTATCCACCCGGTAGCACAAACACCGATTGGCAATCGACAAGAGAAGGAGGGTCCCATGGTTCTGGTTCGTCAGGAAATTGGTGACGTATTGCGTGACTTCCGCCTTCAAAAGGGTCGTACCCTCCGCCAGGTGGCAAGTAAGGCCAGCGTCGCACTCGGCTACCTCAGTGAGGTGGAGCGCGGTCAGAAAGAGGCGAGCTCAGAGATTCTCGCCTCCGTCGCGGATGCGCTCGAGACTCCGATCTCGGTGATTATGCGCGAGGTCGGCGACCGCATCGCCATCATCGAGGGTCTTGCACCCATCCCAGACACCGTTCCGGACGACCTGGTCGCCGGATACAACGAAGACCTGCTACTTCGCTAGCGGCTCGGTTTGCGAAACGCCTCGGCACTGCGTCGGGGCGTTTCGTCGTTCCTGGCTTTGTTGTCGACGATTCTCGCCTAGCGTTGTTCCGTGCGACTGAGTGAGTTCTGGCTGGCGATTGCCGACGAGTACGGCGACGCCTACGGCCGCGTGCTCACCCGGGACCTTGTTCTCGAGGAGATGGGAAGCCGTACCGCGGAGCAGGCGATCAAGGCAGGTGAACCGACGCGTGCCATCTGGCTGGCGCTCTGCCGGGCAACGGATGTACCGCCCGAGCGCTGGTACGGCGTAGGGCAGCGCGAGCCGAAGAAGCGCTGACCTTTCGCCAGCGTGTCGCTAGAACAGATGTTCGATTCTGCGTATGCTCCTTCATAGCGACGTTCGAATACGAGTTATTCACCGTTTGCCCGTGTTCCGCCACGAAATGTCGGATCCCGAGCGTAACGTCTGACTCGTAAGCGCTTGTCGCGTACCAGCCTTTTGTCGGGAGGCTGTGGGCCTTGTTCCACCGGCCAGCAGCAGAACGACAGCCTATGGGGCAATCAATTTTGGCTTTCTCAGTGCACGCGCTGAGAAAGCAAATCGACATGAGGAGTTCGGAAATGCCATCAGCAGTCGACCGTGAAAAGTCACTCGAAACAGCACTCGCCCAGATTGATCGCCAGTTCGGCAAGGGATCGGTCATGCGTCTCGGCAGCGACGAGCGCGCACCCGTAGAGGTCATTTCCACCGGCTCCATCGCACTGGATGTCGCGCTCGGCATCGGCGGACTCCCGCGCGGTCGTATCGTCGAGATCTACGGTCCGGAGTCGTCGGGAAAGACGACTCTCACGCTTCACGCCATCGCCAATGCCCAGCGCAACGGTGGCATCGCCGCCTTCATCGATGCGGAGCACGCACTCGACCCGGAATACGCAGCCAAGCTCGGCGTCGACATCGACGCCCTCCTCGTGTCGCAGCCCGACACCGGTGAGCAGGCGCTCGAGATCGCCGACATGCTCGTGCGCAGTGGATCGATCGACCTGATCGTCATCGACTCCGTTGCCGCGCTCGTGCCCCGTGCCGAGATCGAGGGCGAGATGGGTGACTCCCACGTCGGCCTCCAGGCTCGCCTCATGTCGCAGGCGCTCCGCAAACTCACCGGTGGGCTGAGCCAGACCAACACCACGATGATCTTCATCAACCAGCTGCGCGAGAAGATCGGTGTCTTCTTCGGAAGCCCGGAGACCACCGCGGGTGGCAAGGCGCTGAAGTTCTATGCGTCGGTGAGACTCGACATCCGTCGAATCGAGACCCTGAAAGACGGAACGGATGCCGTCGGCAACCGCACCCGCGTCAAGGTCGTCAAGAACAAGATGGCACCGCCGTTCAAGCAGGCCGAGTTCGACATCCTGTACGGCACGGGAATCTCGCGCGAGGGCAGCCTCATCGACTTCGGAGTCGACCACGAGATCGTTCGCAAGTCCGGCGCCTGGTACACCTACGACGGCGACCAGCTGGGTCAGGGCAAGGAGAACTCACGCAAGTTCCTGCTCGAGAACCCCGAGATCGCCGCGGACATCGAGCAGAAGATCATGTTCAAGCTCGGGGTGGGAGCGGAAGCCAAGGCGGCAAAGGCAGCCGCAGCCGCGGACGCGCTGCAGGCGGAGAACAAGGCGGCCGCTGCGGCAGCCAAAGCCCCAGCCGGCCCCAAGCCCATCGAGGTCGTCCCCGCCGCGGTTACGGAAGACGAGTTCCCGCCCGAGTCCGAGCTGGAAGCGTCCCTGAAGGCCGTAGGCGAGTAGCCAGGAATGACTGACGCGATTGGTTCGGAGGGCGAGGTGCGCCTTGCGCGGGTGACGTATCTCCCCGGAGTGCGGCGTCCCATCGAGGAGGCGACACCCTCCGAACCAGTTGCTGGCGCGCCCGACCTGACACCCAAGCGACTCCATAACTTCCCGACCGGAGAACTCGAGCGCCTTACGCCGCAACAGCTCCAGGAGCGTATGAACGAGATCACCAAGCGCGAAGAACCCGAGCTGCCGCTGGAGACCGCCGGTGAACGGTCCGCGAGGGCTCACAACGTGAGCATGTACGCGCTGACGCGCAAGGGCCTGTCGTCCGCGGAAATGACCGATCTGCTGCGGAGCCGCGATCTCGAAGCGGGCGATGTCGCGTACGAAGTCACCAGGCTCGAAGAGGTCGGCCTGCTCAACGACCGCGAGCTCGCCGACACCCTCGTCATGCAGCTGCGGGAACGCAAAGGCCTCGGGCGTTCCGCCATCGCCGCCGAACTACGTCGCCGCAAGCTCGACCCGTCCGCCATCGAGGAAGCACTCGATGAGGCCTACGAAAGCGGCGACGACGAACTCACGCGCGCTCGGGCCATCGCCCTGAAGCGAGCGCCGCAGCTGCGTTCACTCGACGCGGAGACCGCTCGTCGTCGACTCGGCGCATTCCTCATGCGCAAGGGATACTCGGGCAGCGTCGTCGCATCCGCGGTTGCATCCGCCCTCTCCAGCCAGGGCTCGCAGCGGCCGAGCGCCGAGGGGCCGCGGTTCCGGTAGCCCGTTTAGACTTGACGGCACCATGACCCAGCTCGCTGACAGCCCGGAACGCATCGAAACTCGAGCGCGCACCTACGAGGTGCGCACGTACGGCTGCCAGATGAACGTCCACGACTCCGAGCGCCTCAGCGGATCGCTCGAAGCGGCCGGCTACGTCCGCGCCGATGGCGAACAAGCCGACGTCGTCGTCATCAACACCTGTGCGGTACGCGAAAACGCCGACAACAAGCTCTACGGCAACCTGGGCATCCTCGCGTCCATCAAACGCGAACACGAAGGCATGCAGATCGCCGTCGGGGGCTGCCTTGCCCAGAAAGACAAAAACGTCATCCTCGAAAAGGCGCCATGGGTCGACGTCGTGTTCGGCACACACAACATGGGTGCACTTCCGACCCTGCTCGAGAGGGCGCGACACAACGGCGAAGCGCAACTCGAGATCCTCGAATCGCTCGACGTCTTCCCATCCACGCTGCCCACGCGACGCGAGTCCACCCACAGCGGCTGGGTGTCCGTGTCCGTCGGATGCAACAACACCTGCACGTTCTGCATCGTCCCCTCCCTCCGCGGGAAGGAGAAAGATCGACGACCCGGCGATGTGCTCGCGGAGATCCAGGCCCTGGTCGACGACGGCGCAATCGAAGTCACACTGCTCGGGCAGAACGTCAACTCCTACGGCGTCGAATTCGGCGATCGTCAGGCCTTCGGCAAACTGCTCCGCGCCGCCGGACAGATCGCCGGACTGGAGCGGATTCGCTTCACCAGCCCGCACCCCGCGGCATTCACCGACGACGTGATCGAGGCCATGGCCGAAACGCCTGCCGTGATGCCCCAGCTGCACATGCCCCTGCAGTCCGGATCGGACGCGATCCTCCGGGCCATGAAGCGCAGCTACCGTTCCGAGAAATTCCTCGGCATCCTCGACCGGGTTCGCGCGAAGATTCCGAACGCCGCTATCAGCACTGACATCATCGTTGGCTTCCCTGGGGAAACCGAAGCCGATTTCCAGGAGACGCTGCGTGTCGTGCGGGAAGCACGATTCGCATCGGCCTTCACGTTCCAGTACTCGATTCGTCCCGGAACGCCCGCCGCGACACTCGCTGACCAGATTCCGAAGCACGTCGTCCAGGAACGCTACGAGCGCCTCGTCGCGCTGCAGGACCAGATCTCCTGGGAAGAGAACGCGAAACTGGTCGGCACCCCTGTGAACGTCCTGGTCGGCGCGGAGTCGCGTAAGGATGCCGCAACGCATCGGCTCTCCGGCCGGGCGGAGGACTCGCGACTCGTGCACTTCGAGGTGCCTCCGCACAGCGAAGCGCCGCGACCGGGCGACGTCGTCACGGTCACGATCACCGACGCGAAGCCGTTCTACCTGATCGCGGACTCGACCGATGGCGCCCCCCTCGTGCTTCGCCGTACTCGCTCCGGGGATGCCTGGGATCGAGCAGAAGCCGAAAGCTGCGCTGTCCCCAACCACGCGTCAGGCGACTCGGTCGGAACGGGCGGCGCCGCGCGCGTATCACTCGGACTTCCGACTCTTCGCGTCGCGACGACGCCAATCTACGACGCCGACGACGAGCAGCGCTAACGCCGTGATCGCCATCGTCGGGGCCACCGGCACCGGCAAGTCGGCGCTATCGCTCGACCTGGCCGAGCGACTCGCCGAGCGCGGGATCCCGGCCGAGATCGTCAACGCCGACGCGATGCAGCTCTACCGCGGCATGGACATCGGCACCGCCAAACTGCCGGTCGCGGAGCGGCGCGGGATCCCGCATCACCTGCTCGACGTGCTCGACATCGGCGACGAGTCGAGCGTCGCCGACTACCAGGTGCAGGCGCGTGTCGCGATCGACGACATCCTCGCGCGCGGAGCGGAGCCCATCCTCGTCGGAGGGTCCGGACTGTATGTCTCGAGCGTGCTCTGGAACTTCAGCTTCCCCGGCACCGATCCGGAGATCCGTGCCGCGCTCGAAGGAGAACTGGGGTCGAGCGGCCCCGGCATCCTGTACCAGCGGCTCAGCCAGCTGGATCCGGCGGCCGCGAAATCGATCGGTCCACACAACGGTCGACGGCTCGTTCGCGCGCTCGAGGTGATCGAGCTGACGGGAGAGCCGTTCGGCGCGGGCCTGCCCGACGGCTCCGCACCGTGGCGGGCCACCACGATCCTCGGACTCCAGTCGCCGCGAGAGATCCTGGTGCCTCGGCTCGATGCGCGCGTCGAGCAAATGTGGTCGGACGGGCTGCTCGACGAGGTACGAGCTCTGGAGCGTTCGCGGCTCGGAGTGACCGCGGCGCGCGCGATCGGCTACGCACAGGCTCTCTCCCAACTCGATGGCGAACTCAGCCAGGACGACGCGATAGCCCAGGCGGCGGCGCTGACCCGGCGCTACGCTCGCCGCCAGGTTGGATGGTTCCGCCGCTACCCGGAGACGCACTGGTTCGATGCCGACAGCGGCGATCTGGTGGATGCCGCGCTCGCTACGATTGTCCCGTGAGCGTAACGATCCACTTCACCAAGGGCCACGGCACGGGCAACGACTTCGTGCTGTTCGCCGACCCGGATGGCACGGTCGACCTCACCTCAGACCAGATCGCCGCGATCTGCGACCGGCACTTCGGCGTCGGTGCCGACGGTGTGCTGCGGGCGGTCAGGTCCGCGAACACTCCGGAGGGCGCGAAATCGCTCGCCGAAGACAACTCGGCCGAATGGTTCATGGATTATCACAACTCGGATGGCAGCGTCGCTGAGATGTGCGGCAACGGCATCCGTGTGTTCGCCAAGTACCTGCTCGATCGTGGCCTCACCGAGCTGGAGGACGGCAACACCCTCGCGATCGGTACGCGGGGCGGCGTGCGCGATGTTCAGCGCAACAAGACCGGATTCCAGGCCGATCTGGGCCGCTGGCGCCTGGACGGAACCGAACCGACCGTACGCATCCGCAACCTGTCGGTCGCGCGGCCCGGTCTCGGTATCAACGTTGGTAACCCACACGTGGTGGTCGCGCTGTCCAGCGAGGACGAGCTCGCGGCCGCCGACCTCGGCTACATCCCCATCGTCGAACCGGAGCCGGTCGACGGCGCGAACGTCGAACTGGTGCTTCCGCTCGAGCCACTGGTGAAGGACGGCGTTGGTCGCATCCGGATGCGCGTTCACGAGCGCGGAAGCGGCGAGACGCTCTCCTGCGGAACCGGTGCGGTCGCGGCAGCTCTGGCTACCCGCTACTGGGCGGGCTCTGGCGCACCGAACCAGTGGAGTGTCGAAGTTCCGGGTGGCACCGTGGGCGTGCGGATGTTCCCGACCGAGGATGGCGAGCACGTCTCGCTGAGCGGTCCGGCCGAGCTGGTGTTCTCGAGCGAGCTGAACTTCTAACGCCGGCGACCACGCAGCACGCGGTAGCCCTTGTTCGTGGCCGCTCTCGTGAACGTGAAGTCGTCCGGGAAGGACGCTTCGAGCCACCGGTGAAGCGAGTCCGAGCCGAGGTTGCGTTGCACGACCAGCCAGGCGTCGCTTCCGGGCGAAAGTCGGGGCAACCATCTCTCCAGCAGGCCATGGAGTTCGTTCTTGCCGACGCGAATCGGTGGGTTGGACCAGATGGTCGTGAACGTCACATCTGTGGGAACATTGTCGGGTGTACACGCGTTTACGTTGACGAGGCCGAGAGCCTGCGCATTCCTGCGAACGAGGTCTAGAGCCCGCTCGTTCACATCGACCGCCCACACGGTTGCCCGTGGCGAGTTGATGGCGAGACTGAGGGCGATCGGTCCCCAGCCGCATCCCAGGTCCAGAAGGTCGCCACCCGGCGGCGGGGCGGGCGTGTTTGCAAGCAGAACCTCGGTTCCGGCGTCGATGCGCTCCGGACTGAAGATGCCGCTCGCGGTGGTCAGTTCGTAGACCTGCCCCACGAGCCGAGCGTGGAACGTCCGCAGATTGAGCTCACTCGCGGGCTGAGCCGCGAAGTATTGCTCATTGCTCATCCCCAAAACCTATCGAAATTCCGAAGACTACAGTTGGTGAAAATGACCGAAATCAATGAAGACGAGGCGGCGATCAGCCGTGTACTCGCTCACGATGAGACGCGTGCGGCGCGATCCGTCACATTTGGATCCGCCCGGGCGGATGCGCTGCAGGAGAACTCGCAGTACGACGACCTACGAGACGGCGACCAGTCCGAGCGCGAGGATCGCGCCGCCCTGCGCCGCGTTCAGGGTCTCGGCACGGAGCTGGAGGATGTCACCGAGGTCGAGTATCGGCAGCTGCGACTGGAGAACGTCGTTCTCATCGGGGTGTACCCGAGCGGATCGGTGACCGACGCCGACAATTCGCTGCGCGAACTCGCTTCCCTCGCCGAGACTGCTGGCGCACGCGTGCTCGACGGCCTGCTGCAGCAGCGTCCGCATCCGGACCCGAGCACGTACCTCGGCAAGGGCAAGGCCGATGAGCTGCGCGGCATCGTCCAGGCGCTGGGCGCCGACACCGTCGTTGCCGACACCGAGCTCGCACCGAGCCAGCGGCGCGCGCTGGAGGACATCGTGAAGGTCAAGGTGATCGACCGTACGGCCGTCATCCTCGATATCTTCAGCCAGCACGCAAAGAGCCGCGAGGGCAAGGCTCAGGTCGAACTCGCGCAGCTCGAATACCTGCTCCCGCGACTTCGCGGATGGGGCGAGTCGATGTCGCGGCAGGCCGGTGGCCAGGTCGGGGCCGGCAACGGCATGGGAAGCCGTGGACCGGGTGAGACGAAGATCGAGCTCGATCGCCGTCGCATCCATACCCGGATGTCCCGGCTGCGGAAGCAGATCAAAGGCTTTGGCCCGGCTCGCGAGGCCAAGCGTGCCAACCGGAACCGCTTTGCGGTTCCGTCGGTCGCGATCGCGGGATACACGAACGCCGGAAAGTCGAGTCTGCTGAACCGGATCACCCGCGCCGGCGTGCTCGTCGAGAACGCCCTGTTCGCAACCCTCGACGCGACGGTGCGCAAGGGAATGACGCCGGACCACCGTCCGTACACCTTCACCGACACGGTCGGGTTCGTCAGCAACCTGCCGCACCAGCTCGTCGAGGCGTTCCGGTCGACACTGGAGGAAATCGGGGACGCCGACGTGATCGTCCACGTCGTGGATGCGTCCCATCCGGATCCGGCGGCGCAGCTCGCGACGGTGCGGGATGTCCTGGGCGAGATCGAGGCGCGCAGCACACCCGAGATTGTGGCATTCAACAAGTCGGATCTCGTGGATGAAGACCAGCGGCTCATTCTCCGCGGGCTGGAGCCGAAGGCCGTGTTCGTTTCGGCGCGGACGGGCGAGGGGATTCCCGAGCTGCTTGACCGGATCGCGGAGCTCATTCCAGAACCCGAGATCGAGCTGACCCTGCTCGTGCCCTACGACCGCGGTGACCTGATTGCGAAGCTGCACTCGGTGGGTCGCGTCGTGACCACGGACTACCGAGAAACCGGCACCCTGGTGACCGCGCTCGTGCACCCCCAGAGCGTGGACACCTTCAAGCCGTTCGAGGCGGTTAACGCTTCGTAACATGGCGCACCGCGGCACATAGTGTCGGAGCCAACTTGTTAGTCTCTTTCGTAACGATGCGGCGATTTGTCGTGTCCGGAGCGACAGCCGAGCCCGGCACCCGCCCCACCGGGAATTGAAACTGCGCGACTTCTACCGGAGGGCTGCTGCGTGCCAACGTACTCGTTCGAGATGTATCCACCGCGCTCCGCCGCGGCGGAGCTCGCGATGTACGAAACGATGGACCGACTGGTCGAGACCGAGCCCGAGTTCATCTCGGTTACCTACGGTGCCAGTGGGTCCACCCGCGAGGCGTCCCTCGGCGTGCTTCGTCACCTGCTTGCGACCCCCGTGCGTCCGATGGCACACCTCACCTGCGTCGGCTGGTCCTGGGAGGATGCGACGAACGTCATTCGCGAATTCCTGGGCGTCGGTCTGACCAACTTCCTGGCCGTCCGTGGGGATCCACCGGCCGGCACCGCTCCTGGCGTGGATTTCCTCGGAGACATCAAGAGCGCGGGCGAACTCGTCCAGCTCATCCATCGCGTCCAGCACGAGCGCGCGCCGTATCGACAGCTCGAGATTCCCGGGTTCCCGGGCGCCAAACGGATCTCGAGCGGGGAGCAGGTCACGATTGCGGTAGCGGCGTTCCCGAACGGGCATCCGCGGTCGCGGTCGATCCAGCAGGATCTCGACACGCTGCTGGCCAAGCAGGCTGCCGGGGCCAACCTCGCGATCACGCAGCTGTTCTTCCACGCCGACGAGTTCCTCAGCTTCGTTTCG
>DASXCU010000120.1:0-3774 GCA_036491035.1 Galbitalea sp. | reverse complement strand
CAAGCTCCTAAGAGCTGCCGCGGAGGTTATCCGAACCCTCCGAACCGCGCCCTGAACTCACGAATAGATTGGGTTTCATGTCCTACACCGACGCGACGCTTCAGCTGCTTTCGCCGGCTGGCGCTCTCGTCGAAAGCGACGCGACCGCCCCCTACCTCCCGTTCGTCGAGAAGCTGACCGACGACGAGCTGCGCGAGTTCCACCGCGTCATGGTGTTGACGCGGGCGTTCGACCTCGAGGGCACCAATCTTCAGCGCCAGGGCCAGATGGGCATCTGGGTGCCGAGCCTCGGGCAGGAGGCGGCCCAGGTCGGATCCGGTTTCGCGATGCGACCGCAGGACCACATCTTCCCGTCCTACCGTGAGCACGCGGTGGGCATCATCCGCGGGCTGGACGTGATCAACATCGTCCGCCTGTTCCGTGGGCTCACCCACGGCGGTTGGGTGCCGGAGGAGAACGGCAATTTTCACATCTACACGATGGTGCTGGGCAGCCACACGCTTCACGCCACCGGCTACGCGATGGGGGTGACCCTCGACGGCAAGGCGGGAACGGGCAACCCGGACACCGACGAGGCGGTCATCACCTACTTCGGCGACGGCTCGACCAGCCAGGGCGACGTCAACGAGGCTCTCGTGTTCGCCGCGAGTTACCAGACACCCGAACTGTTCTTTTTACAGAACAACCAGTGGGCGATCTCGGTTCCGGTCTCACGGCAGTCGCGCACACCGCTGTACCTGCGCGCCGGAGGGTTCGGGATTCCCGGCATTCAGATCGACGGCAACGACGTGCTCATCAGCTATGCGGCGTCGCGCAAGTTCCTGGACGAGACGCGGGCGGGTGACGGCCCGCGATTCATCGAGGCCCTCACGTACCGGATGGGGGCGCACACGTCGAGCGACGATCCGTCGAAGTACCGCACCGACGAGGAGACGGCCCACTGGGCTGCGCTCGATCCGATCTCGCGATTCGAAAGCTACCTGCGGTCGCGGGGTGAGGGGGACGACTTCTTCCGCGATGTCGCGACGGAGGCCGCAGACTTCTCGGAGGACATCCGCCGACGCACCGTGGAACTCGGTGTGCCGCCGGTCTCCGACATGTTCGACAACGTGTACTCGGAGCCGCATCCGCAGCTCGCCGAGCAGAAGCTCTGGCTCGAGGGATACGAAGCCGCGTACGCCCAGGGCGGGGTCGGCGAATGAGCGCCCTCGAGTCGCTTCCGATGGCGAAGGCGCTGAACGCCGGTCTCCGAAAGGCGATGCAGGACAACGACAAGGTTCTGATGATGGGTGAGGACATCGGACCGCTCGGTGGGGTGTTCCGAGTGACCGAGGGGTTGCAGGCGGAGTTCGGCGATCGCCGGGTCATGGACACGCCACTCGCGGAGTCGGGGATCGTCGGCACGGCAATCGGCCTCGCGATGCGCGGCTACCGTCCGGTGTGCGAGATCCAGTTCGATGGCTTCGTGTTCCCGGCCTTCGACCAGATCACCACCCAGCTCGCGAAACTGACGAACCGCCACGAGGGCCGCATCTCGATGCCCGTGGTGATCCGAATTCCGTACGGCGGCCACATCGGCGCGGTCGAACATCACCAGGAGAGCCCGGAGGCGTACTTCGCCCACACCCCCGGCCTGCGCGTCGTCAGCCCGTCGACGCCACACGATGCCTACTGGATGATCCAGGAGGCGATCCTCAGCGACGATCCCGTCATCTTCCTCGAGCCGAAGAGCCGGTATTGGCCGAAGGGCGACGTCGACCTCGAGGCGTCCGGGCGTCCGCTGCACTCCACGGCCGTGGCCCGGGAGGGAACCGAGGTCACGCTGCTTGGCCACGGCGCCATGGTGTCGGTTCTGCTGCAGGCCGCCGACCTGGCCGCCGACGAGGGCACGAGCGTCGAGGTGCTCGACCTGCGTTCACTCTCGCCGATCGACTACGACCCGATCCTCGAGTCCGTGCGCAAGACCGGTCGACTCGTGATCGCACAGGAGGCGCCGGGTTCCGTGTCGGTCGGCTCCGAAATCGCGGCAACGGTCGCGGAGCGCGCCTTCTACTCGCTCGAGGCACCCGTGCTCCGGGTGTCGGGTTTCGATGCGCCGTTCCCGCCGGCCAAACTCGAGACGCTGTATCTTCCGGACGCCGATCGTGTGCTCGAGGCCGTCGACCGCGCGCTGGCGTACTAGGCGAAGGAGACCGAAGTGGCTGACTCAGAATTCCTGCTCCCGGATGTCGGGGAGGGTCTCACCGAGGCCGAGATCGTGGCCTGGAAGGTGCAGGCCGGCGACGTCATCGAGGTCAACCAAGTGCTGGTCGAGATCGAGACGGCGAAGTCGCTGGTCGAACTGCCCTCACCTTTCGCGGGAACGGTATCTGCGCTGCTGGTAGCCGAGGGCGACACGGTCGAAGTCGGCACCGCGATCATCAGCGTCGGCACTTCGGGTGCTCCGATCGTCACGCCGAAGCCGGCGGCAGACGCACCGTCGGAGGTCGCGGACACGGCGGCGAGCATCGCGCTCGAGGAGAAGGCCCCGGCAACGCTCGTGGGCTACGGGACGAAGGGGCACGTCGCCTCGCGTCGCCGCCGCGCGGATGCGGCCGCCCCCGCGGCTCCGAGTGCTCAGGCCGCACCGCGACCGGCGTCGGTTCCGGCAGCGGCGGCATCCGCCGTGATCGCGAAGCCGCCCATCCGAAAGCTCGCGAAGGACCTCGACGTGGACTTGGCCGGCATCGTCGGCACGGGTCTCGCGGGTGAGATCACTCGCGATGACGTGATCCGGCACGCGCAGCAGGCGAGCCTGTTCCGCAACATCGAGACGCCGGATTGGTCGCCGGAGCGCGAGGAGATCATCCCGGTCAAGGGTGTTCGCAAGGCGATCGCGACGGCGATGGTGCAGAGCGCATTCACCGCGCCGCACGTGAGCGTCTTCGTCGACATCGACGCGACGCGCACCATGGAGTTCGTGTCGCGGTTGAAGAGTTCCGCGGACTTCGCGGGCATCCGGGTCTCGCCCCTGCTGATCGTGGCGAAGGCGCTGATCTGGGCGGTTCGCCGCAACCCCACCGTGAACTCGTCGTGGTCGGACAAGGAAATCACGGTGCACCACTACGTGAATCTCGGCATCGCCGCCGCGACTCCTCGCGGCCTGCTCGTCCCCAACATCAAGGATGCGCAGGAACTCACCCTGCTCCAGCTCGCGCAGGCGCTCGAAAACCTGACCATCACGGCGCGTGACGGCAAGACCCAGCCCGCCGAGATGGCGAACGGCACGATCACGATCACGAACGTGGGTTCGTTCGGGATGGACACGGGCACGCCGATCCTGAACCCGGGTGAGGCGGCCATCCTCGCGATGGGGACGATCAAGCAGAAGCCGTGGATCGTCGACGGAGAAGTGCGCTCGCGCTTCGTGACCACCGTCGCGGGCAGTTTCGACCACCGCATCGTGGACGGGGATGTCGCGAGCCGATTCGTCGCCGACGTCGCCAGCATCATCGAAGAGCCCGCGCTCCTGCTGGACTAGCGGACGACGCCGACGTGACCACGAATCCGAACGGCTACGGTCTCGTGCCGCGTGAGTATGTCGCGCGTCGCGTGGCCGGCCCGGTCGCGTCGCAGGGCGAAGCATCCTCTCCCGCCTGGGTCGAGGCCGCGCGGACGGAGCGTTTCGTCGACCTGGTGACCGGAGTTCCCGCTCCGCTCGACACCACAGCGAGCGTCCTGTGGGATGACGAGAACCTCTACCTCGCGTTCTGGGCGGCTGAACCGGCGCTGGTC
>DASXCU010000119.1:0-8148 GCA_036491035.1 Galbitalea sp. | reverse complement strand
CTTCGATCAGGTCATGGAGCGCGGCCTGCACGAGATTCGCTTGCGGGACATCCCTCATCACGACCGCCGAGTCCGGTCCGCTTCCGATCCGGACATCGCCGCTGCCGAACAGGGTTTGGAGCCCCGTCTTGCGCACCGTCACATCCGAACCACGGCTGAGCAGCAGCTCCTGCCGCACTCGCACCACAAAACCGCTCCGCACGATGATCCGCCTGGTCGTGATCGTGTAGTTGCGCCCGAGCCAGGTGAAGACCGGAATCACCCACAGCAGCAGCGCGAGGACGGCCGCGACGCCGAGAAGGGCGAGGTTCTCCCAGTCCTCGGGGAGCGAACCGAAGAAATAGCCGCAGGCACCCACGATGAGGAGCAGCGCGACAGTCGGCCAGAACAGGATCCTCCCGTGCGGGCGGAGTCGCACGACCACCCGTTCCGCTCCGGCCACCTCAGGCATGGGTCATTCGTACCGCAGGTGGGTCACATCGCCGGCAGCGACCGGCGTGATTCGGTTCCCGTCCTGCTCGCGCACGAGCAGTCGTCCGGTCTCGTCGATCCCGGTCGCGGTCCCGAACAGGTCGGAGCCGCCGGGCAGGGACACGCGAACCTCGCGGCCGATCGTCCGACACCACTCGGATACGGTGCGATGCGCGCCGCTCGCCCGCGCGTCCCCGCCGAAGCCCGCGAGACGATCGAGCAGCTCGAGGAGGATCCTGAGATACCCCGCGAGGACGGCATCGACCAGCTGGTCTCCGCGGTCCGTCGCACCGGCGAGCGCCAGGGAAGTCGCCGTCGGCACGGGCAACTCGTCCTCGGCCAGCGTGAGGTTGACACCGGTACCGACAATCACAGCGTCGCCCGACGGAACCAGCTCGGCGAGAACGCCGCAGACCTTCAGCCCGTCCACCTGCACGTCGTTCGGCCACTTGAGCCCGGTGCGACCGCCGCCGAGGAGCGAATCGATCGCCGAGGACATCGCTGCCCCGGCGAGCAGCGGAATCCACCCGAGCGGCACGGAACCCGGCACCGCCGGTCGAACCAAAACCGAGGCCGCGAGCGTCTTGCCTGGCGGTGCGCTCCAGACTCGACCGAGGCGGCCGCGGCCGGCCGTCTGGTTGAGCGTGAGCACGGTGGTGAATGCGGCTGCGTCGCCCGCGTGCACGAGGCCCGCGAGCACGTCGTTAGTCGACCCGGCCTCGTCGAGGATCCGTACATCAGGCACGAGGACCGCAGTTCGGGGTAGCTCCACGGGGGAAGCCTAATCCAGCGCTCCCAGCCGGTAGGTTGTGAGCATGGCGCGCGCGGTATCGGGGTCCGGGGGCGCCGGGTGGGGACGGGTCGTCGTGATCATGCCGACCTACAACGAGATCGATTCGCTTCCCCGCGTGGCGGCCCACCTGCTCGAAACGGTTCCCGGCGTGGATCTCCTCGTCGTCGACGATCGGAGTCCGGACGGCACCGGTGAGCTCGCCGACCGCCTCGCGAAATCGAATGCACGCGCGCACGTCCTGCACCGGGCCGAGCGCGAGGGCCTCGGCCCGGCCTACCTCGCCGGTTTTTCCTGGGCCCGGGACGCGGGATACGACGTCGTCGTCGAGATGGACGCGGACGGATCACACCCCGCGGAAACGCTCCCGGCGATGCTCGACGCGCTCCTCGCGCCGCCGCATCCGGGGCTCGTCATCGGCTCCCGCTGGATGAAGGGTGGCTCCGTAGTCAACTGGCCGCTGACCCGCCTGTTGCTCAGCCGCACCGCCAACCTGTACGCGCGCGTAGCGCTGCGCATGCCGACCCGTGACATCACGGCCGGCTATCGCGCGTACCCCATCGACGTTGTGACGGCGATCTCCTCCGACGTGAGCTCCCACGGCTACTCGTTCCAGATCGAGATGGCGCTGCGCGTGTTCGATCTCGGGCTGCCCATCGTCGAGGTCCCGATCGTGTTCCGCGAACGCGAGGCCGGAGTGTCAAAGATGAGCTCGTCGATCGTGCGCGAGGCGATGATCGGGGTCACTCGGTGGGGCTGGCAACGGCGCTTCGGCGCAGGGCATGGTAAAGCCCGCGACCTCGCCGCAGGCTCCTAATCACAGCCCTGGTCGGATAGCCGATCACCAGCGAGGCGTAGCCGGCGAACGAGTGGTCCAGCGAGCCGAGCGCTCTCTTGCGATCCCACGAGTGGCGTAGCCGTCCGCCCGACTGGCCGTAGCGGAGCCGACGCAGTGGCAGCGCCGCCACCTCCCGCTCGGCGATGAGCGCCTCGATCTTCTGCAGCCAGTCGTCGTCCTGCGGCTTGTGGAAGTAGTTGTCGTCCAGCCAGCCGGGATCCGGGCGACGGAACCGTGCTGCGACCAGCTCGCTCGACGAGCCGAGCAGGTTGCTGTCCTCGAACACCGTATTGATGAGGCCCGGGCTCACGCCGAAATCGTCGAGCGCGATCCCGGGAATTCCCAGCGCGGCCGCCTCAAGCAGTGCGGTCGAGCTAACCGTGACGAGGCCCACGGCCCGCTCCAGGTGGGCACCCATCGAACCGGACTCGGCCACCAGGTTGGCCGGCCTCGACGGTAGCTCGTTCAGAAGCTGGTCGTACGGGTACTGCTCCGCGTGCGTCTGTGTCTCCGAGCCGACGGCGCGCAGCTTGATGACGACCCGCAGCTCCGGATGCGTGGCGGCACACTCCGCGAGCCAGCCGACAATCGCCGTGCGCTCGCTGTGCAGCCTCGGCACCTTGGCCTGTGCGGCGAACACGATCTCGTCCCGCGGCTGGTCCGTGCGATGCGTGGTCGCGAAGAATGGAAGCGTCGCGAGAGCGAACGACTGCTCGACCCCGAGCTTCCGGGCGACCCCCGGGAAGTCGCGAAGCTCGCGCTTACTGTGCAGCAGGATGAGGTCGACCTGCGATCGGAAGGTCAGCGCCTTGCGGGTCGCCGGAATCGAGATGCCCGGCAGGCCGGACACCAGGATCGGTCGACGGCCCGATACCTCGAGCACTGCGCGCAGAACGACGCGAATGAGCGGTCCCCGAAGGGACAGGAACACCACATCCGGCTGCTCCTCGGCCACCAGGGCTGCGAGCTCGGCGAGCGAGCGCACCGGCGGATCGCTGTCCATCAGTCCGTCCACGGCGGCCGCCCGCTGGGCGGCGGTCGGAACGAACGGCGAATCGATGATGACGAGTCGCGAGTCCCACGATTTCGGCGCACGAGCGAGCGTCGCCGCCCCCCACTTCACATACGAGTCGGAGTCGGCGACGCCCAGGATCTTCACGGTCGGGACGCTCAGGCCGGGGTGCGACGAAGTTTGGCGAGCGGTGCGAGCTCGCCCGGGTAGACGCGCTTCACGCCGTCACCGAGCGCCTCACCGAGCACGCGGATGTCGCGCACGAGGTGCTCGAAGCCGACCGGCTCCAGCGACGCGGCGTGGTCCGAACCCCACATCGTCCGGTCGAGGGTGATGTGACGCTCCACTGCGACGGCGCCGAGGGCCACCGCGCCGATCGAGATCTGCAGCCCACGCTCGTGGCCCGAGTAGCCGATCGGCACGCCCGGGAAGTGGTCCCGCAGCGTGGGGATCATCCGGATGTTCGCCTCTTCCGGCGGCAACGGATAGGTGGACGTGGCGTGCAGAACAACCAGGTTGTTGGTGCCGAGCACCTCGACGGCGCGATCGATCTGATCCATTGTCGACATTCCGGTGGAGAGGATGATCGGCTTGCCCGAGGAACGGAGCGCCTCGAGCATCGCAATGTCGGTGACGGACGCGGACGCGACCTTGTGGGCGACGACATCCAGGTCCTCGAGGAAGTCGACGGCCTGTTCGTCCCACGGCGACGCGAACCAGCTGAGGCCGCGCATCGTGGCGTAGTCGCCGATCTCGATGTACTGGTCGCGGTCGAACTCGACGCGGTAGCGGTACTCGAGATAGGTCATGGTTCCCCACGGGGTCTCACGCGGAGTGTTCTTCATGTGCTCTGGCGTGGAGATCGCCGGGGTGCGCTTCTGGAACTTGACCGCCTGCGCGCCGGAGTCGGCCGCGACATCGATCAGCTGCTTCGCGATCTCCACGTCCCCGTTGTGGTTGAGACCGATTTCCGCGATCACGTAGACCGGCTCGTCCGGACCGATCGCTACTCCGCCGATTGCAACTGCCATGGCCGTTCACTTCCTTCTGGGTTGGGATGTTTCTTCTCTTGGTGGGCATCGGGGCTCGGCTTCGACCGCAGAACCAGGTCGGCGAGTTCGCGGACCGCGCCCGAGCCGCCGCCGCGCGACAGCACCATCCGGGCAGCGGCAATCGCCTCGGGGCGGGCATCGGCGACGGCCACTGGCCAGCCCGCAAGTACCATCGCGGGAAGGTCACCCAGGTCGTTACCGAGGTACGCGATTCGCGACAGCGGGACATCGACGGCGTCGGCCCACGCGCGCAGGGCGGTAGCCTTGTCGAGGATGCCCTGACGAACCTCGACGCCGAGTTTCCGGCCGCGCGAGCTGACGACTGGATTGGTCTCACGCGACAGGATCAGGACCGGAATCCCGGCCCGCGAGAGACTCTCGATTCCGGCACCGTCGGAACGGCTCACCCGGACGAACTCGCGGCCATCCGCGCCGACGAGTGCGCGATCGTCCGTGTGAACGCCATCGAAGTCGGTGACCACGGCGTCGACGTCGATCGCGTCCACCGTAGCGAACAGCGGAGCGAGGAGACTCGCGACCTCAAGCTCGCGCTCGGTGTCGATCTCGAGCGCGCGCGCCGGGTCCACCTCGGCGATACCGACGCGCCCGAAGAAGCGGAAGCCCGCCGCAAGAAAGCCCGCGGTGCGCATCACGTAGAACGCGCCCGTCTCCTGGAACTGGGCGTCCCTGTCCTGGCGGCGGGGGCGGAACGACGGGTCGTGGTTGACCCCCGAGGCGCCATCCGGGTCCGGGCGCCACAGGAAGGCATGGGTCCGGGTGGCGGCGAAGACCACATCCTCGGCACCGGCCAGCACGCGGGAGACCGCGGCATCGAGGTCGGTGGGATCGATGAACGGCGACGTGGCCTGGACGAAGACCGTGACCTCGGGCCGTAGCGTCAGCGATCCGAGCGCGTGGAGCACGGCGGCCTCCGAGGTCGCGGTGTCACCGGCGATCCCCGACGGACGGTCGAGGACGTCGGCACCCGCGGCGAACGCCTCCGCGGCGATCGCGGCATCGTCGGTGCTGACCAGGACGCGGTCGATGGATGAGGCGGCGAGCGCGGCGTCCACTGCTCTGGCGACGAGAGATCGGCCGCCGACGCGACGCAGGTTCTTGCCGGGAACACCCTTGGATCCGCCACGAGCGGGGATGATCGCTACCACGCCCATCGATCCCCGCCTTTTCCGTGTAGAGGCGCCTCTCAACCTAGGGAGAGCGTCGTACCGGAAAGCCACCAGACGGTAAACGGTTCGTTGCGCGCGCGGGAAAAATTGGCGCAGGGCAATTCCGCAGCGCGAATTTTGGAGACTTTCGACAACAGTCCCGGCCTGACCCTGTTGGGTAGGCTGACTCAGTGACCCCTGACAAGAAGCCTGACGCCACGCTCGACGCCCCCAAGTCCCCCACGGTCTCCGACACCCACACGACGGCGGGCAAGCTAGCCGACCTGAAATTGCGTTACCACGAGGCCGTCACCGCGAGCGGCGAGGCGGCGATCGCCAAGCAGCACAAGAAAGGCAAGGGCACTGCTCGCGAGCGCATCGCGACGCTCCTCGACCCGGGTTCGTTCGTCGAGCTCGACGAGTTCGTGCGCCACCGCACCCACGCGTTCGGGATGGAGCACTCCCGCCCATACGGTGACGCGGTCGTCACCGGCATGGGCACGATCCACGGTCGCCAGGTCGCCGTCTACAGCCAGGACTTCACCATCTTCGGCGGGTCGCTCGGAGAGGTCGCGGGCGAGAAGATCATCAAGGTGATGGACCACGCCCTCAAGACCGGCGTGCCGATCATTGGCATGCTCGACTCCGGTGGCGCGCGCATCCAGGAGGGCGTCGTCGCCCTCGGCAAATACGGCGAGATCTTCCGTCGCAACACGCAGGCATCCGGCGTCATCCCGCAGATCTCGATCATCATGGGGCCTGCGGCCGGTGGCGCCGTCTACTCACCGGCGCTCACCGACTTCGTGATCATGGTCGACAAGACCAGCCAGATGTTCGTCACCGGTCCCGACGTGATCAAGACAGTGACGGGCGAAGACGTCGGCATGGAGGAGCTCGGCGGAGCCCTCACCCACAATTCGATCTCCGGAGTCGCCCACTACCTGGCCAGCGACGAGGATGACGCGCTCGACTACGCGCGCACTCTCCTCAGCTTCCTGCCGGACAACAACCTGGCCGAGTTGCCCATCTACGAGAGCGACGTCGCGCTCGAGATCACGGACGAGGATCGCCGGCTCAACACCCTCATCCCGGATTCCCCAAACCAGCCCTACGACGTCAAGACCGTCATCGAACACATCGTCGACAACGAGGACTTCCTCGAGGTGCAGCCGCTGTTCGCGCCCAACATTGTCATCGGCTTCGGCCGCGTCGAGGGACGCTCCGTCGGCATCATCGCCAACCAGCCGCAGTCCATGGCCGGCACGCTCAACATCGAGGCCGGAGAGAAGGCCGCGCGCTTCGTACGCTTCTGCGACTCCTTCTCCATCCCGATCCTCACGCTCGTCGACGTGCCAGGCTACCTGCCCGGCACCGACCAGGAGTGGACCGGCGTCATCCGTCGAGGAGCGAAGCTCCTCTATGCCTACGCCGAGGCAACCGTGCCCCTGCTCACTGTGATCACGCGTAAGGCTTACGGCGGCGCATACATCGTTATGGGCTCCAAGCAGCTGGGGGCCGACCTCAACTACGCGTGGCCCACCGCCGAGATCGCCGTCATGGGTGGCCAGGGAGCCGTCAACATCCTGTACCGCACCGAGATCAAAGAGGCGGAAGAGGCCGGCGAAGACGTGGCGGCCGTGCGTACCCGCCTCGCCAACGAGTACACCTACAACGTCGCATCCCCGTTCCTGGCCGCCGAACGCGGCGAACTCGACGGGGTGATCGAGCCCGCCGCGACCCGGGTTGCCGTCATCAAGGGAATGCGCGCTTTGCGCACCAAGCGCGCCGTACAGCCGCCAAAGAAGCACGGGAACATCCCGCTGTGAGTTCGACCGAAAGCGACAACGGCAACGAGATCGTCGAGACAGACCTCGCCGTCGTCTCCGGCAACCCCGACCCCGAAGAACTCGCCGCCCTCACCGCCGTGCTCGCCGAAGTACTCGACGAAATGGCCGCCGAACAGGGACGACGCGAAAGCGCCGCCACCAGCGCGTGGGCACGCAGCCAGCGCGGAGTACGCACGCCACTGCAGCCGGGACCCGGCGCGTGGCGCAGCTTTAGCGGCTGAAAACGCCCTCCTCCGCAACGGAACAGGTCGTTCTACTCCCTTCGGGCAGACGAAAAGGCCCGAACGGGCACGAATGTACCCCGAAATCCGAAGCCTGACTCCCTCAAAAAGCCAGTAAACTGGCCGAAATTGAGGTACGCAGCGCAAAAAATGTCCCCCGAATGTCCCCCTAAATGACGACTATTCACGGGGGCGGAATCCTTGCATCATTGAACGTGCTAGGTGTCTCTCAAAAGAGTTACACCACCAGACCATTGGCCGACTAGGGTAAGCGGGCCAATGGCTTGGGGGCGGGTCAGGGCGATATTCGGGTTGTCGCCCTGACCCGGGTTTTCAAATCGGTCGTCCGCTACGCGGGCGGCCGATTTGCCGTTTGGTGCGACTTTGTCGCGCCGATCGACCACGAAAACCCGGGCGAGCGCGGACTCTGTTTGTTTGCGCCGCTCCGCGGCGGCTGAGCGACGCCTGCTACGAAGCGGGGTCCAGGTCTCGACGTTTGATGTGACCGTAGCCGCTGACGACGCAGTTGGCGGGAACGTCTTTCGCCACGACCGCTCCGGCGGCGACGACGGCTCCGGCTCCGATGGTCACTCCCGGGGCCACGGTCGCATTGGCCCCAATCCACACGTTCGCCTCGATCACAATCGGAGCGACAGTGATCCCGTCGAACCGTTTCGCAGGGTCGACCGGGTGGCCCGCTGTTGCGAGCGTCACCCCGGGACCGATCAATGTGTTATCCCCGATGGAGATG
>DASXCU010000118.1:0-19056 GCA_036491035.1 Galbitalea sp. | reverse complement strand
CCGAACTACGCAACCGAGTTTCTCGGCACCCTCATCTATCGCCAGAGCGTTCCGCTCAACGCGGTCGGATATGCATCCGCGCTGTCCATCACCCTGCTGGTGCTCGCCGTCGGCGCCGCCATCCTTCTGCGACTGACCGGTCGAGAGAGAGGTGCAAACCGTGCTTGAGTCTCGTCGCCTGTCGACCAGGATCGTGCTCCAGATCGTCGCGACCCTCCTGGTGCTCCCCTTCCTTTACCCGCTCGTTGCGATGGTGCAGGAGTCGCTGTCCGGCACGGGCTGGAACAACTACCTCGCGGTGTTGGCGATCCCCGAGCTGCCGCTGTTCTTCCGAAACAGCGTGATCATCTCCGCCGTCGTCATTGTGCTCGTGTACATCTGCACGATGCTCGCCGCCTTCGCATTCTCGAAGCTCAACTTCCGGGCCAAAGAGGTGCTGTTCTGGCTGCTGCTCGCCGCGCTGACACTTCCCGAGGTTGTGATTCTGGCCCCGCTGTTCGCGACGGCCACCAGTCTCGGCATCTACAACACCTACCTCTCGGTCATCCTGCCGCTGGCCGCGCTGCAGGTTCCGTTCACCGTGCTGCTGACGCGGAACTTCATCGACGGAATTCCCGACGAGCTGCTCGATGCCGCCCGGGTGGATGGCGCATCCAGCTGGAAGACGTTCCGCTACATCGTGTGGCCCCTCACCTCACCCATCGGGGCGGCGATTGTCGTCCTCACCCTCATCGGCACGTGGAACGACTATCTGCTCCCCCTGGTGTTCCTGCAGGATCCGTCGCTGCAGACCGTCACGCTGGTCCCCAGCTTCTTCGTCGGGGAGTTCAATAACGACCAGACAAAGGTTGTCGCGGCTGCCGTCATCACGGCGCTCCCCGAGATCATCGCCTACCTGGCACTGCAGCGACTCTTCGAGCGCGGACTGTCGGCAGGCGCACTGAAGTAGGCGCCCCGAAGTAGGCGCCCGCGTCGCCTGCCTTACAGGTAGGCGTAGCTGACGAACGCCAACCGGGACGAGTCCGGCGACCACGACGGCACGTTCATGGTGCCCTGGCCGCCGAAGAGTTCGGCGATCTCACGCACGGTACCGTCCTGCAGGTTCATGAGCTGGAGCGTGACGTCCTTATCGCGCGGGTGGCCCTGCACGTCTCCGTCATATGCCACGAAGGCCATCCAGCGACCGTCGGGGGAGATGTGCGGGAACCAGTCCGCTGTGTCGGTCTCGAGAACGTGTTCGAGACCGGTGCCGTCGGGGCGCACGCGGTGGATCTGCATCCGGCCCGTGCGATCGGAGTTGAAGTAGATGTAGGCCCCGTCGGGCGAGTAGTCCGGGCCGTCGTCGAGTCCTGGCGCGGTCGTGACACGCGCTTCCGGCCCGCCTTCGACCGGGATCGTGAAGATCCCCCACTGGCCGTCCCGCTTGGCGCAGTACGCCAGAGTCGAACCGTCCGGGGACCAGCCGTGCCAGTAAGAGGGCGCCGACCCGGTCACGAGGCGCGGTGCTCCGCCCGCGGCGGGAAGGATGCGGATGACCGACTCGCCTTCCGACTGGTCGCTGATCGCGATCCACTTGCCGTCGGGGGAGAGTCCGTGGTCGTTGTTACAGCCAATCGCGCTGCCCGTGTCGAGCGGGGCCTCCTCGCCGCCAGCGACGGGAATGGAATAGAGCCGACCCTCGCCATTAATGATGAGCCGATCGTCGTCGGTCCAGTTCGGCGCTTCGATCCAGCGGTCGAACACGCGTGTGGTGCGCCGGTCCGTCGAGTGGATGTCGATCGTCTCGAGGCTGCTGTAGAGCGTGTGGCACGCCATCTCGTCGATGGAGAGTCCGACGTTCGAGAACTCCGCCACCTCGGTGACCGCCGGATTGTGGGAGCACACCGCGAGGCCGACGTACACCGTCCCACTCGTGCCGAGCTTTACGGATCCGCCCGAGGGGGCGCCGTCGACGAGCGCGTGGATGCGATCCCCACGTCGTACGAGTGAGACGCTCTCGGCGCCGACGCCGGCGGACTGCACCTCCCGCGTGACCGCGCCGGTGCTTGTGCGGTACTGCAGGCTGACCAGGCCGTCGCCGTGGACAGCGATGTCAGCGTAGGCGGCATCCGGCTCCAGGCTCTCGCGGATGACGAGGGCGGCCTTTCGGTGCGCATCCACGCCGGCGAGGGGAAAGCGGATGTCGGAGGACAGGCTGAAGTTCTCTGCGGTGACGGTCGTCCAGACGAAGTGGAATTCGTCGCGCTGGAACCACATGTTGGTGCCAGCGCCCGATACGCGGTAAGTACCGTCGTTTAACTCGGCTGCGCCGGGGCGCTCCACCGGACCGATATCGGTGCTGTTGTCGAAGATCCCGATCGCGTTGCTTTGGCTCACAGAACCCACGGTAGTGGATACTTACTTATACGACGTAATTTAGATTAGTCATGGGCGCAAGGACGGGTCACTATGGTGAGACTATGAGCGGTGTGGGCCTTGTCGTCACGGGTGACGTGCTGACCGAGGACCGCTACATCGGCAGTCTCGTCCATGCCCTGGGCGACAGTCTGGCCGAGGCCGGAACGCGGCTTCTGGCGAGGGTGGCGAACGGTCTGGAGGCCGAAGCCGACATCTACCACTTCTGGCACGCGGCCGGCGGAATGGACGCTGTTGCGCTGCTGGGCGTTACAAAGGACGACCCCCGGGTGCGGCTTCTTCGACGCCTGGGAACGCCGTTTGCCGCGGTCGCCGACAGCAGCCGGGTCGAAGGATTTTCGGCGGTCGTCGTCGACAACGCCGCGATGGTCGGCGAGATTCGGCGCTTCCTCGCGACCCGCGGATACTCACGGGCGATCTATGTGACCGGATTCGAGGAGTCGGACACAGCGAACATCCGCGCCGCAGCTTTTGGCGGAGACGATGACGTCGAGGTCGTACGCGCGGAGCGCTCCGTGCGAGCAGCGGTCGAAGCCGCCGTCGAAGCACTCAGGGAGGACACCGCGGCCGTCATCTTCGACACCGACATCGCTGCCGCGGCAGCGCTGGAGGCCTTTGCGGAGGTGGGCAAATCGGTGCCAGACGAGGTCGCCGTTCTCTCCTGGACCGACTCCCTCCTCTGCCAGACCAGTGTCCCGCCCATCACGGCACTCGACCGGCGGGCCGCGGATACTGGATCATTGCTCGCGCGGTGTCTCCTCGAGACCTTGAGCTCGAATCAGCCGATCGTGCTGAACGCTCCGCTTCCCACTGTCGTCTCGCGTGAGAGCGCCTAGGACATGACGATGGTCAAGCAACTCGGCCCCTCGTCGGAGAACACGAAAAGCGCAATTCTGGATCTCATTCGATCCAGCGGCGTCGTGAGCCGCATCGAACTGGTGGAGATGTCGGGCCTCACGGCCGCATCCATCACGCGCGTTGTGAAGTCCCTGATCGAGTCCGGGCTCGTCATCGAGACCGGGTTCGGAGACTCGACGGGCGGCAAGCGACCAACTCTGCTCGAGCTCAACACGAGCGCGCGGTACGCGGTGGGCATTGCCCTGGACGACGCTCGTCTCACCTACGTGGCGACCGATCTCGGTGGCCGCATCGTCGGTCGACTGGTTTCGCGAGGCATCGAGAAGCTGTCGCCAGCTGTCGTGATCGCGCGCGTTGCCGACGAACTGGCGACCTTCCTTCGTGACCTTCAGATTGACGTCCATGACGTCGTCGGAGTTGGCCTCGCCGGCGCCGGTCTCGACATCAGAAATCACGCGGAGCGTGCGTCGCTCGACGCAGAGGAGTGGGAGAACTTCGCCGTCCAGGAGGCACTCGAGTCAGCATCCGGCCTCGCGGTGATGCGCGAAAACGACGCGGCGTCCGCTGCTCTTGGCCAATTCTGGGTCGGTCGGATTCCCGCAACCCAGGACTTCGCGGCCCTCTACATGGCGAGCGGCTTCGGCTGCGGCATCGTCGCCCGCGGCAGTCTGGCGCGAGGGGCGTCCTCGAATGTCGGCGAAATCGGCCATATGGTCGTCGATGTCAACGGCCCGGACTGCTGGTGCGGCTCGCGCGGGTGCCTCGAGATGCTGGCCGCGCCGCGATCGGTGGTGGCAAAGGCCATGCTCATCCCCGGCCTTCGAGAATCACTCGGGCTGGTCGGTGACGAAGCGAGCGTCCGTCACGACTTCGCTGCCATCGGCCGGGCTGCCGCGCAGGGGAACGAGGCGTCGATCGAACTGATCGAGGCGTCCGCCGGCTACATCGGGAAGGCGCTGCTGTCGGTCGTCAACCTTCTCGACCTGGATCGCGTCTACCTGGCCGGCCCGGGCTTCGAGGAGGCGGGCGCCATCTATCTGCGCGTCATCCGTCACGAGGTGCAGCAGTTTGCCCGTACGCGGACTATCCATGACGTGGCCGTGCTCATGTCGGATCCCGCGCTCGATTCCGCCGCGGTGGGCGCCGCGACCGTCGCGTTGCAACACGTGCTCACGCCTCACCAGCGCTTTTCCCGCGGCTGATCTGCCCGGATCTGCGATCCTTTTTTCTGCGGTAGACTAACTAACGAAACATAATTAAGTGATGGATGAGCCCTGGTTCACCATCGCCCTCCAGCGTAGAAGGGTGCCTCGTGCCAATTAGATCCGTCCTGATCAACGTCGTGGACCTTCAGGCGTCCGTCAATTTCTACCAGCGGTACCTCGCGGGAGTGCTGGTCGGCGAGCCCGACGAATCGGGCGCCATGCTCGACTTCGAGACGGGCACGATTCACCTGCGAACTCTGACCGATCCGGTGGCGTCGACCTGGATCGCCGACGATCTGCAGGCCGGTTTTCGTCACCTCGGCTTCAAGGTGTCCGACCTGGAAGAGCGTGTCGCCCAGCTCAAGGCGGATGGCGTGAAATTCCATCTGGAGCCCATCGACGCCGAGGGCGGCGTGCGCATCTCGTTCTTCTACGACCCGGACGGCACCCTGCTTGAGCTCGTCGAGGGCGACCTGCAGTACCACGAGGTCTTCGATCGCGAGGCTGTCGACGCCGACTGGGCGCTCGGATCCCCCGCTCGTCCGCGCCTCGATCACGTCGCGGAGACAGTCGCCGACCTCGCGAAGACCGAGGCGGCCTACGCCGGGTTTGGCTGGGCCAACATGGGCGGAATTCACCAGCCCAACGACCCGCGCGGATTCGAGATCGCCTATCTCCGCTCGGGCGACACGTCGCTCGAGATATTCACTTACTCACGTGCCTCACTCGTTAGTCGCGAGCCGCAGCAAGATGCACCCGGGTTCTTCGCCATGGACATCGGCACGGACTCGGGCGGCGCGGACGGTGCGCGCCCGACCGTCACTGCCGACAGCGACGGTCTACAGCGCCTGGCCGACCGGTGAGTGAGCCTGCCCCCACGAGACAACTCGGTACCACTGGGCAGTCGATCTCCCCGTTGACCCTGGGCGGCGGACCGCTCGGCAGCATGCCGGAGAACTTCGGATACGAGGTGGCCGAGAGTCAGGCGGTCGAACTCGTGCGTTCGGTACTCGAGAGCGACATCCGTTCGATCGACACCGCCAACGGCTACTCGGCCGGTCGCAGCGAGGAACGAATCGGCCGCGGGATCGCCGAACACGGCGGGCTCCCTGACGAGTACCTGGTCATGACGAAGGTCGACGCACGAGACGGGGACTATTCCGGCGCACGCGTGCGCGAATCGCTGGCCGAGAGCAACGCGCGACTCGGCATCGGGTCTCCGCTGCCCGTCGTGTTTCTGCACGATCCCGAATTCTTCGCCTTCGAGGAGATGACAACGCCCGGCGGTGCCGTGGACGCGCTCGTTCAGGCACGCGCGGACGGCATCGTCTCGCACATCGGCCTCGCCGGCGGCAACGTCCACGAGATGGAGCGCTACCTCGATCTCGGAGTGTTCGAAGTCCTGCTGGTGCACAACCGATGGACTCTCGTGGATCGCAGCGCCGGCCGCATCATCGACCTGGCCGTGCAGCGCGGGATCGGCGTGGTCAACGCGGCTGTGCTCGGCGGGGGCATCCTCGCCGACACCACCGGGCGATCGACCTCCTACGGGTATCGACCGGCCTCGGCCGCGACACTGGGATCGATCGCCGCCATGCGCCAGGTGTGCGAGCACTGGGAAACCGATCTCGGTACCGCGGCCGTTCGATTCTCAACGCGGGACGCGCGAATCGCCTCGACCATCGTCGGCGTCAGCAAACCGCAACGCCTCGACGGGACCATTGCCGCCTCCTCGCTCGATCGCCCCCAGGAATTCTGGGACGAGTTGGAGGCACTGCTTCCGTCGCCAGAGAACTGGCTCGACCCTGCCTCCGAATCAACGACGACCAACCACGCGAAGAAAGAAGACTGACGTGCCCCTCATCCAGATCGACATGCAATCGGCGCGGGCCGGGCAACGCCTCCGGATCAGCGAGGCCGTGCACTCCGCGCTCGTCGAGGCGTGGGAGATGCCGGCGGATGACCTGTTCCAGATCTTCCACCTGCACGAGGCCGACGATCTGGTTTTCAGCCGCACCTACCCGAGCGCGAATCGTTCCGACATCGTGTTCGTGCAGATTCTCGCGTTCAACGGCTACTCGCCCGAGGTCAAGCGGCGAGGTGCGCGGCTCGTCGTCGAGCGGCTCGTTGCCGTCGGCATCAAGCGAGACGAGATCCTGATCGCGATCACCGAAAACGGCGACGGCGACTGGTTCGCACCGTCCGAGAACGACTGATGGAGCGCTCCGACTTCCCGGAGGACTTCGTCTGGGGCACGGCAACCGCTGCCTACCAGGTGGAGGGCGGTGTTCACGAGGGTGGGCGAGGACCGAGCATCTGGGACACGTTCACTCGCCGGCACGGTGCCATCGCCGACGGCACGAATGGCGATATCGCCGTCGACAACTACCACCGCTACCCGGCGGACGTCGAGCTCATGCGTGATCTGGGAATGGACGCGTACCGCTTCTCGATCGCCTGGTCCCGCATCCAGCCCACCGGCGTCGGCCCCGCGAATACCGCGGGCGTGGATTTCTACCGCCGGCTGGCCGAATCACTCCTCGAGAAAGGAGTGGCGCCGTGGGCGACGCTCTACCACTGGGATCTTCCACAGGCGCTCGAGGATGCCGGTGGCTGGCTGAACCGCGACACTGCGCACCGATTCGCCGACTATGCCGCGGTCACCGCGGACGCGCTCGGAGATCTCATCCCGAACTGGATCACGCTCAACGAGCCGTGGTGCTCGGCCTTCCTCGGCTACGCCAGCGGTGAGCATGCGCCCGGTCGCCACGAGGGCACGCACGCCGCGCGGGCCGCGCATCACCTCCTCCTCGCGCACGGCGAGGGAATCGCGGCCATTCGCGCCGCGCGACCGGATGCACGAGTCGGCATCACGCTCAACCTTTACTCCGTGGTGCCGGCGTCGGAGCGAAGCGAGGATGTCGACGCCGCGCGCCGCATCGATGGTCTGGCAAACCGGCTGTTTCTCGAGCCACTCCTCACGGGTGCCTATCCCGACGATGTTCTCGATGACCTCGGCGAGGCCGACTGGTTCGCCGAGCACACGAGTCCGGCGGAGCTCGCCGCGATCTCCGCGCCCATCGACTTTCTTGGGGTGAACTACTACAGCCGGCACACGACGGCTGCCGGTGGCGCACCGGCGGCTCACTCCATCAATCCCGGAAGCGAAACCGTCCGGTTCATCGACACCGGAGCGGCAAAGACCGAAATGGGGTGGGAGATCCACCCGAACGGGCTGCTCGACGTGCTGCGCATGGCGAATACGCTCGCCCCGGGCCTTCCGCTCTACATCACGGAGAACGGATCGGCTTACCCCGATGAGGTTGGACCGGATGGCACGGTCCACGATCCGGACCGTCTCCGCTACCTGCAGCAGCACCTCGACGCCGCGCAGCGGGCGATCGCCGAGAGGCTGCCACTGCGGGGATACTTCGCCTGGTCCCTCATGGACAACTTCGAGTGGGCCTGGGGCTTCTCCCGCCGTTTCGGCCTCGTCTACGTCGACTACGCGACCCAGAACCGCATCCCGAAGTCGAGCGCGCGCTGGATGGCCGCGCTACTCGGTGGCCGACTAGCGAAGGAATACGCATGAAGACTCGCGAATTGCACGACGACTGGACGGTCGAGGCGCTCGACGGGCCCGTGCCCTCCGACGTTCGCGACCGTGGAGCGTTCCCTGCAGCCGTACCCGGCGTCGTCCACACCGACCTGATCACGGCGGGGCTGCTTAGCGACCCCTACCTTGGCCTCGCGGAGAAGCAGCAGGAGTGGGTGGGCAGCACGAGCTGGCTATACCAGTCCGACTTCGAGTGGCAGCCCGATGGAGCGAGCCGGCACGATCTGCGCTTCGCAGGCCTCGACACGGTCGCCACCATCCGGCTGAACGGGCACCGAATCCTCGAATCCGAGAACCAGCACCGCAGCTACCGGGTGGACGTGACCGATACCCTCGTCGCCGGAACCAACCGTCTCGAGGTGCGCTTCGCCGCTCCCGTTCCGGAGGCCGATCGGCGGAGCCTCGAGCTCGGCTATCGGCCGCACGTGAACCACCACCCGTTCAATTCGATTCGCAAGATGGCCTGCAGCTACGGCTGGGACTGGGGTATCGACACCGCGACATCCGGAATCTGGAAGTCAGTACAGCTCCAGAGCTGGTCGGACGCCCGCATCGTCGAACTCGTGGTGTTGCCTGACCACGACGGCACGGACGGTTCGGTGACGGTCCGCGCAACGCTCGACCGGGTGACGGAGGCGCCCCTGACACTGCGGATCACGGTTGGGGGCGAGTCGGCTGAGGCTCCCGTGAGCGGAAACGAGGTCGCCGTCGCCGTCACGGTTCCCGGGGCTGCGCGATGGTGGCCGAGGGGGTACGGCGATCAGCCGACCTTCGAGCTCGTTGCCGAACTCCGAGCCGAGTCGAGCATCCTCGATGAGAGAAGCCGTACCATCGGTTTCCGCTCGGTGACGCTCGACACGACGCCCGACGACGCCGGCACCCCGTTTCGCATCGTCGTGAACGGCCAGCCGATCGCGGTGAAGGGCGTGAACTGGATTCCCGACGACGCGTTCCCGGGTCGCATCGAGCGTTCGCGGATGTTCGAGCGTTTGGGCCAGGCGGCCGACGCGAACATCAACCTGCTGCGCGTGTGGGGCGGTGGACTCTTCGAGAGCGACGACTTCTACGACGCAGCAGACCAACTCGGTCTGCTCGTCTGGCAGGACTTCCTGCTCGCCTGCGCGGCCTACTCCGAGGAGGAGCCGATGCGCTCCGAGATCGAGGCGGAGGCGCGCGAGAACGTGGCGCGACTGGGTTCGCATCCGTCACTCGTCGTGCTGAACGGGAACAACGAAAACCTGTGGGGGTTCGCCGACTGGGGCTGGCAGCCGCGACTGGAGGGTCGCAGCTGGGGAGAGCTGTACTACCGGACGATGTTCCCAGCGATCGTGGCCGAGCTCGCGCCGCATGTCGGCTATACGCCTGGGAGCCCGTTTTCCCCCGACGCTTCGGCCGACCCCAACGACCCGCAACACGGAACAATGCACATCTGGGATCTGTGGAACCAGAAGGACTACCCGCACTACCGTGACTACCGGCCGCGTTTCGTCTCGGAGTTCGGATGGCAGGGCCCGCCAACCTGGTCGACACTCACGGAGTCGCTGTCGGACTCGCCGCTGACACCGGAGTCACCCGGGATGCTGGTTCACCAGAAGGCCGACAACGGTAACGTCAAGCTGACCGACGGTCTGGTCGCCCATCTACCGCTACCGAACGTGATGCAGGATTGGCACTGGGCCATGTCCCTGAACCAGGCGGTCGCCATCCGCACGGCCGTTGAGTGGTTCCGGTCGCTGCAGCCGCACTGCATGGGAACAATCCTGTGGCAACTCAATGACTGCTGGCCTGTCGTTTCCTGGGCGGCGATCGACGGCTATGGGCGGCTTAAGCCCCTCTGGTATGCGGTACGGGACGCGTACGCGCCCCGACTGCTCACCATCCAGCCGGCCGATTCGGGACTCCGACTAGTGGCCGTCAATGACAGCGCTGACGATTGGCACGCCACCGCAAAGGTCGAACGGACCTCGTTCGACGGCACTCCTTTGGCCTCCGAAGACATCGAGTTCACCGTGCCCGCATTCGCCACCCGGGGCGTCGATCTCGCCGCGTCGATCTCCCGTCCAGGGGAACCCGCACGTGAGGTTCTCGTCGCGACGGCCGGTGAACACCGCGGCCTATGGTGGTTCGCCGAGGCCCGCGATTCCGAACTTGCGCCACCACTGTGGGATGCAAGCGCGGTGCGCGTCGACCGCGGAGTAGAGGTGCGAGTGGTCGCCCGGTCTCTCATCCGAGACGTCGCCCTGTTGGCGGATGTGGTTGCGGCAGATGCAACGGTGGATCGGATGCTCGTGACCCTGTTGCCCGGCGAGGAGGCCGTCTTCACGGTCGAGACCAAATGGTCGGGCGATCCTCATCGTTTCGTCGAGAATGACGTCTTACGGAGCATGAATGATTTGACCGACCAGCGTAGGTCTCCAACAGCAATCGAAGGGCACGACTGAAGCGACCAAACGAGCGGACTGGTCAGGTGAGTCGTGCCAATCGCCGGATAATGTTCTGCAACATGGCGGGACGGTCGAGCTTGCCCAACCGGAGGTAGTCGGCCCGAGCGGGCTTGTCGAGAGTCGCCACTCCGTGGAGCGCTGCCCAGATGGTCCAGGTATCGGTCTCCGGATCGGTGCTCGCGCTGACCCCGGCTTCGATGCACTGACGGATGGCGCTCGCGACTAGTTCGAAGGTCTCGACGGCGTTCTCGGCATATCCACTCTCGGCGAACATCAGCCGATACCTCGCCTTGTGGTCCCACCCGAATTGCACGTAGGCGCGTCCCGCCGCCAGGAGTTTCGCGGCGGGCTCGGTTTCCGCATCCATGGCCCGTCGAACCGAGTGGCCGAGTTCACCGAAGCTCTTCGCGAGCATTGCTTCGATGAGGGCAGGCAGGTTTTCGAAGTGGGGGTAGATCGAGGGTGCACTGATTTCGGCGCGACGGGCGATACCGCGCAGAGTAAGGGCGCTCGAGTCGTTGGTCTCGTCGATAAGGGAAGCTGCGGCGTTCAGGATCTCCTCCCGCAGCAGTTCCCCACTTCCGCGCGGGTTGCGGGTTCTCGTATTTTCGCTCATCTCACTTCCTGACTTTACACGCGTTAGCTAAAGTCGTATAGTCATACGCAAGTTAGTTTACGACTGTTAGGTTAAGTGGAAGAGGGCTCCAAAATGATCACGCTGATGAAGGACGAGTTGTTCAACGCAGAGCTCGTGCGTGCGATTGGGTATGCGCCATACGGCGGCGCTGATTTCGCAGAATGTGTCGCAACGGCGTCCCGAATCCGCGGGACGGATCTCAACGCCTGGCATGACGAGTGGTTTTCGACCGCGTCCCGACTCTGCGACACGGCGGTCGCGAGCGCCGCGGCAGGCGATCGGTCCAGCGCACGCAGCGCGTACTTTCGCGCATCCAACTACTTTCGAACAGCGGGACTGTTCGCGATGGGATCGCCGGTGGATTCACGGCTAGTCGAGGCTCACCGCCGAGAGGTTGAATGCTTTCGCGCCGGTGCCCAGTTGCTGGATGCTGCACCCGTCCTCATCGAGATTCCCTATGAGGACACAACTCTTCCGGGCTACTACTTCCCGGCGGCACAGGGAGAAGGCGTTCGCCCGACGCTAATCCTGGTCAACGGGTACGACGGAACCGCAGAAGAGCTCTACTTTACAAATGGGGCGGCAGCGCTCGAGCGGGGTTACAACGTCGTGACCTTCGATGGGCCCGGCCAGGGTGCGATGATCATCGACCGCGGCGTCCTCTTCCGTCCCGACTGGGAGAACGTCATCACCCCGGTGGTGGACTTCGTCCTCACCCTTCCCGCCGTCGACCACACGCGGGTCGCCATCATGGGTCTGAGTTTCGGGGGTTACCTCGCGCCCCGCGCAGCCACCGGCGAGCATCGACTGGCTGCCTGTATATCCGACTGCGGCCCGTACGACCTGTTCGAGGCGAGCGCCAGTCATCTCCCGGGGTTCCTGGCCCGTCAGGTTCCCGACGGGAACCCCGCTCTTCTGCGACTCCTGGATGTGCTCGTCAAAGTCGTCATGACCAAACCCACCGCCGGATGGGCACTTCGCCGAAACCTCATGGTGCACGGCCTCGCGGATCCGATCGAGTACTTCAGGATGGCGCCCGAATACTCCCTGAAAGGGCGTGAACAGATGATCACGTGTCCGACCTTCGTGTGTTCTGCCGAGGGAGATGATCTCAGCGTGAACGCCCCCCGACTTTTCGAGGCACTGACGTGCCCCAAAAATTACGTCCAATTTAGCGCCGCCGAGGGAGGCGGCGAACACTGCGAGAGCGGCGCGCGCACTCTCTTCCACCAGCGCGCGTTCGACTGGCTCGATCGCATTCTCGACCCGGTGCCCGTCAATTAACGAGCGGCCCCACCACGACACCACCCACAGACACGGAGAAGACCAATGAAAGACAACCGACTCATCGAATCAGCATCAAAACTGGGGCTCGACGGCCTCGACCAGTTTCCCGACACCGATGCGGCGAAACTGCTCGGCGTTCTGCGCAACCTGCTCGTGGGGTTCCAGCGTCGGGATGCCAGCATGCTCGCTGACGTCTACAGTGCAGACGCTGACTGGGTGAACGCGTTCGGCAGCGTCAAGGAGGGTGCCGCGGAAATCGTCGACTATCTGCGAGGACTGTTTGCGGATGCGAACTTCAACGACGGGGAAGTGGTTGCGCCACCTCGCAGCGCCATCCGCCGACTCTGTGACGACGTCGCCGTTGTCAGTACTCACCTTCAAGTGAGCGGGCAGGGACTGGTCGGCGGAGGCAGTATCGCGTTGCGCGACAATCACTCACTCCATGTCCTCCGGAAGCGGCCCGATGGCCGCTGGGAGGTGGTGTCGGAAATGTACATGGATGCTCGTACGGACTGGAGCTACGTCGGGCACTCGTGAAACCGGGCACGTTTGCCTCGCGCCCGGCCGACGGGACGGACGCTACTCCGCCAGGTACCGGCCCAGCTGCCCCATGATCCCGCGGGTTCCCGACTCGCGCTGGGCGCCGTCGTCCCAGAACTGATCGAAGAAGACACCGTGCTCGGCGTGCGTATAGCGGGTGCCGTCGGGGGTCGCCTCGAACTCGAGCGAGGCGACCGAGGTCGACATGTGCACGCCGTCGATCCACATGTCGTAGGTGGTCACGATTCTCAATGCTTCGACGATGTCCGTGTACGTGGCGACGTAGCGCGAGACCGGACCGTTATGGAACTTGCCCTCCGCAACATCTGTCCCGCCAATGCGAAAGTCGAACGCCCACTCTCGGGGTTCCATCGCGGCGCCGGCACCCCACCAGCCGAGCCGCTCCTCCTCGATCGCGAACGCGTTCCAGACGCGCTCAATCGGTGCCGTGAAGTCGCGCGTCAGACTGAACTCGGACCGCGCGAGTCGACGTTCGGTGCTCATGGTTCTCCTATCGGGTGAAGGTGACGTGGATGGTGCCGCTCTCCGCGACGACCGTCTTCACGGTGTGGGTTTGTTCGAGCCCGGCCAGATCGCCCCACAGCCGGTTGCCGCGACCGAGGATGATCGGCGCGATCATCACGTGCAGTTCATCGACCAGCCCGGCGCGCAGGTAGTCGAGTGCGGTGCCGTGGCCGCCGCCGATGCGCACATCCTTACCGCCCGCGGCTTCGGTCGCCTCGGCGAGAACATCCTCGATGGATGCGCTGCGGAAGTGAAAGGTCGTACCGCCCTCCATCGGGATGTCCGGGCGTGGCGCCCTGTGGGTCAGCACGTAGACCGGGGTGTGGAACGGCGGCTCGTCTCCCCACCATCCCTTCCAGTCGGGGTCGTCGGGGTAGGCCGTGAACCCGAACATCGTCGCACCCATGATCTCGGCTCCGATGCCGTCGAAGAAGGTGGATGCGAACGAGTCGTCGACACCGGTGGTCCCCTGTCCAGTGGTCTCGCCGAAGATCTTCCCGCGGAAGGTTCGGGTGCCGACGTAGGCGGCAGTCAGTCGGTTCCAGTCCTCACCCATAGGGTTGTCGGGCGTCGGATCGATGGCGGCGGTGTAGCCGTCGAGCGACGCGAAGATGTCCATGCGAACGCGAGTCATGTCAGTTTCCTTCTTAGATCGTGCGGGCCAGGTGCACGCCGAGTCGGTCGGCCTGCTGCTCCGCGGGGGTTCGTTGTTCGCCCAGCCAGACATTCAGTATGTCGAGGGCGCCCGGTCGAAGAGTCACCGTGCGAACGCGCCCGAGTTTCAGGGACGTGATCACTCCGGCCTTCTCGAGGACGCCCAGGTGTTGCAGAAGGGAGGGCAGCGCCATCGAGAACGGCTCCGCGAGTTCGGAGACAACGGCGGGGGATTTCGCCAGTCGTTCGACAATGGCTCGGCGGGTGGGATCCGCGAGGGCGCGGAGCACACTGTCGAGCTCGTCGTAAAACTTAGGCATATGCCTAACTATTGTCTGCCCGGGCCAGCCTGTCAATCAGCTCGCAAAGCTTCCCCATGCCTCGCGTTGACGACCGCCCGGATCACGCTCAAGGCTGCACGCTCGATCGAAGACCAGAACCTCCCTGGCCCGCGGGCTGTACGGCGCCCACCCGACCTCATCGACGAGGGGCGTTCGCTTCTTCGCGAAACTCAGCCACGCATTCTGGATCGTGCGGGAGAGCGCGACCGCCGAGTCGTCGCCGGGCGACACCAGGGCAGTGAGAGCGAACTGGTCCAGGGTTCCCCAGACAAAGGGGACGTCGATCGTGTGGGGCGCACCGAGCCGCTTGCCCTCGAGGTCGGCGTTCGACCAACGGAATCGATAGACATAAGAGGGGGCGTGCGCACTCATCGCCTCCGCGATTGCGGTGACGGGCGCGGTCACCATCCCGTCGCCGCCGAGCGCGACGCCATTCCCCCATCGACCGTGATTCACATAGGCGGAACGAACGCGCGCGGCGACATCCGGATGGTCCTGCTCGAGGAACCGATCGATGTCGACCTGGCTGGTCGGGATAAGGCGGGGCATGGGTGGTCCGGCGAAGAGGCTCCCCTCGTCCTCATTGCTCCCGATCATCAGCGGCACGCTGCTCCCGTGCCCGACAGCGATCGACCGGATCGGAGTATCCAGCAGGACCTCCGCGTCGATCACCGGCTGGAAGGCGTGGTGTCCGGGATACACGTCCGTGATCTCGTCGAGCACCCTGCCGGACGCGCCGACCAAGTCTGCGGGGTCGGCAGCAAGGACGTCATTGAAGGTGGCAGCGGGAAGGTCGGCCTGCGCGAGGAAACGCCCAGTTACCTCGGCCGCTCGCTCGCGATCGAAGACGCTATTGGCAGGAGGTGACTCGGCAATCGCCGCCCCGAACAAGCCGCGAGCGAGCGGGGACGCGACAAGGCAACACACGCTGCCACCCCCGGCGGACTGCCCGAAGATCGTCACTCGATCCGGGTCGCCACCGAACTCACGGATATTGTCGCGCACCCAGTTCAGTGCGGCGATCTGGTCGCGGAGACCCAGATTGGTTTCGAAGCGCCCCGCCGCGCCATTTAACATCGACAGGTCGAGGAAGCCGCGCGCGCCGAGCCGGTAGTTAAGCGTGACGACCACGGATGGGCCATTTTCGGCGAGTGCGGAACCGTTGTTGACAGGGGTCGAGCCCGAGCCGACAAAGTATCCACCGCCATGGATCCAGACCAGGACGGGCAGGTCTTGGGCCTGCCGGGGCGACCAGACATTCAGATACAAGCAGTCCTCGTCGATCCCCTCGCGCGGGGGAACGCCAGCGAGTGCGGGCTGAATACTGATCGGAGAAAACGCCTTCGCCGCGCGCACTCCGTTCCACGCCGGGTGGGGCGCCGGTGCGGTGAAGCGACTCGCACCGACCGGGGCGGCCGCGTAGGGAACGCCGCGCCAGACGCGAACGCCGCCCGGCTCGAGCGCGCCCTCGATGCGGCCCTGGCGCGTAGTAATGGTCAGTGAGTCGTCAGTCATGTCATTCGCCTCATTGCGGAAGTCCTCGGATTGTTACACAATAACAGCGACCCTCAAGGACGAGATTACTCAGGAGCGTGCGATGCCCACCAGCGCCAAAATCATTGGCCAGTCCGGCCCCGCGGTGCTCCTTCTTCCGGGCGGCGCCGAGGCGACGGCCGATTTCTTCCCCGGCCTGATCGAGGGCTTGCTCGAGGATCCGGGCTGCCGCGTCATCGCCTACGACCGGCCGGGAACCGGTACGTCCGATCGCCCCGGCCTCCTGGCGGACTCCGCGACAGCGCTGCACAACGTCGTGCAGGACATCGGATGCGGTCCTGTCGTCGTCGTCAGCCAGAGCCTGGGCGGAGCGGTCGCACTGCTCTGGGCGATCCGGTATCCACAGGACATCGCGGGGCTCGTTCTGCTGGAGCCGACCCCGATCAACGACACCCCCGGGTGCATCCAGCTCGAACGCGTCATGGGCTGGTCGAAGCGCCTGTACGCGGTGGCGGGCATCCACCGGATCATCCAGGCCCAGTTGCTCGCGGGGATGCGACGCAGTATGAAGGGCAAGGCCCTGCGGCCCGAGTGCAGTGTTGCCCTGGATCGGATCGGCAATACGGATGTCGGCAAGCTCGCCGACGCGGTGGTGGGCATCGGCCAGCTCTCCAGGGATTTCCGCGTGGAAGCGGTCCCGCGCGTGCCCACGATTTTCGTCACCGCCGATCGGAAGTCCGACAACTCGATCAGGAAGTCTCACGAGGAGCTGGCTGCGGGGCTCGGGGTGTCGACGATGACATGGTCGAACTCGGCTCACAACGTGCAACTCGACCACCCGGACGAGACCCTGGCGATCGTTCGGTCGCTGATCGCGCAAACCGCCGTCGCGCAGTGACCTAGCGGACGGCCGCCAGCCCGGGTGCGGCCAATTGGCGGTCAAGGGCGGCGTGCATCGCTGCACGACCACCTCCTTCGAGATCGTCCTCGAGCCCGCGGAGGGCTTCGGTGCCGCCGCGCTGCAGTTGCCGGAACAGTGTGCGATGCATGATGGCGAGCCGGTGTGCAGTGAAGTCACCGCGGATGATCGCCATCATGCTGTTCAGTTCGGTCTCGCAGGCGGCGTGCGCGGCGACAAGGCGCTGATTTCCGCTCGCCTTCACGATCTCCTCGTGCACGGCGGTGTGCGCCTCCATAATGTGCCGCCAAGGAGTCGTGGCATCCAGCGAGTCCAGACGGTCGACTGCAGTCGATACCCCGGCAAAATCGGAGCCGTTGTCGAGAGCCAACCGCAGCGCGCCCAGCTCGAGGATCGCCCGGTACGAGCACATCTCGTCGATTCGCGCTGCCGTCACGAGCGGGACGACGATTCCCTTGTTGCGTCGGTGTTCGAGTAGTCCCTGCGAGGTCAGGATCTGGAGCGCTGAACGCACCGAGTGTCGACCGCTGCCGAAACGCTCGCTGAGCGATTCCTCGGTGAGACGGCTGCCGGCGCTCAGCACACCGTCCATCAGGTCGTCCCGCAGTGCATCCGCGATGCTTTGGGGAGTGCTCTTGTCTCCACTCCCGACGCTCATGTTCGGCATCCTAGCAAGCGTCGCGGCGGGGGCTCGGTGGCCTACAAATGGCCGAGCGACGCGGAGTGGCCATCCAGATCATCCGTGCGGAGGGCCCCCAGGAGCTGCATCGTCCGCTGGTATTCGGTCATCAGGATCTGCAGCGCCCGATCCACGCCCGGCTCACCCCCGGCCATGAGTCCATAGAGATACGGCCGACCGATCATCGCGGCCGAGGCGCCAAGCGCGCGAGCAGCAACAAGATCCGCGCCGGTTCGTATGCCGGTATCGATAAGGACCTCGCATCGATCACCCACCGCGGCAACCACCTCCGGGAGCAGGACGAGCGGCGGGCGAGTGCGGTCGAGTTGGCGACCGCCGTGGTTCGACACGACGACGGCGTCCGCTCCTAGGTCGGCGACAATGAGAGCATCTTCGACATTCTGGATGCCCTTGACCACCAGCTTGCGCGGCCATCGCGCGCGCAGCCAGCTGAGGTCATCCGCGGTGATGCTGGGGTCGAACATGTGCGCGATCAGTTCCTCGACCGTTCCGTCGAAGTTGGACATGGCTGCGAAGGAAAGCGGCTCAGTCGTCAGGACGTTGAGCCACCACGCCGGGCGCGCGGCCATTCCGGCGAACGTGCGCACGCTGAGCGTCGGCGGGATCGTCAGGCCGTTACGCAGGTCGCGCATCCGGGCCCCCCCGATCGGAGTGTCGACCGTGAGCACGAGCGCTTCGTAGCCGGCTTTCTCGGCGCGCTCGACGAGTGCCTCGCTGGCAGCCCGGTCCTTCCAGAGGTAGAGCTGGAACCACTGCCGCGCGCTCGGTGCAGCGGCTCGCACATCCTCGAGCTCGGTGGTGCCCATCGTCGAGAGCACGTACGGAATGTTCGCGCGAGCTGCTGCTCGCGCGACGGCCGTCTCGCCCTCGTGGTTCATCATCCGCGTGAATCCCGTCGGCGCGAGCACCAACGGAAGCGCCGCGCGCTCGCCGAGGATCTCGGCGGTCAGGTCAACCGCCGAGACGTCGCGAAGCACGTGCGGGTGGAACTCGATGCTCTCGAAGGCCGCACGCGAACGGGCAATGCTGAGCTCCTGTTCGGCCGCTCCGTCGACGTAGTCGAAGACGGATTTCGGCACGCGACGCATGGCGGCGAGCCGGAGATCATCGATCGTGTGCGCCGAAGCCAGTCGCCGTCGGCGAGCGTTCGGCTCCGGTCGTCGGAACTTCAATAGCGGTCGGATGTCCGACCAGCGGGGAAACTGTCGACGAATGTGGCGGGAAGAATGTTCGGGCGTTGACTCGGGATCGGAATCAACCACGCTCGCACTCCTTCGGACGGAAGCAGCACCGCGGCGACACTGCTTCCAAGCATTGTGTCACAATCTGTAGATTTGGCGCCGGAGCGTCGGTCGCGATTGTGGCGGTCGCCTCCAGACGAGCGTGTGGCCGGTTGGCGGGAAACCCTCGTTCCCGGCGAG
>DASXCU010000117.1:0-8690 GCA_036491035.1 Galbitalea sp. | reverse complement strand
GATCGGGACCAGCGTCAAGAAGGGCTCCAGCATCACGATCATCGTGTCGACGGGCCCCGCGCTGCTCCAGATCCCCCCGTTGACCGGGCTGACCGAGGATCAGGCTAAGAAGGCGATCGTGAACGCCAAGTTCCTGGTCGGGTCGCCGACTATCCGGCAGTTCGATCCCAAGATCACAAAGGGAATGGTCGTTGACGCCCTCGGCGGCGACGGCAAGAGCATCATCGGGCAGTCGACGTACAGCCAGAACCGGCCCATCGTGCTCGTCGTCTCCGCAGGACCACTGCCGACGGTCAAGGGACTCAGCGTCAGCGACGCCCAGAAGGTCCTGAAGAAAGCCGGCCTGCTGAATCCCGTTCCTGGCAGTGAGGCCTACGACCCGGTCGTTCCAGCGGGGGATGTGATCAGCGTCGACCCCCAGACGAATGCCAAGGGCGTTGGCCGAGTGTTCCGGGTCGGCGACGAGGATCAGGTTCTCCTCATCACCTCACGCGGGCCCGAGATGGTGGTTGTGCCCAATGTCGTCGGGGAAAGCTGGTCCACGGCGAAAGCCACTCTTAGTGCGGCCGGATTCACACTTTCTTACAACAAGGATGCTGACATTCTGCCCACCGCGGTGACGGTCGCAAGCACGGATCCAAAAGCGGGCAACTCAGTCGTCAAGGGCTCCACCGTCAAGATCCACTTCAAGGGTCTCAACGGCTAGGAACCACCACTCGCGTTGTGCAGGCATTCTGTTGCCGACGGGTCGGATGGCCATCGAAATCGACCCTGCCCTCGAGGATTGCCTGCACAACGAGAGTGCAGAGCCAGAACTGGCGGCTAGTTGCCGCTCTCGAACGCGCTCAGCTCCTCAGCCACGAGGAACGCCAGCTCCAGCGACTGCATGTGGTTTAGACGCGGGTCGCAGAGCGACTCGTAGCGCGTCGCGAGGTCGGCCTCGTCGATCTGCTCCGACCCGCCCAGGCACTCTGTCACATCGTCGCCGGTCAGCTCGATGTGGATGCCGCCGGGGAAGGTTCCCGCGGCGCGGTGGGCCTCGAAGAACCCCTTGACCTCATCGACGATGTCATCGAAGCGCCGCGTCTTGTAGCCGGTGGGCGTCGTGAGTCCGTTGCCGTGCATCGGGTCGGTGATCCAGAGCGGATTCGCATCCATGCCCTTGATCGCCTCGAGCAGCGGAGGCAGCGCATCCCGAACCTTGCCCGCGCCCATGCGCGACACGAACGTGAGGCGACCGGGCTCGCGGTCCGGGTCCAGCTTGTCGATCAGCTTCTCCATGTCGGCGGCCTTCGTCGTCGGACCGAGCTTGACCCCGATGGGGTTACGGATGCGGCTGAAGTAGTCGACGTGCGCACCATCCAGGGCGCGAGTGCGCTCGCCGATCCAGACGAAATGCGCGGACGTGTTCACGGGGGTACCGTTGCGTGAGTCGATGCGCGTCATCGGGCGCTCGTAGTCCATGAGCAGCCCCTCGTGGCTCGAGTAGAACTCGACGCGCTTCAGCTCGTCGAAGTCGGCACCCGCTGCCAGCATGAAGCGGATGGCCTTATCGATCTCGCCGGCCAGCTTCTCGTAGCGGTGGTTGGCCGGGTTGGAGGCGAACCCGCGGTTCCAGCTATGTACCTGGCGGAGATCCGCGAATCCGCCCTGCGTGAACGCGCGAATGAGATTCAGCGTCGAGGCGGCCGTGTGGTAACCCTGAACGAGTCGGCGCGGATCGGCCTGCCGCGACTCCGGAGTGAAGTCGTAGCCGTTCACAATGTCGCCCCGGTACGCCGGAAGCGTCACGTCGCCGCGCGTCTCGGTGTCGCTCGATCGCGGCTTGGCGAACTGGCCCGCCATGCGGCCCATCTTGATGATCGGCATCGAGGCACCGTAGGTGAGGACGACCGCCATCTGCAGGATGGTCTTCACACGGTTGCGAATTGCTTCGGCCGTTGCTCCCGCGAAGGTCTCGGCGCAGTCGCCGCCCTGCAGCAGGAAGGCCTCACCGCGGGCAGCACGCGCGAGGCGCTCGCGAAGGATGTCGACCTCGCCGGCGAAGACCAGCGGCGGCAGACCGGCGATCTCGGCGCTGGCCGCGGCGACCGCATCCTGATCCGGCCACTCTGGCTGCTGGCTGATGGGAAGAGTCCGCCAATAGTCGAGTCCGGCGATCACTGAAGGATCGGCGAGAACGACGGGTTCGGACAGGTCAACCACGGGAAAATTCCTTGCAGCAAAAGGGTGGATGTGGGCCGAGCGGCCCAGCCCATCAGCCTACTGGGTGCTCCGCAGGGGCGGGGGCGCGCAGCCAGTGCTACTTGGTTTCGGCTTTTTCCTTGACCGAGGACGCATACACGTCGACGTACTCCTGGCCGCTCAACTTGCCCAGCTCGTACATGATCTCGTCGGTGATGGACCGCAACACGAACCGGTCGCCCTCGAGCCCGTGGAAACGCGAGAAGTCGAGCGGTTCGCCGAAGATGACGCCGATGCGCTTGACCTTCGGGATGGTGCTGCCGGTCGGCATGACCTGGTCGGTGTCGACCATGGCGACGGGGATGACCGGGGCACCGGACTCGAGGATCATGCGCGCGACGCCGGTGCGACCCCGGTACATGCGGCCGTCGGGGCTCCGGGTTCCCTCCGGGTAGATGCCGAGCTGCTCGCCCTTGGCGAGAACGGCGAGTCCGGTGTTCAGCGAGGCCTCGGAGGCCTTGCCGCCGGACCGATCGATCGGGAGCATCCCCGTGCCGTTGAAGAACTTGCGGGTGAAGAAGCCCTTGATGCCGGTCCCACGGAAGTAGTCCGCCTTCGCCAGGAAGTAGATCGGACGGTCCAGGACGACCGGAAGGAATACGGAGTCGATGAACGAGAGGTGATTACCCGCGAAGATGACGGGCCCTGACTTGGGGACGTTCTCCTTGCCGACCACCCACGGTCGAAAGACAGTCAGCATCAACGGCCCGACGAACAGATTCTTCAGTAACCAGTACAGCATCCCGACTGCCTCCCAGAACGTCCAGCGTAGCGCGGCCCTCGTCAGCCCGTTGCGTGGATTCTGGCGAGGTCGGCGGCACCGACCACTCCGGCGTTGTTGACCAGCTCGGCGATCGCGAACTTCGGCTCCGGGTGGAAACCGCGCGCGGGCAGGTGGGCCAGGAAGGCTTCCCGGATGGGGTCGATCAACACATCGCCGGCCATTGCGACTCCACCGCCGAACACGAAGACCTGCGGATCCAGCACGGCGGCGAGGCTCGCGCACGCCTGTCCCAGCCATGCGCCGAGTTCACGAAGCGCCTGCAGGGCTCCCGGATCTCCGGCGGCGATGAGCTCACCGACCTGATCGCCGGTCAGCTCGCCGGACGCGGCTCGCGAATCCGCCAGGGCGAGCCCGATCCCCCCGACGTCGGCGATCGCATTCGCCATCCGAAGCAGCGCGCGACCCGAGCCGTACTGTTCGATGCAGCCTCGCGCACCGCAACCGCAGGGCAGGCCGTCCGGCACCACGCAGAGGTGGCCGACCTCGGCACCCGCGCCGAAGCCCCCACGGAACAGTCGATCCTCCGTCACGATCGCTCCGCCGACACCGGTGCCGATCGTCAGCATGGTCATGTCGCTGTACAGCCGGCCCGCGCCGTAACGAAACTCTGCCCAGCCGGCGGCGTTCGCGTCGTTGTCGACCGTGATGTCCAGGTCGACGCGCTCCAGGAGCCGCTGTCGGAGCGGCTCATTGCGCCAGTTGATGTTGGGTGCGTAGTAGACGGTGGACTGGGCGGCGTCGATGAAGCCCGCGGCGGCGACGCCCGCAGCAGCGACGTCGCGACCCTCGGACAGTCGGCCGATCATGTCGGCAACGGTCTCGACAATCGCATCCGGGTCGCCCGCGGGAGTCGGTCGACGCTCCTCGACCAGGATTTCGCCCTGGTCGTCGACGAGCGCGCCGGCGATCTTTGTTCCGCCGATGTCGATCCCGATGGCATGCACGAGAGACAACATTACTGAACTGGGAGCGCTCTTTCGCACGGCGGCAGCCATCCACGGACCGGGGCGGCAACGAACAAGAGAATAGAGTGGATCGTGCAACGTCCAACCGGTTTCGAGGGAGATACCGTGCAACAGAAAGACACCCCGGCGGTCGTTCCTGCCAGTCCAGACGCGAACATCACCGACCTGTTGATCGAGCGGGTGAAGCAGTCTCCGGACCAGCCTCTGTTCGCCACACCCGAGCCGGATGGGACGTGGAAGGACATCACCTCCGCCGAATTCCTCGAGCAGGTCACGGCTCTTTCGAAGGGTTTCGTCGCGGCGGGGATCAAGCCGGGTGACAAGATCGGCATGATCTGCCGCACCCGCTACGAGTGGACCCTGATCGACTTCGCCGTGTGGTTTGCCGGCGCCATCCTCGTTCCCGTCTACGACACCTCGTCGCCGAGCCAGATCCAGTGGGACCTCGAAGACTCGGGCGCGATCGCGATCATCACCGAGACCGCGGAGCACTTCGCCCGGTTTGACGAGGTGCACTCCGACCTGCCGCTGGTCGTAAAGACCTGGAACCTCGACAAGGGAGACCTGAAGAAACTGGTCGCCGGCGGGACGGACATCAAGGACGAGGAGATCGAGCGCCGACGCAACCTCGCCAAGGGCTCCGATATCGCCACGCTGATCTACACCGCCGGCACGACCGGTAAGCCCAAGGGTTGCGTGCTCACGCACGCCAACTTCTACGAGCTCTCCCGTAACGCGAAGACCGCGCTGCCCGAGGTTGTGAACCCGGGTACCTGCACGGTGCTGTTCATCACGCTCGCGCACGTCTTCGCGCGGTTCATCTCGGTGATGTGCGTGGACTCCGGCGTCAAGGTCGGACACCAACCGGATACCTCCAAGCTGGTACCGGCGATGCAGTCGTTCCGTCCGACCTTCCTGCTCGCGGTCCCCCGCGTGTTCGAGAAGGTCTACAACTCGTCGGAGCAGACGGCGGAGTCCGGGGGCCGCGGCAAGATCTTCCGCAAGGCGGCGGATGTCGCGATCGCGCACTCGAAGGCGCTCGATGCAGGCAAGGTGCCGCTCGGTCTCGCGCTCCAGTTCGCGTTGTTCGATCGCCTGGTGCTCTCGAAGATTCGCGCAGCACTCGGCGGACGCGTCGAGTACGCCGTCTCCGGCTCCGCGCCGCTCGGTCTCCGGCTGGGTCACTTCTATCGCAGCCTCGGCGTGAGCATCCTCGAGGGCTACGGCCTCACCGAGACCACGGCTCCGCTGACGGTGAACCTCCCGTCGCAGTTCAAGATCGGCACGGTCGGTCCGCCGCTGCCGGGTGTGTCCATCCGAATCGCCGAGGACGGCGAGATCGAGGGCAAGGGCATCGACATCTTCGACGGCTACTGGAAGAACCCGAAGGCGACCAGGGAGGTGCTCGAGGACGGCTGGTTTAAGACCGGCGACATCGGATCGCTGGACGAGGACGGCTACCTGACGATCACCGGTCGCAAGAAGGAGATCATCGTCACTGCTGGGGGCAAGAATGTCTCCCCGGCAGTTCTCGAGGACCCGATCCGCGCCGATCCGATCATCGACCAGGTGATCGTGGTCGGCGAACAGAAGCCGTTCATTGCGGCTCTCGTGAGCCTCGACCGCGAGATGCTCCCGGCCTGGCTGAAGAGCCAGGGCGAGGCGTCGGACATGTCGCTCGAGGATGCCTGCACGAACGGCAAGGTCGTCGCCGAGGTTCAGCGCGCGGTCGACAAGGCGAACGAGCACGTCTCGCGGGCCGAGTCGATTCGCAAGTTCCACATCCTGGACACCGACCTCACCGAGGGCAGCGGCCACCTGACGCCGAAGCTGAGCATCAAGCGGAACGTGATCTTGAAGGACTTCTCGGCCGTCATCGATGAGATGTACGCGGGTGCTAAGGAACACGCCGCGAAGGACGCGAAGCCGAAAGCAGAGACGGCCGCCAAGAAGTAGGTCGCGCTGCATCGTTGTGCAGGGGTTTCGGGCACTGAACCACATTCTGCCTGGTCAGATCGGCCTCGAGTCGCAAACTGCCTGCACAGCGGGAGACCCGACGCTGGCAAACCCCGCGCACCGCGAATTGGAATAGCGTCGAAGTATGACAACGAGTGCAGACACCCTTGCTGACGGATTTGAGCGGGTGCGGGGCGCCTCCCGGGGAGCAGGTCGCGGCCTGACCCGGGCCACCCTCGAGGCGAAGGTCGATCCGGAGTGCAACACGATCGCCTGGCTCCTGTGGCACATCGGGCGCGGACAGGACGCGCAAGTTTCGGGACTCATGGGCGAGGAGCAGGTCTGGACCGAGGGCGGATGGTCCGGGAAATTCGGTCTCCACCTGCCCGACGACTCGACCGGGTATGCCCACACCCCGGGAGACGTCTCGAAGGTGAGCGGATCGGATGTCGAACTCTACCTCGACTACATCGATGCGGTCTGCGACCGATCGATCAACTACGTGGGCGAGCTGGGCGACGCCGACTTCGATGACATCGTGGATGCGCGGTTCACTCCCCCGGTGACGCGTGCGGTCCGGCTCTTCAGCGTCATCAGTGACGATCTGCAACACGCCGGCCAGGCGGCGATCCTGCGCGGAATACTCGAGCGCCGCTAGTCCCACCACGGCGCCTGGCGGATGGCGCGCATGGCGTCCCGCTTGGCTTCGGGGTCGAGGCCCTCGATGTACAGATGCCCGTCGAGGTGGTCGGTCTCGTGCTGCAGCGCCTGTGCCATTACGCCCTCGCCGCTGAGCTCGATCGGGTTGCCTTTCAGGTCGATGCCCGTCACCCGAGCGAACGGGTAACGCTTGCGCGGGAAGTAGAAGCCCGGGACCGACAGGCAGCCCTCTTCGATCGCCTCGAGTTCACCGGATGTCTCGACCAGGATCGGGTTGATGATGTATCCGACCTCGCCGTCGACGTTGTAGCTGAAGGCTCGAAGGCCGACGCCGATCTGATTCGCGGCGAGTCCCGCCCGGCCGGGGACCCTGACCGTTTCGAGCAAGTCCTCGATGAGACCCTTGACCCGCGGATCGCCGGGCACGATCGGGTCGCAGGCCGATCGAAGAACGGGGTCGCCGAAGAGCCTGATCTGCCGTTCCGTCATCCGATCAGTTTTCCCGTCGAACGGGAAGACCGTCCATCACGAATGCAGCGAGGTCGCGGGCCGACTGCACGGTCAGCGGCTTGAGCTCGCTGTAGTTGACGACCGCGCCCGCGGCGAGATGCGGGTCGTACGGCATGCGGACGACAGCGCGAACGCGAGAGTTGAAGTGCGCCTCGATCTCCTCGAGCTTCACCAGGTTGGTTGCGTGAGTCGCCGTGTTCAGGGCGACGACCGAGTTGCGCGCAAGGTCTGCGTAGCCGTTCGACTCCAGCCAGGTCAGCGTTTCGGATGCGAGTCGCGCCTCATCGACGCTTCCGCCCGAGACGATCACAATCTCATCCGCGCGGTCCAACGTCGCCTTCATAACGGAGTGAACTATGCCTGTACCGCAGTCCGTGAGAACGATCGAGTAGTACCGGGCGGCCTCATCGGCGACGATGTTGTAGTCGCTCTCATCGAACGCCTGGGCGAGCAACGGGTCGGTGTCGGACGCCAGGATGTCGAGCCTCGTCTCATCGCGCGAGATGTAGGTCTGGAACTCCGAGAACGTTGAAATGGATGCGCGGCGGGTGACCACATCCCGAACGGTCGAGCGGGTCTGTTTGTGAACGCGTTCCGCGAGCGTGCCGCGGTCGGGGTTGGCGTCGATCGCGATCACGCGATCGTCTCGAACATCCGCCAGTGCCATACCGAGCAGTGTCGTGATGGTCGTCTTGCCGACACCACCCTTGCGAGTCAGGATCGGGATGAACCGCGTGCCGCCCTCGAACTGCTTGTGGATGCGTGCGTCGAGAGCCTTACGTTCGCGCACTCGCAGGGAGTCACCGATGTTGATGATGTGGAACGAGCCCTTGTAGAAGACGCTCGGCCAGAATCCCTCCGGGGCTGGCCGCCGTTTCTTCCTCTTGTCGATTAATCGCTCGGCGGTGAGCATCGCAGCCGTCTCCGGCGTGGATGACGGTTCCCCGCGCAGACTCTCTCGGCGCGTGTACGGCGCGGGTTCCTGCTCCGGAAGCGGCACGACCTCAGGCGGCGGAGGCGTCTGTGCGGCGATCGAGGTCGTGACCGTGGTCAGCTCCGGGATGACGAGCGACGTCGTCGACGGGCCAACCTCGCCGGGGTCGACCGGGACGTCATGGATCGCTACCGCGGTCTCGTGGTCGGGTGCTTCGTGAACGTGTGCGGGGAGGTCGACGCTGAACGTGACCGTTTCGGCGGTTGGTTCGCCGCGGGACGGCAGGCGTCGCGGCGGTATGCGAGAGGCGCCGACAACCGCCACCGTCGGAGTGGGTGCGGCCTTTTCGACCGCGGCCGACGTTCCGGGTTTCTTGGACGCGGACGGGGACGAACCGCCGCCCGATTTCTTGTCCTGCGATTTTTGCTGAGTTACCAAAAGTGCTGTTCCCTTTGTTCTCTGGCCGTCCAGAAGTCTACCGGAGAAGGGATTTTGAGGGTGGGGCTTGTCCTCAGCCGATTTCTGCGATCAGGTCGCCGGCATCCACCTGCTGCGTGGCCGGGATGGCCAGGCGCTTCACCGTGCCCGCGACCGGCGACGTGATCGCAGCCTCCATCTTCATCGCCTCGATGGTGGC
>DASXCU010000116.1:0-5067 GCA_036491035.1 Galbitalea sp. | reverse complement strand
CAACAAAGCCAACTTGCCACCGGGGTGCTGGCCGCTCAGCAACTTCATGGCATCCAGAGCGTCATCTAGTGGAAAGGTCCGCGCGATCGGCACCACGAGCCGCCCGTCCGCGGCCAGCTGGACCAGGCGCGGGCGCACCTCATCGCGGAACTTTGCGCTCTCCGGCATCTGCCCCCCGATGCCCTTGATGCCCTCCGCGCTCGAGCGCGGCGAGGCGATCGACACGATGCGCTGACGGTCGGCCACCAGGGCAAGGGAGACGTCGATCGCCTCGTCGGTACCGACGGTGTCGATGGCGGCGACCACGCCGTCGGGTGCGGCATCCCGAACTCGCTGTTCGAGGCCATGGCCGTAGGCGACCGGTTCGCCGCCGAACTCGCGAATCACGGCGAAGTTCTTCTCGCTCGCCGTGCCGATCACGCGAGCGCCGATCACCCGAGCCTGCTGAAGCACGCTCACTCCAACGGCACCGGATGCGCCGTGCACGAGGATCGTCTCGCCCGCTTTCACTCCGACAACATGCAGCGCTTCTGCCGCGGTCGAGCCGGCGAGGAACAGATTGGCTGCCTCCGGGAATCCCAGATTCTCGGGCTTGGCGAAGACATCCTTCGCGGGCACCGTGACCGTGGTCGCGTAGCCGCCGGAGATGCGGAAAGCGAGGACCTCATCCCCGACCGCTCCGCCGCCGGACGCGATTTCAGTCTCAGGGCCGATTGCCCGAAGAACTCCTGCGACCTCGTACCCGACGCGCAGCGGCAGCAGGGAACGATCCCCGCCGCGAGCCACGTGCTTGTAGTCGGCCGGGTTCATACCCGCGGCGCGAACCTCGATTGTCACCTCACCGGGGCCGGGTGCCGGCACATCCACGTCCACCTCCCGGAAGACATCGAGGCCACCAAAGTCTGTTGCTACCCATGCGCGTTCCATCTGTCCATCCTCGCGCGTCCCCCGCTCCGACGACTTGGCTAGGCTGGAATTCACACGTTGCACTCAAGGGAGACACCAATGCCGGACACCAAAGCAGTAGCGAACATCGGCGTAGTCGGCCTGGCGGTGATGGGCTCCAATCTCGCCCGCAACCTCGCGAGCCGCGAGGGCAACACGGTCGCGGTATACAACCGCACCTACGCCCGCACGAAGACGCTGCTCGATGAGCACCCGGAGGCGAAATTCGTGGCCTCCGAGGACATCAAGGACTTCGTAGCCAGCCTCGAGAAGCCCCGCGCCGCGCTCATCATGGTGCAGGCGGGCAAGGGAACGGATGCGGTCATCGACGAGCTGTCCGAGCTCTTCGAAGAGGGCGACATCATCATCGACGGCGGCAACTCGCTCTTCACCGACACCATCCGCCGCGAGAAGGCGGCCAAGGAGAAGGGCATCAACTTTGTCGGCACCGGGATTTCCGGCGGCGAGGAGGGTGCGCTCAAGGGTCCATCGATCATGCCCGGCGGGTCCGCCGAGGCGTACAAGAAACTGGGACCGATCTTCGAGTCGATCGCAGCGGTTGCGGAGGGCGAGCCGTGCGTCACGCACGTGGGAACCGACGGTGCAGGACACTTCGTCAAGATGATCCACAACGGCATCGAGTACGCGGACATGCAGCTCATCGCCGAGGCATACGACCTCATCCGTCGCGGAACGGGCGCGACGCCGGCCGAGATCGCCGACATCTTCACCGAGTGGAACAAGGGCGAGCTCGAGTCCTACCTGATCGAGATCACCGCGGAGGTACTAAAACAGGTGGACGCGGAGACCGGCAAGCCGCTGGTGGATGTCATCCTCGACCAGGCCGGCAGCAAGGGGACCGGAGTCTGGACCGTGCAGAACGCGCTCGGCCTCGGCATCCCGGTGTCTGGCATCGCCGAAGCAGTGTTTGCGCGTGCGCTGTCATCGAAGCCTGAGCAGCGGAAGGCCGCATCCGACCTTCCCGGCCCGGCGAAGCCGCAGCAGGTTGAGGACCGGAAGCAATTCGTCGAGGATGTCCGTCGCGCGCTCTACGCGTCGAAGATGATCGCTTACAGCCAGGGTTTCGACGCCATCGTCGCCGGCGCAGAGGAATACAACTGGGACATCAAGAAGGGCGACATCGCCAAGATCTGGCGCGGCGGATGCATCATCCGGGCACAGTTCCTGAACCGCATCACGGAGGCGTACGAGGAGAACCCGAAACTGGTCGCGCTGCTGACCGCTCCCTACTTCAAGGCCGCGATCGAGGGTGCGCAGGAGTCGTGGCGAACGGTAGTTGCGCACGCCGCGCTCGCCGGCATCCCGACGCCCGCGTTCTCGTCGTCGCTCGCCTACTACGACGGCATCCGCGCCGAGCGGCTGCCGGCCTCGCTGATCCAGGGCCAGCGCGACTTCTTCGGCGCTCACACCTACAAGCGGGTCGACAAGGATGGCGTCTTCCACACCCTGTGGTCGGGAGACCGTAGTGAGATCGAGACAGAAGGCTCGTCGCACTGAGAGGTCTGTGGGCGACAATGGCACCGTGAGCTTTTACGAGGATGAGCAACCGGAGCTGGTGGGATACATCCCCAGCGACGGTCGTCCGCTGCGCTCACGACGCATGCTGGTAGGGATGCGGATCGTCGTCGCCGTCGGCGTCGCGGGACTCGTGCTGCCCGGCGTCATCGGCACTGTGATGATCAACGCGAAGGATGCGGCCGAAAGCTGCAAGCGCTGGGTCACGTATGAGTACCCGAACGACTCCTCCGCGGTGAGCTTCGAACTGATGGGCGCGCACGGCTCCGGCTGGCAGTGCTACACGCAGTCCAACTCGTTCGGCGGCTCGCAGTTCGTCGCATCCCTCGGCTGGATCCCGGGGCCCCCGCAACTGCCGACCGGCAAGTACATTCCCGCCTAGGCGCAGCGACGACTACTTCGCGGCGTCCTTCGCGATCAGGTCGTCCTTCACCTGCTTGCGCAGGACCTTTCCGATGAGCGAGCGCGGCAGCTCATCGACCTGAACGACGCGACGCGGCACCTTATAGGCCGTGAGGTTGTCGCGGGCATACTTTCGGATGCCGTCCTCATCGAGGGACTTGCCGGGCTCGAGCACGACCGCAGCGACGACATCCTCGCCGCTGTGTTCGCTCGGGAGACCGATCACGGCGACGTCCTTGATGTCCGGATGTTCGCGAAGCGCATCCTCCACCTCGCTCGGCGCCACGTTGAAGCCACCCGTGATGATGAGTTCCTTGATGCGGTCGACGATGCGCACGAAACCCTTGTCGTCGATGGTCACGATGTCACCGGTACGGAACCAGGGCAGACCGTCATCGGACGCGGGCACGAAGACAGCGGACGTCTCCTCCGGCTTCTTCCAGTACCCGGAGAACACCTGCGGACCGCGAACGATGAGTTCGCCCTCGGCGCCGGGCTTCCGGTCGACCGTCGGCTTGTCGGGGTCGACGACGCGCACCTCGGTGTTCGGCATCGGCAGCCCGACGGTACCGGCGACGCGGCTCGGCCCGACGGGGTTCGCCATGAGGACAGGCGATGTCTCGGACAGGCCGTATCCCTCGACGAGGTAGCCGCCGGTGCCCGCCTCCCACGGCTCGACCACGGAGGCCGACAGTGGCATGGCACCCGAGATGGCGATCTCGATGCCCTTCAGCGACACGTGCATCTCTTTGGCCGCCGCGGTCAGCCGCTCGTAGATCGGCGGCACGGCAGGCAGGAAGGTCGCCGGATGCTTCTTGATCACCGGGAGCACGAGGTCCGGATCGAACTTCGGGAACAGCACCAGACGCGCACCCATGCTCATCGCGAAGGTGAGGCAGAGCGTCAGCCCGTAGGCGTGGAACATCGGGAGCACGGCATAGACGACGGATGTCCCGCGCTTCACTGTGGGCACCCACGCTCGCGCCTGCGCCGCATTGGTAAGCAGGTTCTGGTGGGTGAGCGTCGCGCCCTTCGGCAGTCCGGTCGTACCGGACGTGTACTGGATGAGCGCGACATCCGTCGCATCCGGGCTGAAGATGTGCTCGTCGATCGGGTCGCTCTCGAGCAGCTTCTCCCACAGCAGGGTGCTGCGCACCTTCGTGGTCAGCTGGGCGCGGGACTCGCGTGCACGAGCGATCGGGAGTCGAAGGAGTGCGCGCGTGCCGAACGGCATGGCGCGGGTGACGTCTACCGAGATCAGCGTCTCGACCTTCACGTCGTCGGGGAATGCCTGAACTGTGTCGACCACGTTGTTCCAGACGAAGGCGACCTTCGCACCGTGGTCTTCGAATTGGTGGCGCAGCTCCCGCGGCGTATAGAGCGGGTTGTGCTCGATGACGATCGCGCCGAGCCGCAGCGCGGCGTAGAACGCGACGATGTGCTGCGGGCAGTTGGGAAGTACGAGCGCGACGGTGTCGCCCTTCTGCACGCCCAGCACTCGGAGGCCTTCAGCGGCACGCAGGATCTGGTCGTTCATCTCGCCGTACGTCGTGGTGCGTCCGAAGAACTCGAGCGCGACGTTGTCCCCGAACTCAGAAACGGATGCCGCAATAAGGTCGTAGAGCGATCCCGTGGGAAGGGCGATCTCCGCCGGAACGCCCTTCGCGTAGGACTTGATCCACGGACGCGGCGGGTCGTACTCGGCCTCGGCCGGCTTCTTGCCAGCCGGCTTCTTCGCAGCGGGTTTCTTGGCGGCAGGCTTCTTCGCCGCAGATTTCTTTTCGGTGGGACTCACGCGGCGCCGTCGAACATCGAGGTGACCGAGCCGTCGCTGAACACCTCGTGGATGGCGCTCGCGATGAGCGGCGCGATCGGCAGGATGGTCAGCGTCGGGAAGCGGTTAGCCTCCGGGATCGGCAGCGTGTCCGTGACAACGACGGAGTCGATGAACTCGCTCTGCAGGATGTCGCTCGCGGGCGGTGAGAACACCGCGTGCGTCGCGGCGACGACGACCCGAGTCGCGCCAGCCTGCTTCAGCGCCTCGGCGGCCTTCACGATCGTGCCGCCGGTGTCGATGATGTCGTCGACGATCAGGCAGACGCGACCATCCACTTCTCCGACGATTTCGTGCACGCTGACCTTGTTGGCGACCATCGGGTCACGGCGCTTGTGGATGATGGCGAG
>DASXCU010000115.1:0-8010 GCA_036491035.1 Galbitalea sp. | reverse complement strand
GCCCCGAGCTTCTGCGCCTGGGCGGAGATGGCTTGATCCACCTGGTAGGTCAGATCCCGGTCGATGGTGGTCTGCAGTGTGCCGCCGTTGACCGGGTCTGTCTGCTTCACCGTGCTACCGGGAATTCGTACGCCGTCCGCGCCCGTTTGGTATGTCGATTTGCCCGGCTTCGCCGCGAGGCACTGGTCATATTCCTTCTCGAGGCCAGCCTGCGGTCCATCGGTGCCCACGAAACCGACGATGTCGCCGGTGACTGCACCGTTGGGATAACTCCGTGCGGGCGACGACGGGTAGTACATCCCGGGAATCTTGAGCGCCTTGAGCTTGGTAATCGCCGCGAGGGTGAGGTTTTTTGCGAGCACGGCGTACTGCGACTTCGGGTCCTTGTTCACGATCGCTGTGAGATCGGACACTGAGACACCCGTCACTTTCGCGATCCGAGCGAGGCTCGACGTGGCAGGAACCAGCGTGTTCGTGTCGCCCGGCACCTTGTCATAGCCGAGCAGAAAATCCTTGGGTGCGACGGTCAACAGGAATCGATCCACGCTCTGCGCGAGGACCACCCCATTCATATCCACGATGGATCCGCGGATGCCCGCGGTGACGACCGTCTGGGACTGGTTGCGCTCCGCGACCTTGTCCAGCGCCGGTGCCTGAACTACCTGAAGCTGGAAAAGCCGGCCGGTGAAGACCACGACAACGAGCAGCACGACGACCATGGTGAGCGTGAGCCGAACGCTCGCTCTTCTGGTCTTCTTCATCGTGCCTTTGTCCTAATGCGTCACCGGGGAGGGCAGGTCGCCGGAGTCCGACGAGTTCGATGACGGCGGAACCGTGCTGCCGGTGGAAGCCGTCGTGGTCGGTCCCTTGGTCGATTCTGTGTTGCTCGCATCCGAAACCGGCGCATTCGCGTCGCCGTGTCCGCCTGTGGATTTGATAAGAGGGATGTCGGTGAGGAGCGAATTCGGCACACTGTCTGTCGAGCCGGAGGATGTCGCAGTACTGGTTCCGATGGTCGACGAGCCGGCGGGCACGGCGGTTCCGAGCACCGACCCGTTCGACAGGCGCAGGAACGCCGCCTGAGAGGAGTCGACCATGCCCAGTGCGATCGCATTCGCCTGGAGGTTCTGCCCCGAAGCGAGCGTGTCGAGACGTTCGTTCAACGCGTTCGTGGTGCGCCCGAGGTCCTGCCCGGTCGACTGGAGTCCGGTGATCGTGTACGCGCCACTCGACAGCGCAATGGTGATCAGGAGCTGCGCGAGGAAGATCGCGAAGATCACGGCGCTGGCACCCAGCCCGTAAACGAGCTTCGGGCGGGAGCGACGCTGTGCCCTGGTGGCGACGATCTGCACCCGACGGGGACGAACCTCGACGAGCGGCTGATCGAGCGCCGGTCGGACGGGACGGGCGTAGGCGAGGTTGCTGCTCATGCCGCCTCCCTCACTCGCTCGACCGCACGAAGGCGCACGGGAGTAGCACGCGGGTTCCTGGCGCGCTCCTCTTCGGACGCGAGTTCTGCGCCCCGGACGAGCAGGCGCAGTTCCGGTCGATGCTCAGGCAGCTCGACGGGGAGCCCGGCCGGAGCAGTCGACGTCGATCCTGCAGCGAAAGCCCGCTTCACGATCCGGTCCTCGAGCGACTGGTAGGCCAGGACAACCATCCGGCCCCCGACGGCGAGCGCGCTGATACCGGCGGGAATCGCCCGGGCCAGCACGCCCAGTTCGTCGTTGACCTCGATGCGAAGCGCCTGGAAGACGCGCTTCGCGGGGTGGCCGGCGCGTCTGGCCGCGGCGGGGGTGGCCGCGACCAGCACGTCGACTAACTGCCCAGAGCGCGAGAAGGGGGAGATCTCGCGTGCCTGGACGATCTTGCGCGCATAGCGCGGCGCAAGCTTCTCTTCGCCGTACTCGAAGAAGATTCGGCGGAGGTCGTATTCGCTGTACTCGGCGAGGATGCGTTCCGCCGTCAGCTCGGACGTCGCATCCATCCGCATGTCCAGCGGCGCATCCTGCGAGTAGGAGAACCCGCGGTCAACACGATCGAGCTGCAGCGAAGACACGCCGAGGTCGAACAGGATGCCCGCGGCCGAGCCGAGGCCGTTTTGCTCCAGCGCGTCGGGGACGGCGTCGTAGACCGCGTGCACGAGTCGAACGCGGTCGCCGAACGGGGCGAGCCGCTCCCCCGCCAGGCGGAGTGCCTCCTCGTCGCGATCGATGCCGACGAGCGTGAGGCCCGGAAAACGGGTGAGGAACGCCTCAGCGTGCCCACCAAGGCCCAGGGTGGCGTCGACGAGCACCGCGCCGGGCTCGCCGAGCGCGGGGGCCAGCAACTCGACGGTGCGGTTCAGAAGCACAGGGGTGTGGAGAGAAGTGTCGACCATGAGAATGCGGGCGAGGACCGAATAGGTCCGAAGCCCCCAGCAGCTGATCCCCATCCATTGCGCGCAACCGGACATCGGGGAAGAGTGTCCGGGGTCGCGAACGGCTGAGGGTCGGCTACTGGGCGCTAGAAGAGCCCGGGGATCACCTCCTCCGTGGTGCCTGCGAATCCGGCTTCCGTGTCGGCGTAGTACTGGTTCCAGGCGGCGGTGTCCCAGATCTCGGCACGACTTCCCGCACCGATGACGGTCAGGTCGCGGTCGAGCCCGGCGTATTCGCGGAGCCCGGCGGGGATCGTCACACGGCGCTGCTTGTCGGGCTGCTCCTGGTTTGCGCCCGAAAGGAACAGGCGAAGGAAGTCGCGGCCCTGCTTGCTGGTGACTGGTGCCTGGCGGATCTTCTCGTGCAGTGACTCGAACTCGCGCGTACTGAACACGTAGAGGCAGTGTTCCTGGCCGCGCGTGACGACCACGCCCGCGGAGAGCTCGTCCCAGAACTTGGCCGGCAGGACGATGCGGCCCTTCTCGTCGAGCTTCGGAGCGTAGGTGCCAAGAAACATTGGCTGCTCCCCTCAACGATCCGGCCAGAATTTCAGGTTGACCCCCACTTTACTCCACATCGCTCCACAAATTGGAGAAAAATAGCGAATTCCTTTACCCCCCTTTCGAGGCAGACTTGATTTAACGGCGATTTTTGCCGTGGAGCGCAGTGGAGGAGATTTTGCGAAAATCGCCCGAAAATTTATTCACGGGCAACCTTCCGGGGTCGCGGGACCAGCAATCAGGACTACCGGGCACAAAAAAGGGCCGATCCGAATGGATCAGCCCTGAGGAAGAAGCGCGAAGTTACTCGGCCTGGTCGTCCGGACCGTTCTCCCACTCCGGTGCGGCGCTCTGACGGAACGTGCCGCTCGCATCCGCAGTCGCGGTGGAACGTGGCCGACCTGTGGACGAGCGGCGCGGCGGTGTGAGCGCGATGAGAACTCCGGCAAACATCAGGATGAAGCCGATCACCCCGACGACGGGAAGTCGAACCGCGACGCCCGCGATCAGGGTCGCTACGCCGACGATCCCCACGAGAACTCCGGTCACGATCATCGAGTACGTCGGGCGGCCGTGGCGACCGGAAGACCCGGCTACGAAATCAGCGTCGTTGTGGTAAAGACTGCGCTCCATTTCTTCAAGGAGGCGCTGCTCCTGTTCGGAAAGTGGCATTGGGTTTACCTCACGCTGCATGTCTGAGTACGACAACTAATACTCAATAGTATCCCTCGCCCGCCTAGCTAGGCTAGGAGTGTGCCTGTGAGTACCCGGTTAGTCGATCTCATCGGCCTTCGGATCGAAGAGTTCCTTTCCGAGCGCTCTCCGACCCTGAGCGCCATCGCGCCCGAGCTCGTTCCCTTCGTCGACTACTCGGGCGATCTCCTGCGCGGTGGCAAACGCTTCCGTGCTCTCTTCTGTTACTGGGGCTGGAACGCGGTAGGGGCGGGCCGGGAACAGTTCGATCCGCTGGAAGCCCTCGAGCCACCCCGGGACCTCGCGAGCGTCGTCGACGTCGCCGCCGGGCTGGAACTGTTCCACGCGGCGGCGCTCGTGCACGACGACATCATGGACAACTCGGACACTCGACGAGGGATGCCGGCGGCACACAAGCGGTTCGAGTCGCTCCATCGAGACAACGGCTGGACGGGCGCAGCGCCCGACTTCGGTCGATCCGGCGCGCTGCTGCTCGGAGACCTTCTGCTCTCCTGGAGCGATGAGCTCGTGGAGCAGGGGCTCGCCCTTCTCGATTCGCGCGCCGCCGCCAATGCGGCGCGGGCAGAATTCAACCGCATGCGCCTGGACGTCACGGCCGGCCAGTACCTCGACATCCTCGAGGAGCACTCGTGGCGGAGTTCGCCGGATCGCGAGCAGCTGGCCCGGGCGCATCGCGTGCTGGTTTACAAGTCCGCGAAGTACAGCGTCGAGGCCCCCCTCGTTGTCGGCGGTTCGATGGGCGGAGGGACCGCCGTCCAGTTGGACGCGCTTCGGGCGTTCGGCCTTCCACTTGGCATCGCCTACCAGCTGCGAGACGACATCCTCGGGGTATTCGGAGATCCAGCGGTGACCGGGAAGCCGGCTGGCGACGATCTGCGGGAGGGAAAGCGCACCGTACTCATCGCGCTGGCCCGCGCCGACCTGCCGGCCACCGCATCCCGGCTCCTCGACGAATTACTCGGCGACGCGCAACTCGACGGCGAGCAGGTGCGGATGTTGCAGAAGACGCTTGTTGACACGGGATCTGTGGACAAGGTGGAACGGCTCATCGCCCACAACCTCGAGCTCGCTCGCGCGGCACTAGCTGAAGCACCGCTCGAACGCTCCGCTCGCGAACAGCTGGGTCAGCTGGCAGAGACCGTCGTCAACAGGACGGCCTGAACGGTCGAACCCAACTAGAAGCCCAGAGCCTGTGCGACCCGACGAACTTCGGCCTTGCGACCGGCCTTCAGCGCTTCGACCGGGCTGACTCCAAGGCTGTCTTCGACGCTGAGCAGCCAGTGCATCGCCTCGTCGTCGTTGAAACCGCTGTCGCCGAGGACGACCAGCGTGCCCTTCAGTTCGCTCATGGGCTCGCTGCCGACGATGAAATCGGCGGGCACCCGCCAGACCCCGTCAAGACGCGAGGCCAGTAACGCGCGGTCCTCGATCAGGCGGCGGACCTGGCTGACCTTGAGCCCGAGCAACTCCGTGAGGTCAGGAATCGTCAGCCACTGCACGTCCGGTAGATCAGCCACTCCTTAATCCTTTCACGCGCGCTGTCGCATCCCCCGTATTTCCCTCCCCGTTTTCCCGATTGTTTACTCGAGTCACACCAGTCACAGTGATTGACAGGAGTACTATTCTGTGTCACGTTTAGTGTCTGGGCACCGGGGGCGCCCACGTCGAGCCCTGGTTGATCCGGCCTCTTGCGCAGAACGGGAACGATATGTCCGAGCTTCTTGACCGTGACCTCCCGTCGACCTCGCCGTTTTCCGGGCTTCGCCCGACACGGCTGACGACGGGCGCCTTGACGGGGTCCGCACGCCACCGCTCCCCGGGTGAACCCGCACGGGCGAACCGCGCCATGATGGCGACGATGCCAGTGATCCTGGTCGGATCGCTCGCGCTCAGCACGCTTGGCTTCGCTCCAACGCTCGAGCACTCGAAGCCCAGCCATCGGAACCGCGCGGATGCGTCGAATCCGAAACTCGCGGACGTGAAGATCGAGTCGTCGACCGCGCCCTCGCAGCCCGTCCTCTCGGGCACGATCGACACCGCCGCCGTGACACCGGCGACCTACACGGTGCGGCACGGCGACACCGTCAGCGGGATCGCGGGCCGCTACGGACTATCGACGGCATCCGTTCTCGCGCTCAACGGTCTCGGCTGGAAGTCGCTCATCTTCGCTGGACAGGTGCTCCGACTGGCTAAACCGACCACTACGGTCGCGCAGGCCACGACCGCTCCTGCCCAGCCCGCCGTCTCGACCGTCTCGTCGAGAAGCTACGTAATCCAGCGCGGCGACACCGTGACGGCGATCGCGAAGAAGCTCGGACTGTCCGTCTCCGCCGTACTGAGCGCAAATGGGCTCAGCGTCTCGAGCATCATCTACGCCTGGCGGACTCTGGTTATCCCGACCGCGGGAGCGCAGGCAGCCGCACCGACATCGACGCAGCCATCAGCCACCCAGGTCGCACAGGTTGGCGCGGTGACGGTGCCGCTCAGCCCGAGCATGGCGGCCAACGCGAAGATCATCATCTCGGTCGGGCGTTCGCTCGGGGTTCCCGACTACGGCATCGTTGTGGCGCTGGCCGCTGCTGCGCAGGAGTCCGATCTGCAGAACCTGAACTACGGCGATCGCGACTCGGTCGGGCTGTTCCAGCAGCGTCCGAGCACCGGGTGGGGCACCATCGCCCAGCTCACCCAGCCGGCCTACGCCGCGGAGCTCTTCTACGGTGGCCCGCGCAATCCGAACAAGGGTCGCACTCGTGGGCTTCTCGACATCGCGGGCTGGCAGTCGATGACCGTCACCCAGGCCGCGCAGGCCGTCCAGATCTCCGGCGCACCGACCGCGTACGCCAAGTGGGAGACCTCCGCGCGTGCCTGGCTCGCCCAGCTCGGCTGAGGGTCTTCGCGCACATAACGAAACGACCGCGGAATAGGCGCTAGTGCCGTGTTCAGCCGGTCTGCCACAGGTGTCGAACCTACAATCAGACAGTGACTGCAGGCTCAACGGATCAGCTGATCGGACGTCTTCTCGACGGCCGCTATCAGGTCCGTTCGCGCATCGCCCGGGGCGGGATGGCGACGGTTTACCTCGCCACCGATCTGCGACTCGAGCGCAAGGTGGCGCTGAAGGTGATGCACGGTCACCTGTCTGACGACATCAAGTTCCGTGACCGGTTCATCCAGGAGGCACGCTCGGCGGCGCGGCTCGCGCATCCAAATGTGGTCAACGTCTTCGACCAGGGGCAGGACAGCGACATGGCCTACCTGGTCATGGAGTACCTGCCCGGTATCACGTTGCGCGACCTGCTGCAGGACCACGGGCGCCTGACGACCGACCAGACTCTCGACATCCTCGAGGCGGTGCTCGCTGGGCTGAGCGCAGCACACAAGGCGGGGATCGTTCATCGTGACCTGAAGCCGGAGAACGTCCTGCTCGCAGACGATGGCCGGATAAAAATCGGCGACTTCGGACTCGCCCGTGCCGCGAGCGCGAACACGGCGACCGGTGCCGCCCTGCTCGGCACCATCGCGTACCTCTCCCCCGAACTCGTCACCCGCGGCGTCGCGGATACCCGCAGCGACATCTACGCCGTCGGCATCATGACCTACGAGATGCTCACCGGGAAGCAGCCCTTCGTCGGCGAACAACCGATGCAGATCGCGTACCAGCACGCGAACGACACGGTGCCCGCGCCGAGCCTCGAGAACCCCCACGTGCCGGAGGAGCTCGACGAGCTCGTGCTCTGGTCAACCGAACGCAACGCCGACGACCGGCCGCGTGACGCGCGCGCCCTCCTCAACGAGGTCATCGCGGTTCGCAGCAAACTGGATGCGGGCGGCGAGCCACCCGTCACCGCATCCCAGCGCACGATGGTGATGCCCTCCGCTGTGCTTCCACCACAGGGCGGGGACACCGACGAGACCCAGGTCATCGCTCCCGTCCGGCGCAGCGCTCCCCCCGTTGCATCATCCGTCGATGCGCTCACCGCAAACTCTCGCAAGCGTCGGGGTCGGCGCGGCTGGATTGTCGCGCTCATCATCATCCTTGTCGCCGCCGCCGGCGGAACGGGCTGGTACTTCGGGCTCGGCCCAGGCTCCAGCGTCACCATCCCGAATGTCGCAAGCGACAGCGTGACCGCCGCTCGTGCCGCCCTCACGCAGGCGGGTCTCAATCCGGCGACTGCGACGACGACGAGCACCGATCCGGTCGCACCGGCGAACTCGGTGGCGGGCACGAGTCCCAAGATCGGGACCAGCGTCAAGAAGGGCTCCAGCATCACGATCATCGTGTCGACGGGCCCCGCGCTGCTCCAGATCCCCCCGTTGACCGGGCTGACCGAGGATCAGGCTAAGAAGGCGATCGTGAACGCCAAGTTCCTGGTCGG
>DASXCU010000114.1:0-4511 GCA_036491035.1 Galbitalea sp. | reverse complement strand
ACGCCGGTGCCATCCAGCGAGCAGCGAGAGGGATACACAGACCGTCTGTTGCAATGGCTGGAACAAGTGCCCGAAGCTGAACGAGATCCGGACGGGATTGCGATCGACGCCGCACTCCGCGAGCTGACGGAATTTGCGCGTGCGCGCGGAGCGATCATCGCCGTAACTCACAATTTTGTCATCGGCGCGATGGTTCAGGGCGTTCTCCAAAGCCCGCCGCCGCTGTGGACCAGGTTCAACTCTGACAACGCCGGGGTGACCCGAATCGACTGCTCGGAACAGCTTGCGCTTCGCTCATTCAACGGGCGGGGGCCCTGAACGCCCTGCATGGTTAGGCGGGGACCCGGTTGAGTTCCGGTTCAATAACTAGGAGTCGTCAATCTGTCGTGACGTAACGTCCGCGCCGGCGCCCCAGGCTCTGAGCGAGGCAATCGTCTCGCGTAGAGCGAGCCCACGGTCAGTCAATGCGTACGCGCGTGTGTTGTGCCGAAGAGGAAGACGGTAAAGGACGCCAGCCGCTTCGAACTCGCGCAGGCACGTCGCGAGCATGTTGGTTCCCATTCCGAGCTCGCGTTGGAGATCGCTGTAACGCTGCGGCCCGTCGAGTAACTGTTCCACGATGAGGAGGGCCCATCGTGCTCCAACTGCGCCGAGGACGGCCGCCAGGTCACTCATCCGTTCGAATCGGCGTCCGGCTTCATCCAGAACGGGGAGTAGTGATAGCCGTCCGGGTCGTCGAACTGGCGCTGATACATGAACGCGGACCCGATGGGCTCTGGGATGACGGTGGCACGATCGAACTGTTCGCGCTCGCGGAGGCGATGCGCTTCAGCGAGATCCGGTCGGATACCTAGACCGATACATCCTCTTCGCTCGACTCGTTCTCGGCCTCGCGAATGTGAGCTTCGACGCGGTCCTTCGGTAGCCGCATTCGTATGGCGACGTAGTAGATCACCACCGCGACGACCGCATTGATCAGGAACACCCAGAAGAACAGGTGAGGATGCGCGGCCGGGTCACAAAGCCAACTGATGAGCGCCATCGCGACGAACCAGGGCAACACCCATACCGCGCCGGCCTTGAATTCGAGTCGGGGTCGATTCCGTGAGCCGCGTCCGGTGAATTGGAAGATCGCGAGCAAAACGTAGCCGATCAGGATGGTAATGAACAGCTTCGAGTTCGTCGCCCAGCCGCCCCAGTAAATGATCATGTTCGCGGCGTAGAACGCGAGCAGGGGAATGACATCGCCGCCCGGCAGGCGGAAGGGGCGTTCGCGCTCGGGCATCTCGCGGCGCAGGGCACCGAGAACGAGCGGACCAACGCCGAACGAGATAACAGTGGCACTCGTGATGAATCCGACGAGCTGCTGCCAACTGGGGAAGGGCAGCAGAATCACGAGCCCCGCTGCAAACGTCACGAACAGACTCCAGATCGGTACGCCGAACCTGTTGTTCCTCGTCAGCCAGGACGGTGCATTGCCGTTGCGACCCAGTGCATACGAGACACGGGAGGCAATGGTTGTGTAGACGAGTCCCGTATCGGCGGGCGAGATGACCGCGTCGATGTAGAGCAGCACGGCAAGCCACGTGATACCCGCGAGTGTGGAAATCGCCGCGAGCGGACCGAAGTCGTTTGCGAACGTCAGTTTCGACCAACCGTCGGAGTGCTCGAGCGTCGAACCCGGAACGCCGAGAGTGAAGGCGACCTGAAGCAGTGCATATATCACCGCAGTGATGAGCACGGACCCGATGACGGCGAGCGGTATATTCCGTCTCGGATTCGTGGTCTCCCCGGCCAGCTCGATGCCCTGCCTAAACCCCAGAAACGAGAACGTGATTCCCGCGGTCGAGATCGCGATGAAGATGCCGGGCACTCCGCCGGGGGCGAAACCGTGTGACGTGAAGTTCGCCGGGCTTCCCATCGTCGATGTCGTAAGGGCGGTGAAAATGAAGACGACGATCACGATCAGGATGACGCCCAGCTTCCACCACACCAGCACGTTGTTGATCTGCGCGAACAGTCTCACCCCGAAATAGTTGACGACGATGAACACGGCCAGCAGAAGCGCTGCGACCGCGTAGCCGAGCGGTGTCAGCACGTGAACGACACCGCCGCTGTCCTTCGCCGCCGTTGTGAAGGGCAGGAACTTACTCGCGTAGGTCAGGGCACCCTCGGTCTCGATGGCTGGCACGGCAACGGTGGAGATCCAGGTGACGAAGCCAAGGGAGAAGCTGGTGAATGATCCCCACACCAGATGGGGGTACCGCACGACACCGCCCGCGATGGGAAACATGGGTCCGAGTTCCGCGTACGTCAGGGCGATGATCAGGATCATCCCTCCCGCGATCAGCCAGGAGAATAGAGCGGACGGTCCGGCGATGACGGATGCGTTGAACGCGCCGAAGAGCCAGCCGGATCCGATAATCGATCCGATGGCTGCGAACAGCAGGCCGATTGGTCCGACATGTCGACGGAGTTTGACGTTCTGATTGGAATGGTGTGCCTGCGCTGACATTTCTCCCCCTGAGATCGAGTTGACGGTGTCTGCTTCCACCGTTGCTCCGAGAGCGAGAATTGGCAAGGCCATGGCGAAACGCCTGGCGAAGGAGTAGTGGTTTTCCGAGTGACCGACGCGGCTGAGTTCATCGACGCAGCACTCCGATACGAAGTGTCGCCGTACAGCTATCCGAGCGACGAATGGGACGGGCTCGAGCGCTACGGAACATCGATCGGGGCGGTCCGCGGAACGATCCGGGATACGCTCAGGCGGTACCCGGCAATGTTGCACGACGAGGTCACCGCGCTCTGCTCGGAGCTGTGGTTGCTCCCTGTAGTTGAACGTCGACAAGCGGCGATCGTCCTTCTGCAGAGCCGGGTCGAGTCACTGGTTGCGAACGACCTGACCCGTATCGAAGGCTTCGTGCGGTCGGCGGGGTCGCCGCTACTCATCAACCAGCTGACCGACGACGTGCTGCTGCCCATGTTCGAACGGATGGATGCCCGCACTCGCGAACGAGTGCACCCGGTGCTGCTGCGGTGGGCATCCGACGACGATTCGGCGCTGGCCGCGGTATCCAGGCGCATCACCGCGACTCTCTGAGCGCATCCACCGGCGAAAGTTCACGCCGAGGAGTACCGTACGAAATCGTGGAACACCTACCCGACAACGAAGTAACACGACGCCGTGATGCCCTCGAAAAGCAGACCGGAAACTGGACCCCTCGATCGCTCGCCGCAGCATTCGACCATGCGGCGGATGCCTGGCCCGAGCGGCCATACGTCCTCGCCGAGACGGGGTCGCTGACCTACGCCGAAGTGCAGGCCAAATCGATCGACCTGGCCGCAGGACTAGTCGACCTCGGTGTCGATGTCGGCGACCGGGTTGCGCTCCTCGTCGACAACCGCCCCGAATACGCGGCCATCAAGTTCGCGGTCGCCCGCGTGGGCGCGATCGCGGTTCCCCTCAACTACTCCTACAAGGGCGAGGAGATCCGGGAACGACTCCAGCAGTCGGGGGCGTGCGCGGTCATCGCGATCGACACATCCGTCGCCACCAGCTTCCTCGACGTCTTCGACGACCTGGTGCCCGGATGGGAGACCGGGGCGACCAGCGCGGACCTCCCCGACCTGAAGCACGTCCTGCTCGTCGACAACGCGAAGCGACCGGAGGCGCGGAGCATCCATTCACTGACCGCCGACGAAGAAGACCTGGACGAGGTGGCCGCACGAACAGCGGCCATCGATCCGGACGCTGTCTGCGACATCGTCTTCACCTCCGGCACGACAGGCCACGCGATCGGCGCCGAACTCACCCACGACATGGTGCTCCGAAGCGCCTACGGGTCCGCCTACCACCGCGCGTTCGACGACGGCTGGCGAATCAGCTTCGCGCTACCGCTGTACCACGTGTTCGGATACATCGAGGGCATGCTCGCGGCCATCTTCGTCGGCGGTGCGATCGCACCGCTTCGCATCTTCAACCCGAAGACGGTGCTGACGATCATCCAGGACTTCCAGATCAACGAGGTCCTCTTCGTCCCGACGATGACCGTTGCCGTCGTCGACCTGGCGGCGAAGGAGAACTACGACCTGAGCTCGCTGCAGTCCGTGTTCTCGGCCGCCGCTCCGGCGCCCGTCTGGCTTTGGGAGCGAGTGCTCAGCGATCTGAAACCCGTCATGGTGTTCACCGGCTACGGCCAGACCGAGGTCTCGGCCGCCACCGCGCTCACCCTCCCGGGCGACGACATCGAGACCGTCGCCGCAGTTGTGGGCGCAACCAAGCTCGGCGGAGTTGCCGCCACCGGTACCGCGGATGGTCGGCTCGCCGAGTACCGCACCGTCGATCCGTTCACCGGGCAACCGCTGCCCGTCGGCGAATCCGGTGAGCTCTCCGTTCGCGGACCGCAGGTCACCCGGGGCTACTACCAAAACCCGGAACGCACGGACGAGGCGATCGACGACGACGGCTGGCTACGAACCGGCGACCTCGGCCGCATCAACGAGCAGGGCTA
>DASXCU010000113.1:0-33916 GCA_036491035.1 Galbitalea sp. | reverse complement strand
GAGGGATGCGTTACCGATCGTGACGGGAGCGCTGTACGTGCTCCACGCCCCGCCCGGAACCCGCACCTGGATGCTGCCAACAGTGGAGGTGGCGTCCGAGGCGGTAGCGCTCCAGGTGCGAGTGGTCGCGTTGAAGACCGGAACAACCACGGGCGCATCCAGGTCGACCGAGAACGACAGGGTGTGGGTCGCTTCGGTGGCTCCGCCCGCACTGGTGCGGTAGGAGAGCGTGGTCACACCGGTTGGGATCGTGATCGCTCCCGAGTACGTGACCCAGGGGCCGGTGTTGAACGCGTACTGCGTGAGCGCGTCACCACCAGTTGCGCTCGGGCTGAGCAGAACCGTCGGGTCGACCGTGTACCAGCCGGCCGAACCGTTCGGCGTCTGCGGAGTCACCGCGGCCGTGGTCGTCGGTGCGACGATGTTGCCGACGGTCAGCGGGACGATCGTCGACACGTTGCCGGCCGAGTCGATCGCCTTGAACTGGAGCGACTGCGGTCCGGGAGCGGTCGTGACCGTCCCCTGTCCCGGGTATTCGAACCAGGTACCACCGTTGATGCTCTCCTGGATGCTCACGACACCGGACGTGGCGTCGCTCGCAGTCACCGTGTAGGAGTTGGGGGTGGCGCCGAAGACCGGGGAAACGACCGGTGGGGTGCTGTCCACCGAGATCACTCCGACGACCTGGGTCGCCTCGGTGAATCCGGCTCCAATCGTGCGGTAGGAGATCGTGGAGTGGCCATCCGGAACCACGATGGGCGCCGAGTAGGTTGTCCAGACCGTGCCGTCGTACGAGTACTCCGTCACCTGGCCGGTGCGCGGAGCTCCGGCGGACAGCGTCACGGTGGGCTTCGTCTTGTACCAGCCCGCGAGGCCGTCCGGCGTGGCGGGTGCGACGGTCGCGGTCGTGATCGCGCCCTCGGCGATGCTCACCACCGGGGAGATGTTGCCGGCGACGTCGATCGCGCGGAACTGCAGCGCGAGCGAACCGTTGTCGGTCGGCGTCGGTCCGGCGTAAGCGGACCAGGTGATGCCGCCGTCAGTCGAGACCTGGATGACGCTCGGACCGGATGTCGCGTCGCTGCCGAACGCGCTGTACTCGCGCTGGCCATCGAATGCGGCGATCACCGTCGGCAGGTCGGTGTCCACGGCGAAGGTCATCGTCTTGGCGGTCTCCGTCTGGGACGCCGTGCTCGAGCGGTACTCGAACGACGTGTGGCCGGCGGGGATCGTGATCTGTCCGGTGTAGTTCAGCCAGTGCAGACCGCCATCGAGCGAGTACTCCGTGGTGGTCGGGGACCCGACGTTGGAGGCGCTGAGCGTCACCGTCGGCTGGGTCTTGTACCAGCCCTGGTTGCCGTCCGGCGCTGCCGGGCTGACCGTCGCCGTCGTCGCCAGCGGTGTGACCGCTGCGCCGAGCGAGTAGTCGTCCGTCGTCAGCGTTCCGTTGGCGAACAGGTTCAGTCCGAACGAGATGCCGTCATAGCCGGCCGGAATCGCCTGCGTGTTCCAGGTGGCCTGCGTCCAGCCACTGGATGCCGAGAACCAGGGACTCGAGTCCCAGTAGACCCAGCCACCCGCGGTGGTTCGGAGGTAGACCTCGAACTGTGTATTCGTTGTCGACTTGTACCACGCACCGAGTTGGTACGAGTTGCCGGTCGTCACCGACGGCGAGCAGGTACCGAGGTCGAGCGTGGGCAGGATCTTGGCGTCACCGTCCGTGTACCCGGTGACCACGAGCTGCGCCGCGACACTGCCGGTGTGGCCGGGTGTGACGGTGCTGTACGTGGCCGTGTTCGTGCCGTACCCGGCCTCAGCCCAGCAGGTGGGAAGGTGAGTCGAGGGGTCGAGGGTTTCCAGGCTCGGGTTCGACACGCTTGCCGAGCTGTTTGCCGGAGGCACGACCACCGGAGCCTTTGTCGCCCCGCCGATCACGTCACCGACGGTCCTTACCGTTGTCCCGTTCGCGGACTGGGTGGCGAGCCACTGCACGAACTGCGTGAACAGTTCCGGCGTCACGGCGAGCGGGTCGCAGTCGCCATCGCAGATGTGGTGGAAGGTCAGGATGACCCAGCCTCCGCCGTGGCTCTGCGCGTTGGTGACGGTCGACTCGAGGTCGGCGAGCGTCCAGGTGTCGTCGGCCTCATCGAGGGCGGCGAGCTCGTAGGCGTTGGCGGGCGGCATGCTCTCCGCGTACTCGCAGCCGGCGCATCCGAACTTGGACTGGATGTCACCGAGGTTGCGTGCACTGTTGTAGCCACAGGTCTTGGACAGGCCATCGATCGTCTTGTTGGTGGCCGCGAAAGGGTAGGCGAAGCTTCGGACGTTGTAACCCCAGCTCAGCAGGGTGTTGCGGTCGAGGCAGATTTCCCGCTCCGCCTCCGCGGTGGACAGCGTCGTCAGGTCGGGGTGGTTGACCGTGTGGCCACCGATCTCGTCACCGTCCGCGGCCAGGGTCGCGAGGTCTGCTCGGGTCTGGTAGCCCGGGAGCCCGATCGTTCCGGAGTTCGTGTAGTAGGTGCCGGTCATTCCGGCCGCCTTCATGACGGGTGCCGCCGTCACCGTGTCGGCGTTACCGTCATCGAAGGTGAGGCTGACCGTCACCGGGGACGCCGGCTGGGCGAGCGGCGTTACCGTCTGGGTCAGCAAAGGCGTGGCCGTGGCGGTGGGGTCCGGCGTCGGTGTCGGAGTGGGGGTGGGCGTTGCCGTCGGGTCCGGGGTGGGTGTCGCCGTCGCCGTCGGATCCGGTGTGGTGACCGGGTCGGGCGTGGTAACCGGGGCGGGGACGCTCGAGGGAGAGGGGGAGGGATCCGGGGCGGGCGGAGTCGGAGCGGTCGACGCCGTCGGGTCGGGTGCTGTGGTCGTGCCGCCATCGGTGGGAGCTGCCGGCGCACTCACCGGTGCCGGTGTACCGGTGTCGTCGGCGAGAGCCGGGCCCACCATGGAGAGTGTGGCCGAGACGGCCAGTACCGCGGCGGCCGCGGCGATCTTCAGCAGTCGACTACGCAGGCTGATCGGGGTGGGTCCTTGCGAGTTCACGGGGGATTCCTCTCGTCGTACGTGCCTCATCGAGGCAGCGCCGTGGTCGGGTTGCACGGACGCACTCAGGACGTGGTGGAGCGGGGGTGTCCTGACCCTGCAAATCTGGTCTTCTATATACAGGTCGGTCAACGAAGTGCGGGCATCCCTGCGGGCTTCCGGCGGGAATATGCGGGTGCCCGCAGGCCCGCGCCATCGTCAGAGAAATCCCTGATCAGGCTAGGTATTGAAGAACGTCTACTCTTCGACCGGCGTGGTGGTCACGATCCGCGTCCACGGTCCGGCCGGAACCTGGTCCGCATCGATGAACCGCCAGGCCAGATGGTCGCCGTCGCCATCGAGTTCCGCGAACCTGAGGCAGCTGTTCAGGGCCGGCGAAACGTCGAGACCGGCACCGCCGTAGCGCCCGTTTTCGGGGCGCGCATCACCCGACCCGAACACGTAGTTCGCGTCGTTGTATTCGCCGGGACCTGCGTCCTCGATCTGTCCGTAACAGGTCTGGCCGCTCTTGGTGAGTTCGACCCAGCGGTTCTTCATGAGGCTGTAGTTCGGATTTCGGACGATCGCGGCGTACGCGCTCTGGGCCGCCCACGGCACGACCTGGCCGCGGCGCGCATACGCGCCGGAGTCGTTGACGTCGTCGAATGGGAGGTCCAGGTAGAACGGGTTCTGCTTCGGCGTCATGTGCAGCGGGAAGTAACCGTTGGCCGCCGTGCGAGCCTCCGTCCCACATCCGCCGCTCGCGATCACGCCGTCGCAGCCGCCGTAGTTCGCGTACCAGTTCGCGTCGTAGGTGGAGATGACCTGGCTGCCGTCGGATGCGTTCGGGTCGAAGATCTCGCCGACCCAGAACGTGGTCGACACGATGTTCGTGTGCCACGGGTACGGATCGACCGGCGCCGCCCTGGGCGGAACGGTCGGCGTCGGCGTCGCGGTCGGCGTGGGCGTGCGGCTCGGTGTCGCGGTGGCGCTTGGTGAAGAGTGGTGCTTTTCGGCGCCCGTGTGGTGGGGCGGATTGACGCAGGATGACAACGCGACCGTCGTCGCGAGCGCGACGCCGACAGCCACGGCCATTGTCGTCGCGCGCTTCGTCATCCAGACAGGGTCACTCGACGGTGACCGATTTGGCAAGGTTTCGGGGCTTATCCACATCTCGACCGAGCACCAGGGCGAGCTCCCGGGCCAGAACCTGCATGGGAATGACGCTCTCGAGCGGACCGCACGGCTGGAAGCCGTTGTCGACCGGAGCCTGGAGGCTGAGGCCGAGCGCGGGGATGATGCTGCCTGCACCGCCGATCGTGATGAGCCGGGCTCCGCGGGCGCTCACCTCCGCGATGTTGCTCGCGATCCGGGTGCCGCCGCCGTCGACGACGACGACGGGCGTTCCGTCCTCGACGAGCGCGAGCGGGCCGTGCTTGAGTTCGCCGGCGGGGTAGGCCTCCGCCCAGCGGTAGGTCAGTTCCTTCAGCTTCAGCGCGCCCTCTGCGGCATAGACGACGCCGGCGCCACGGCCCAGGAAGATCACGCCGGGCGCGGATGCGATCTCGGCGGCCAGCTGCGGAACGACGTGCTTCGACACCGTGAGTGACTGCGCCAGCAGGTCCGGCATCCGCCGAAGGTCGTCGAGGATGAGCTGCCGGCTCGGCGCATCGATGCGATCCATTTCACCGAGCGCTGAGATCGCAACGGCGACCCCGGTCAGCACCTGGGCGACGAACGTTTTGGTTGCGGCGACGCCGACCTCGTGGCCGGCGTTGCATTCGACGATCGCGTTGGCCCGTCGAGCGAGGCTCGAGTGCGCATTGTTGGTGATCGCGAGTACGGACAGGTTCGCGAAATTCGGGCCTTCCAGTGCAGACAGGATGTCCGCGGTCTCGCCGGACTGGCTCATCGCCAGCACCAGCGTGCGCGGGCCGAGCACGGCATCCGCTGCCTCACTCGCGATGATCGTCTCGGCCGGCATCATCCCGAACCTGCGGAATGCCGCGGCGATGATGCCGCCCGCATTGAGCGAGGTGCCGCACCCTACGATCGCGACGCGGTCGAACTGCGGGAGTTCGAGCGATCGCCAGAGGGTACCGTTCGACGCGCCCGCTGCGACGCGATCGAGGATGCGGCCGGCGAGCTCGGGTTGCTCGTCGATCTCTTTGGCCATGTGGTCGGGGTATCCGTGCAGACCGACCTCGGCTTCCGTCCACTCGTGGGCGATCATCGCCGGAGCGTCCGGGTGGGGACCGGTCCACTTGAGTGGAACGGCCAATTCAACGACATCGCCATCACGGAGCACCTGGAACGAGACGACTAGCGACCCGAACACGCTTATGTCGCTCGCCAGGAACGACCCTTCAGGCGATGTCGCGACTACGAGCGGAGCGCGGCGACTAGCGCCGACGATCCGCCCGGAGTATGAATCCATTACGACGATCGCGCCTGAACCGGTGGTCAGGTCGATCGCGTGTCTGAGGGCGTCGGCGAGGTCGGCGCCGGCTTGAAGTTCGTCTTCGACGAGGTGAGCAATTACCTCGCTGTCGACGTCGGAGGCGAACTCGTGACCCCGCTCGAGCAGAAGCTCGCGCAGTTCGTCACAGTTCTCGATGATCCCGTTGTGCGCGACGAGCACGGAACCCGTGCAGTCGGCGTGCGGGTGGGCGTTGCGCTGGGTGACGCCGCCGTGCGTAGCCCAGCGGGTGTGGCCAATGCCATTACCCGTGAGCTCGGGATACTTACCCGTCGCCATCCGCTGTGCGAGCTCCGCAACACGATGAGTGCTGCGAAGTCGCAGGGCGCCGTTGTCGACGGTCTGCACGCCGATACCGACGGAGTCGTACCCGCGGTATTCGAGCGCTTCGAGGGAGCTGAACAGGAAATCGGTCGCCGAGCCGCTGGTGCGACAGGCGACGATTCCACACATCAGGACGCCTCGATGGGGGCGAGTTGCGCGGGGCGCGCCATCGCCATGATCCATTCGTCCGGGTTCACCGCACTGGTAAGGCTCTGGGCGACGCCCCGAACCATCTCGTCGATGCGGGTGCGCGGCACGAAGCCGACGAGTTCGTTGGCCAGCGTGTTGTCCGGCACGCGCCTGCGCATGTCCTCGTAGCCGGGCCCGTAGGCATTCGCGTAGGGCACGAGCCGGATATCGCTGGAGCTTCCGGTTTCCCGGATGATCAGCTCGGCGAGGTCGAGGATGGAGATCTCCTGCGCACCGCCCAGGTTGTAGGCGTTGCCGTAGGCCTCGGTCGACTCCGCGATCGCGACCATGGCCGGCACAATGTCGAACACCGACGAGAAGCAGCGGGTCTGGTGTCCGTCTCCGAAAACGGTCAGCGGTTCGCCGCGCAGCGCCTGGCCGACAAGGTTCGGCACGACCATCCCGTAGCGACCCTTCTGTCGTGGACCGATCGTGTTGAACAGCCGGACGATGCCGACGGGCAGCGCGTACTGAGTCCAGTAGGCGTGCGCGAACGCCTCGTCGATACCTTTCGCCGCCGCGTAGCTCCAGCGCGACTTGAGTGGGGACCCGAGAATTCGGTCCGAGCCCTCGGAGAGTTTGTCGGAGACGTTCTTGCCGTAGATCTCGCTGGTGGAGGCGAGCAGCAGTGTTGCGCCCGTCTCCTGGCAGACCATCAGCACGTTCTCGGTGCCGTGGATGTTCGCGCGGAGACTGGTGAGCGGCTCCTCGACGATGAGCTTCACGCCCACCGCCGCAGCCAGGTGGAAGACGCGGTCGACCTGTGAGACGCAGTCCAGCACGACGGCGGGATCGAGGATGGTTCCAATCACGATCTGGAAGCGCGGGTTGTTGCGCACGCCGCTCAGGTTGGCAATGTTGCCCGTGCTGAGGTCGTCGAGGACGAGTACCTCGTCGCCCGCGGCAAGCAGGTATTCGACGAGGTGGCTGCCGATGAAGCCGGCGCCACCGGTGACGAGGCTTCTCATGCCGCGACCTCCGATTCGGTGTCAGGGAAGCGCGGATCGAGCACCAGTTGAGTGTCCGCAATCCAGCGCAGGTCGGCATCCGTGTGATGCGTGTGAATGAGGACCAGGTCGGCGCCGAAGAACTCGGGGCGTCTCGTGGCGGGGACGATGTCGCCGGAGGCCAGCGTGATCTGCTCGAAGTGATCGTCCACGAAGCCCACGTCAGCGCCCGCGCGTGCAAAAGACGACAGGATCTCGAGCGCGGGTGATTCACGCAGGTCGGCGACATCGGGCTTGTATGAGACGCCGACCACGAGGATGCGTGCGGCGCTCATCGGAACGCCGCGATCCGCGAGCATGTCGCGAGCGCGATCGACGATGCGTCCGGGCCGGCTCGCGATCTCGGTCATCGTCCGCTCGATGAGGGGCGCCGAGATGCGATCCTTGCGCAGCTGCCACAGCAGGTAGTGCGGGTCGCACGGGATGCAGTGGCCGCCGACGCCGGGACCGGGTCGGAACGCCATGAAACCGTAGGGCTTGGTCGCGGCCGCGTCGATCACGTCGTTGACCGGGATGCCGAGGTGTGCACAGATATCGGCGAACTCGTTGGCGAGCGCGATGTTCACCGCGCGGAACGTGTTCTCCATGAGCTTGGTCATCTCGGCCGCCGCCAGCGAACCGACGTGGTGCACCTGCGCCGCGTAGCGGTGCAGCAGGGCGTCGGCCCGATCCTCGCATTCCGGAGTGGCTCCGCCGACGACGCGAGGGATGGCCTCCTGGTCGACGCGGTCATTACCGGGGTCGATCCGCTCGGCGCTGAAGGCGACGAAGATGTCCGTGCCCACCGTGTAGCCGAGCTGCTCGAGCGGCTTCACGAGCAGATCGTCTGTGCAGCCGACGTAGGTGGTCGACGTGAGCATCAGGAGTTGACCGGGAACCGCATGGCGGACGACGGTCTCGCACGCCCCGCGCAGGGCACGGAGGTCGGGGGCAAGCGCGTCATCGACCGGCGTCGGCACGCAGATGACGACTGACGCGGCGCGACTGAGCGCCATCGCGTCCGAGGTGAGCAGGAAGTGGTCGCTGCTCATCGCCTGGGCCAGACGCGACTGGTCTCGCTCGAGCAGGTCGGCATCGCCGCGCACGATCGTGCCGAGTCGGGCCTCGCTGGCGTCGAGTCCGAGTACGCGGGAGCCACCGGAGTAATACGAGATTGCGGTGGGCAGTCCGACGTATCCGAGGCCAACGACGGCCACATCGAAGTCGAATCCCGGACTCGCGACAACGCGATTCTGCCGGGTACGCAAGCGGGAACGTCGCGGTTCGTCGCGTTGATCTTTGCCTGTGCGGGTGATGGTGCTCATGGGGGTCGCCTACTTTCGGGGGAGGGGCTGGCCACTACATTGGCGTGCCCCGTGAGGCGAGGGCGAGTATCCGGGTCCGACTCTGCGGGAAATGCGGCAAGGTCATGCGGGGCGCCGTATTTCCCGCAAAACCGTGCGGGAGCGGCTGTTTGCGGGCGCCGATCCTGCCGATAACCTGAGATCGGCTGCGCCGTGCGCCATCGCTCCCAGCCAGAGCCCGAACGGTGAAAGGGGAACTAAGTGCTGTCCCTTCCGATCGTTCTCATCGTGACCGTGGTCGGCGTGGTGGGTGTCGGAACGCTGTTCTGGTCAACGTCGGGCATCATCCGAACGATCGCCAGCCGCATCCGGCGAGTTCCCCCGAGCTACCAGCCCATCGTCCCGACGAGTTCGGTCGCGATCATCATTGCCGCCCACAACGAAGAGCTGGTCATCGAAAAGACCCTCGACTCGGCGATGTCACTACTGCCGCCCGGCCAGGTCTATGTGGCGTCCGACGGGTCCAGCGATCGCACCGCTGAGCTGGCGAACCGGCGCGGAGCGAACGTGCTGGAACTGAACCCGAACCGGGGCAAGGCCGGCGCCATCGTCGCCGCGATCGACCAGTTCGATCTCGTGGAGCGCTACGACGTGGTCATGCTTCTGGATGCGGACACGGTCCTCGCGCCCGACTACCTCGACACGGGCCTGCCGCTCTTCGACGACCCGGACGTCGTCGCGGTCGCCGGTCGCGCATCCTCGATCCTCGATCCTGCGCCGGCCTCGCGGATGGGCCGCATCCTTGTCACCTATCGCCAGCGGGTCTACGTGGCAGTGCAGTACCTGCTGAAGTACGGCCAGGCCTCGCGCCGCATCAACGTGGTGTCGATCGTTCCCGGTTTCGCCAGTATGTACCGCACACGCGTGGTCAAGTCGATCGACATCGATGCCCCCGGTCTCAGCATCGAGGATTACAACATGACGTTCGAAATCCACGTGAAATCGCTCGGACGCATCGCCTTCAATCCGCGGGCGGCCGTAGCCCACACGCAGGACCCGGATACGCTGCGCGACTACTCGAAGCAGGTGCGGCGATGGTCACTCGGGTTCTGGCAGACGCTGCTGCGCCACGGCTGGCATGCCCGCCTGTTCTTCCTGCTGACCTGGCTCTCGGTGGTGGAGCTGCTCATCGCCTGCGTGATGCTGGTCGTCACACCGCTCGTCGCCCTTCTGTCCGGCCTGTTCTCCCTTGCCGGCGACTGGGGCCTCGATGGCACGGGAGAGCTTCATGTGCTGTCGTCCCTGCTTCCCGCCTGGGTGCTGGTGCTCGGCCTGGTCATCCCCGACCTGGCACTGTCCATCCTCGCGGCCATCGTCACCCGCCATCGAGGCTTTCTTCTGTACGCGCCGGTGTTTCCGTTCCTGCGGATGCTGGATGCCGTGCTCACGCTCGTCGCGCTTCGTCGTGCGCTCGTCGGCTCCTCGAGTGGTGTGTGGCAGAGTCCCCAGCGGCGCGCGACGGTTGCGGGGGGCTGATCCGGTTCGGTTGGGTCGGTCCGTTCAGAGGGAGTCGCGGCGATCGAGTTCGGTCGGAAGCAGGGTCAGCAGGTGCGACCGTGACCGCGCCTCGAGCTTGCGGTAGATCTGCGTGATCCGAACCTCGACAGTGCGAAGCGAGACGAAGAGGGCCGCCGCAATGTCTTTGTTGCGAACGCCCTTTCGCATGAGGCGCAGCACAGCCAACTCGTTTTCGGTCAGAGTGGCCAGCATCGAGTTGCGCAGTGGCGCTTCAACGGAGGTCCCGGACTCGCGTGCGGCTCGAACCCAGCCGCCCGCAGCCAGTGTCTCGAACAGGTTCTCGGCGGCGCGCCGCTGTTCGCCCGCCCGCTCCACGTCCCCGAAACGTTCCAGCGCTGCGGCGAAGCTGAGCCGCGCACGACCGAGCTCCAGTTGGTTGCCGTACTTGCGTGCCGTCTCCAGGGCGTTGCGGAACTCCAGGAGAACCCGGTCCTCCGGCGCGACGATTGCCCGACTGCGGGCGAGCACGATTTCGGTCCACGCCGACGGATGTGCTGCCGCGCGTTCGGCGAACTGCTCGGCCACGCGTCGCGCGGCATCCCACTCAGCACGCCGGGCGAGCACTTCGACGAAATCGCCCTCGATACGAAGGTAATCCGGTCGCAGTTCCATCGCGGGTTCGTAGGCGCGCGCGAGCCGGAAGCGAGCCTCGTCGAGGTCGTTGTGCATGAGCGCAACCGACCCCTCGAGCCAGAGGAGCTTCGCTGCGAGCACTGGCTGGTGTGTTCGTGCCGAACGCGCCCGCGCCTCTGCGATCAGCGCGTCGGCATCCGGTCGATCGCGAACGACGGACTCGTTCCACGCAAAAAGGATGAAGTTGTCCAGGTTCTGTGCCGGTCCGAGCGCGGCGAGGTCGTCGATCAGCGCGCTGGCCTCTGCGACATTGCCAGCCCGGATTTCGTTCACTGCGGACAGCGACAGCAGGCGACCGCTCCACGCCGCCCCGCGGGACCGGCGCGGGACCGAAAGCTCGAGGCTGCGGAAGACGTGCCTGGCGGCGTCGTACCGCTCCTCCATCGTGAGGGCCCGTCCGCAGATGAGAAGCGTCGAAACCCCGAGGGCGTCGAGGTCGGTGAGGCTCTCGTCTTCAGCAGTGGCCTGTCCGCTGCCACGCCCGTCGGTGGCGTCGATGAAGCGGCGCGTCCAGTGCTGCATGCTCCCGGATGGCGTATCGCCCGCGGGTCGAAGCTCGTAGGCCCGGTCGATGTGTGCCCGCGCCGCGACGATCTCGCCCGAGGTTGCCAGTGCGACGGATGCGAACGACAGGAGTTCGGCGCTGGTGCCGGGGCTGTCGCGCCGATAGCGATGCGCGTAGACGTCGATCGCTCCGATGTCGAGCCTGCTGTCATCGAGCGAGGCAATGGTCACCTCGAGTCGAAGGCACTCCGCCAGCTGGGTCGGTGCCTTCGCGGTTTGCTTGCACAGGGTGAGATAGCGACGCGCGAGAGCGAACTCGGACAGGATCATGAGCTGGTCGCAGAGCGCGATCAGCGGGTCGAGCACCTCATCCATTCCGAGGCTCAGTAGCAGCGCACGCTCGGTGAGCTCGGTGGCGGCGTCGATGAGCCCCTCGGCGAACAGGGTGGATGCGCCGCGCAGCAGGGCTGCGCTGCTCTCAACGACGAGGTCCACGTGGTCGGTGTGCCAGAGTGCGAGCGCCTCGCTGTGTGCGGCTTCGTCGACAGCAGCGGCGCGGTGCAGCGCCTCGCGCTGGCTGCTCGACATCGACCAGTACAGGGCTGACCGCAGTGCCCCGTCCCGAATGGAGACGTAGCGTCCCTTCAGCTCGAGCACGCCCTGGGACGTCAGGCGTTCGAATCGGTCGCGGCCGCTCCCTCGGAGTTCGGGCACCGCGGCCACGCTCGAGATCGGTGCACTCGACAGCCGTCGAAGCAGCACCACACTCTCGTGCTCCCAGTTGTCGAATGCGAGCGCCGCGGGGCCGGGGTAGAGCGGCAGGGCGAGCGGCGCCAGCCCCTCGAACTGGTCGGCGGTGAGGTGAGAAATCGTGGAGCTGATCATTCCGGGCAGGCCGCCGCACGCATCCACGACGATGGACAGTGTCTGCGGGTCGGCATCGCTCGGCGCGATCGCCTGGGCGAGTTCCATGGAACTGGGGCTATCCAGTCGGGAGACCCAGACGCTGCGGAGGCCGGCGAACGCCGCATACGTCGACTCCGGGGTGACGGCCATGATCAGGCGGATCCCGGTGCCGCCGAGACGCGCGGCAAGATAGGTGAGTGCCAGCTGGCTGTGGTCGTCGAAACCGTCGGCGTCGTCGACCAGGAGGAGCGTATCTTCGCGCGGGCTCGTGGTCAGGAGGTGCACGATGTCGGCCGCGACGGCGAGAGTGGCGTCTGCCGTCAGCGTGTTGTTGTCGACCGTGTCCAGGCGGTCGCCCACGCGCTTGTCGCCGAGGGCGCTCAGGATGATCGACAGCCCGGCCAGCGGTCGGAACCGCTCCCACGGGTGCGGCGCGATCCACACCGTTCGCAACGGCGTGTTCGCTCGGACGTGCTCGAGGATGGTTGTGCGGCCGGATCCGGCGACGCCGACGAGGAGCGTCGCAGACTCCGGCGTCGCGGCGCTGTCGAGGAGCTCGTCCAGGTCGAGCGCGCTGCCCGGAAGAAGCGGCGCCATGCCGGACTTTTTTGACGCGGCGTTGCGTTTGCCTCGGGATTTTGGTGTTCGGGTGTCGGGCATTCGGGACCCCCACCGTGCGTTTCGGGCGCACGACAGTACTCTGTGGCGCGCATTATCTTCGGGTTGGTTATCCCACCGAAGCGCGCGCCCGGCGGGGCCATTCTGTACCGTCCAAACAATTCGGTGCCTCAACGACCGGGGGGCGAAGAGGATCCGTGGCTGCGGGGTAGAACGGTGCAAACGAGAAACTGTCATGATGCTACATCGCGCGCACCGAAAGGTCTATGGCTTATCCACAGCCCGCTCCCCAACGTTTGCACAGGTTTTCCACAGTGGACATGCCCTGTTCACTCGCTGATCGTCGCGGCTCGAGATCGCCCGTTCCTACGAGACGGACGCGAGAGCCCGCTTGACCGCCTCGATCGAGAAAGCAACATCGCCAGCGTCCGTCGACCAGTTGCTCACCGAAATCCGCAGGATGTCATGGCCCTGCCACTTCGATCCGGACATCCACACCGCGCCATCCGCGATGAGGGCTGCGGTCACCGCGCGAGTGCGCTCATCCGAACCGAAGAACAACGAAACCTGGGTGAACACGACGTCGTTCAGCACGGAGACGTCCGTCAATTCGGAGAGCCCGGAAGCAAGAGCCCGCGCGTTCGCGACCAGACCATCGACGAGCGACACGACACCGGACCGACCCAGCTGCCGCAGCGCTGCCCACACCGGAACACCCCGCGCCCGCCGCGACATCTCGGGCGCAACATCGTACGGATCCGATGCCTCGCCATCCTTGATCAGGTAACTCGTCTGCGCGCCCAGCGCGGCCCGCGATACGCCGGCGCGCGAGACGATCGCGACGCCACAGTCATACGGAACGTTGAGCGTCTTGTGCGCATCCGTCGCCCACGAGTCCGCCAGCTCGACGCCGTCCAGTTGGCCGCGCAGCGCCGGCGACGCCGCCGCCCACAACCCGAACGCTCCATCCACGTGCACCCACGCGCCGTGCTCGTGAGCGACCTCGATCGACGCCCGCATCGGATCGAACGCGCCCGAATGCAGATTGCCCGCCTGCAGGCACACGATGACCGGACCGTCCACGGTATCCAGCGTGGTGCGAAGAGCATCGACGCGAATGCGCCCCTCGGCGTCCGCGGCAACCACCCTCGGCAGGCCGAAACCCAGATAGCGAAGCGCAAGATCAACGGACGCGTGCCGCTCCGCACCCGCGATCACGGTGACGCGCGGCGCACCCTGGAGACCCTTCTCGTTGACATCCCAGCCGGCCTGGTTGAGCACGTACGCACGGGCGGCGGCGAGACAGGTCCAGTTGCCCATCGTCGCACCCGTCGTGAAGCCGACATCCGAACCCTCGGGAAGTCCGAGCAGATCGAGCAGCCATTCGCCGGCGACCTCCTCGATCGCCGCCGTCGCAGGGGAGGCGTACCGCATGGCGGCGTTCTGATCCCACGAACTCACCAGGACGTCGGCACCGAGCGCGGCGGGCAGCGTCCCCCCGATGACCCAGCCGAAAAAGCGCCCCGATGGCATCGCCATCAGGCCAGGTTCGGCCAACGTCGCTAGTTCGTCGACGACCGCAACGGGATCCATCGCCTTCTCCTGCAGCGGACGCGCGAACGCCCTCTTCATCGCGTCCACGTTCCACCTCGGCGCAACCGGGCGCTCGGGGATTGAGTCGATCCATTCCATCGACCTCGCGGTCGCACGATCGAGCACATCCTTGTATTCGTCGGGGTTCAGATCCATGTCCCGAATCTACAACTGGCTCGGAGCGCCGGACTATGCCTCAGGTTTGGCGTTTTCGCGCAGCCGGATGCGACCGGGAGGGTTGCCCTTCGCGATCTCTACCTGCGACTCACGCGACTTGACGAAATCGGCGAACGACTTGAACCCGAGCGACTTCTCGTTGAACGACGGATCCATTCGCATCATCTGGCTCTTCACACCGCCGCTGTGCAGCCACTCGTCGTCACCCGTCGCCTGGCCTACCCGGAGTGCGCGTAGGAGAAGGTCCGTCGCCGAGATCTTTCGATCCACCGGCTCGGGATCCGGCTCCGGCGTTGTCGTCGCGGCTTTGGATGCTCGCCGAGCGGTTTGTGCCGACGGTGCCGGCGGCTCCTCCGGTTCGGTCCTGGCTTCCGCCGGCGACGCCGACGGCTCGGCCGGGAGCACGTTCGGAAGTTCCCCGTAGTACTTGAACTCGTTGCAGGCAGCCGCAAGCTGACTGCTCGTTGCGCCCGCGACACCGATCCCGATGACGTAGCGGCCGAGGCGCTTGCAACGCTGCGCGAGCGGAATGAAGTCCGAGTCACCGGCGACGATCACCACGTGTGTGATCTCCGGCAGCCGGAACATGTCCTCGACGACATCCACCGACAACCGGATGTCCGCCCCGTTCTTCTGGTGCGCAGCCGTTGGGAACATCTGTGTCAGGTCGACGGCACGGTCGACGAGCTGCCGCGAGTACCTCGAATTAGCGGGCGCAGACCAGTCGGCGAATGCTCGGCTGATGACGACACTGCCGAACGAGGTCGCGTAGTCGAGGATCGCGCCGACATCCACGATCGCCCGCGCATCGGGACTATTCGGGTCGAGTGGCTCTGTCGGTTTCGGCGCTCGCGCATTGCGCACCTTGCCCGCCATGAACTTGCCGCGACCGAACACCTCGTCGTATCTCGAGATGACGATGTTGTCGAAGTCGATATAGACGGCGACACGGTTTTCGGCTGCTTCGACCATGTGTCCAGACTGGCCGAACCGGCCGCCGAGCGCTAGCTGCCCGAAGCTGGCTTCTCGGATCTCCATCGCCGTGGGAAGCGCACGGGCATATGCTGACGGCCATGAGCGATCACCCGTTGTCGCCAATCGCTGCCGTGGACGCCGAACGCGCCTACGGCACCATCCTCTCCGCGTTCATCGACGACCCGGTGGAGCGCTGGCTGCTTCCGGAGGACGGCGCCTATGCGGCCGGATTCCCCGCCTTCGTCGCATCGCTGGGTGAGGACGCGCTCGAGACGAGCACTGCCTGGCAGCTCGACGACTTCGGTGCGGTGGCCATGTGGTTGCCGCCGGGTACCGTCCCGGACGCGGAACGCATCGGCGCTGCGCTTATCGCGACCGTCGCGCAGGAGAAGTACGCGGAAATGTTCGCTGTCCTCGAACAGATGGATGCGGTGCACCCGCGCTACCCGCACTGGTACCTGCCGTGGCTCGGGGTACGCGCGGACAAGCAGAACCAGGGCCTCGGCGGGAGGCTGCTCGCGGCGAGCCTCGAGTACGTCGACCTCGGCGGGCTACCGGCCTACCTGGAGTCGCCGAACCCGCGGAACATCCCGTTCTACGAGCACCACGGATTCGTGGTGACCGGCCGCACCGATTCGGCCACGTGCCCGCCGATCACGTTCATGCTCCGACCGGCGCAGCGCTAACGCTCAGCTCGCTGCCTTGTTGTCCGCGTCCGTCATCGTCACTTCGGCGGCGTGATGGCGACCGCCCCACACGAGCACGATGGACCGCACGGCGATCGCGAGGATGACCGCGGTCGCGATCGCGACCACGATGACTATGAGCGCGTTGCATCCGGGCGGCCGAGTGATCGCGAGCCAACCCACAGCGAGTCGACCGGCGGCGGCCAGCGGGAACGTGAACGACCAGAAGCCCAGCGAGAACGCGATCCGGCGGAACAGCGGGATGAGCGCGACCATCAGGAGCAGCATCAGAACGGTGAGGGCCGCGAGGGCGAAGGGGATGTCACCGAGCGTGTGATGGTCGATCGCGAACCACGCTCCGCCGGCGACGGCGGGCGGTGCGAGGAAGATCGCAAGAGTTGGTACCAGCGGACCCGGCAGCGGCGGTCGCAGCGCCAGCCGCGCGAAGATCAGTGCGAACGTGAAAATCCAGAAGAAGGTGCCGGTCCAGAAGAGCGCGATCGCGAGCCCGGTCATCCCGATGTCGGCCGTCGCGGTTGCACCGACGAGCGCGGCGGCAACGGTCGGCAGGAAGTAGCCACCGTGGATGGCGTCGACCGTTACCGATCCGCGCATCCAGAATCCGAGGATCCAGGCGGCGAAGAGGGTCGCGATCGCGACCGCTGCGAGTACGACGATCGTGCCCGCGAGCGGCGCGAACGTGTACAGCTCGTCACCGAGCAGCATCGCCACGACGGGGATGAGTGCGGCCAGTGGACCCTGGACGGGATGCCTGAGTTGCGAGCCGAGCGTGTCCGGGCAGTGTGCGCCACGAATCGTGTGCGCCAGGATGAGCCACACCCAAGCGATGGCGGCGACGATCCAGAACGCGAACCCGATTCCGGTCGGCCAGCGCAGCGCCGTTACGGCGGTCGACCAGAGGTCGGCGAGACCCGCGAGACCGAAGCCGATCGCGAGTGTGTTCAGCGGGATTCGAGTCGTCGGCACTCCCACAGACTATTGGGACAGAGCGGCCCGGTCCCTCGCGGACCGGCACAATGGATGCATGCCAGACCTGCACATCGCCACGCTCATGATCAACACCCGGGATCCGGAAAAGCTGGCCGGCTTCTGGTCGTCATTTCTCGGGGTGCCGATCGAAGACCGCTACGAGGATGAGTACGTCTGGCTGGGTGCGACCGCGCCAGGTGCTCCTCGCATCGCGTTCCAGCGGGTCGAGGACCCGACTGACGGAACCCGCCGACTACACGCCGACTTTGCAGTTCCGAATTTGGGCGACGCGATCGAGCTGGCCGAATCGCTGGGTGCGAGCCGGGTCGATCAGCACTCGATCGGCGACTTCGCGTGGCAGGTGATGCGCGACCCCGAGGGCAACGAATTCTGCCTGTCGGCGGGGTGACCCGAACCAGTTGACGCCAAGCTAGCTGGTGGGAACGCAGTTCGTGTCGGAGTCCGCGCAGTGGAAGCTGAACTTGTTCGTGGCCGAGTAGTAGCTCGCGCTCTCGGATCCATCTCCGCTCGTTACCGAAAGGCTGTAGCTCTTCAGGTCCGCAGACAGGGTGTAGTCGAATGCGTAGCCTTCGGGCACGCCCACGATCGGCGTACCGGACTCGGCCAGCACCTGGCTCGACGTGAACTTGAGCTTCTCGGGCCAGGTCTGGCCGGTCGCAAGCGTTGAGTTGCCGTCAGCGTACGTGCGGTTGAGCGCCGTTGCGATCTGCTGCACGACCGCACCGTCGCTGGTCAACACCTGGTTCGATGCGAACACGAACGGTTCCGCAGATGCCTTCGGAGCGAGGACGCGAGGCGTCGACGAGGCGACCGGGACAAGACCGGGAACGACGGAGTCGACGAGCGAGGACGTGTTCACCCCGAGGACGGCGGTGGCTGCCGCCGCGGCGCCGAACAGGATGCCGAGGATCGGCGTCCAGACGTTGGTTGCGCGTCCCTTGACGCGGCGGAGAAGGGCGATGACGCCGCCGAGCACGGCAACGGATCCGGCTCCGCAGACCCAGAGCCACTGAGATCCCGGAAGGCCGGGCACGAATGTTGCCGCTATCGCGACGACTCCGAAAAGGGTGGCGAGGCCGCCGGCGAGGTTACTCACCTGGACGACGCGCCCCGGCTCCTCGTCGGCGACGGGAACAGTGCCACCCATCGGCACGTAGCCGGGCTGGTGAACGGTGGAGATCCCGTAGGGGGTGGACGGTGCGGCATTCGAGGAGGTGCGTGCGACTTCCGGGGCCCGCAGGTGCTCGGTCCACTTCACGCCATCCCACCAACGCTTGCCGCCGGTCTGGCCCGGGTCTGTGTACCAACCCGCGGGTAGCGTTCGGGTCGGGGTCTCGATCGTAATGATGTGCTCCTGCGAAATGCCCAGAACTTCAGGGATTTTCCCTCGTTGAGAGGCTAGTCGGGGGCCAATGTCACCCGCCCGCCCCAGTTCAAGTGCCCACCGGTTGGGTGGCTCCCGGACGGGGGTGAACTGCTTCGGTATTAGCCTCGAGCGTCGAAGTCGAGAGCCAGCGAGTTCATGCAGTAGCGGTCACCGGTGGGCGTGCCGACCCCGTCGGGGAAGACGTGACCGAGGTGGGAATCGCAGCGGGCGCAGCGAACCTCGGTGCGTTCGAGGCCGAGGCTCGTGTCGGGCAGCAGCTGGACAGCCTCCGGGCGTACCGACTCGTAGAAGCTCGGCCATCCGCAGCCCGAATCGAACTTCGTGCCGGACTCGAACAACTCGTTGCCGCAGGCCTTGCACGTGTAGAGGCCCGCGCGGCTCTCGTCGAGCAGTTCTCCTGTCCACGGGCGCTCCGTTGCCGCCTCGCGCAGCACCGCGAACTCCTCGGCGCTCAGTTTCTCTCGCCAGGCCGTATCGGCGGGGCTGGTGTCGTTGGTCACGTTCGCGCTCTCTAGTCGGCCAGCTCGGAGTGGTCGCCGAGACTGTGCCAGCGGCGGTTGTGATACACAAGCGGCGAGGTCAGAGCATCGTCGGCAGCGATGCTCGCCTCGAGCGCATGCACGGCGAAGACGATGGAGCCGCCGGCGGGCATCCGGTTCACGACCCGACCACGGATCCAGGACTGGGCGCGCGGAAAGTAGGGCTCGCCGGTGGGGAGCCGATCCCAGAGCGACTCGTCGGCGAAGCGATCGATCCCGCTCGTCGCGCACAACTTCGCGAGGGAAAGCTGTTCGGCGCCGAGCAGGTGGACGACCACGTTTTGTGCTTCGCGTAGCGTCGGTGCGCTCGAGGAAAATTCGAAGATCGAGAACACCAGCAGGGGCGGGTCGGCACTCACCGAGAAGACGGATGTCGCGGTCAGCCCGACCGGACCGCTGCCCGCATCGGCGGTGATGACCGCAACGCCAGCGGCGTGGTTACGGAAGGCGGCCTTGAACTCGGTGGCGCTGAGGCTCTGCACATCCGTAGCGACGGTCATGACTCAAGACTGGGGGAGCGCGGGTCCCCTGTCGAAATGTGTTTCGCCCGGTTACGGGAGCGAACTACAGGACGTGAGAAACGAAGGCGAGGACGACCAGGTTAGCGACCAGCAGGCCACCGACGGTTCCCGCCGCAACGCGGTCCTTGAATGTGAGCGCGCCGCGAACCGAGTGGAGGTGCGGGTGCGGAGCCTGGGTGTCCGGGTTCGCAGAGAAGTAGTCGGTCCATTCGACGCCGTTCCACCAGCGACGGCGCGCGCGATTCTCCCGATCCGGGTACCACCCGGCCGGGATCCGGTGCGCGATGTCTGCTGTGACTGCCACTGACTTTCCGATGCCTCTGGGAATGTGTTTCCTACTGTAAAACACGTTACGCGCGATACCGGGTAAGCCGCTTGCCCCATTTCGCGTTACTTACAACAATTCGGAAACGACGCCGTAATCGGTAGGACGTAAGGTTCCCGCATGGCCTTGCTCGACTTCTTCATGGGAATCCAGGACCCCGTCGAGGCCGAATATCGGATTACCTCGACCTCAAAACCATCCGGTTCTTCCGCGGTCGCCAACTGCGACATGGTCGGTGAGGTCAGTGCTCCAGGAATCGCACCACGAGTCGTTACGCACAATTCGCCGTTCACCTCGGTCGCGAAGTGGCCGCGTCCCGGAGACGTTCTGCCCGTGCTCTTCGACCGCACCAACCCCGAGTTTCTGAAGGTTCAGTGGAAGCAGGTACCCGAGCGGACCTGAGCCCTCGCGCGGTCAGGTGTGGCTGGTGATTTTACCGTTGTACGCCCGGTCGACGATGGCTGGGAACATGTTGCTGGCGAGGATCACGAGTCGATACCAGCGCGGGACGACGACACGGCGCCGGGTTCGGGTGAGGCAACTCTCGATCGCGCGCACGATGACCTCGGGACCGGGCATCCTGCTCGTGCGATGCGCCGTCATCTCGGTGGCGATGTAGCCCGGTTCGACCAGCGAGATGTGGATACCGGTTCCGGCGATCTCGCGGCGCACCGAATCGGTGAGCCCCCGAATTCCGAACTTCGTCGCCGAGTAGATCCCCCCGATCGCAATCTCGCCCTTGACCGATCCCACGTTGACGATCGCGCCGCTTCCCTGCGCGGTCATGATCGGGATGACCGCGCGCATCAGGCGTATTGGTGCGAGGAGGTTGGCCGCGATCATCTCCTGCACCTCGTCGTCGGGTGACATGACCTGGTTGAGCCCGCCGATGCCGGCGATGTTGAGGAGCGCGTCGATCCGGCCGCCCGCGACCCGCGCCTGCTCGACCACGTTCTCGATGTCCTTCAGCTTGCCGAGGTCGGCGGCCACCGCGACGGACACGCCACCGCGGCTGCGGATCTGCTCCTTGAGCTCGGCCAGGTTCGCTGCGCGTCGACCGACGATGACGACGAGCCAGCCCTGTGCGGCAAGGGAGAGGGCGGTCGCGCGGCCGATTCCGCTCGAGGCGCCGGTGACGATTGCGACGCGTCGGGGTGTTGCCATGCGATTGATAGTACGGGGCGCCGCGGCACAGTAGTGTTCCTGCAACACCACGGAGGGGCGGAGTCGATGCCGGTACCAGGTCGCAGCAAACGCTGGAGCTCAGGCGCCAGCCTGACGATCCTCACCGTCTCCATTGGCCTCGCTCTCACCGGATGCGTTGCGACCGCAACGAACCTCGTGGTGCACGCCGCTCATGGCATCAACAAGTCCGTCGCTAACGCCGGCCGGCCAACGAAGGGGCAGTGCTGGATCGCGTCGGTGAAGGACGTCGACTCCTTCGCCGACTGGGACGGTTCGCCCGCGGTGAGCTGCCATGGGCCCCACCAGCTCTACACCTTCGGGGTTCCGGCGCTCGAGGGCACCCACGTTCCTCAGGAGAAGCTGTTCAGCTCGAAGGGGTACGTGAACGGTTCGATCGAAAGCGACGCGATCCAGACCTGCACGAACGCGCAGAATGCCGCGCTCGGCAACACGGACGACACCGTCGCCCGCATCGACACGCTGCCGCTGCTTCCGGATCAATCGCAGTGGAACGCCGGCGCGCGGTGGGTTCGCTGCGATGTCGGTGTGTATGCCGTCGGCAGTCCGGTCTCGAAACCGGCTTTCGAAGACCTGCCCGCAAGCGACGTGCTCTTTCGGGAGCTGAAGGAGGCTCCCTCGCAGTTCGACCTGTGCGTCTCGGTCCCGGACTCCTCCGATCCGGATGGGCCGGACTCGGCCGGAGCTCTCTACGTCGACTGCCGCGACCACCCGCAATGGGCGCTGCACGGATACCAGTACATCGTCGCGGGCTCGGTCGACGATTACCCGTCGCTCGCCGACATGCAGGCCGAGTACCAGACCAGCTGCGAAAATCCGTACAGCGATGCGACGCACATCACCTTCGCCCACTATCCGACGAAGTACGACTGGGACGACGGCGACAACCGGTTCGAATGCTGGATAGGAGAGAAGCCGGGGACCTAACTCTCGGCGAATTCAAAGCACAATCACGTTTTGGTAACAAGGATCGCGCTACACAATGGTTCTCACAGCGAAGAGAACCACCCGCTAGACCCGGCCGCCACGGAGTACCGAGGCGGCCGGAGGCGTTTCCGCCGCAGTGTATTCACAGCCTGGCGATCGCCCGCAGTCGTTCGCGGGTTCCCGGATCGGTAGTCAGGGAGATCGCCCTCTGGTAGGCGAGCCGGGAATCCGCATCCCGACCAATCTCGCTGAGCAGGTGTGCTCGCGTCGCCCAGAACGGTTGGAATCGCGGCGCGTCGATGGTGTCGAGTTCGGCGAGACCGGCGGCCGCCCCGTGCACGTCGCCGATCATCGCCGCGAGCGAGACCTTCGCGCCGAGCGTCGGAGCGACCAGGAGGAGCGCGCGGTACAGCTTCTCCAGTGCCTGGTAGTCGGTAGGCCCCCCGTCTCGTCTCGCGCAGTGGACGGACTGGATGGCGGCCTCCAGCTGGAACCGCCCAGGGCGACCCAACGAGTGAGCCCGGCGAAGCGCCGCCTCGCCCCGATCGATGAGCGCGTCGTCCCAGAGACGGACGTCCTGCTCGTCGAGCGGAGTGCCATCCTCCCTCGCGGCGGCCCGGGACAGCGACAACGAGATGAGCGCCACCAGCCCGAAGGCCTCCGGCTCTGTGCCGAGCAGGTCCGCCAGCGTCGTCGCGAGGTAGAGCGCCTCGCCCGACATCGATTCGAGGGCTCTCACCGAAGTGACGTCCTGCCATTCGATCGCGTACGCACCGTAGATCGCCTCGAGCACGGCGGGCAGCCGCGACGGCATGTCCGCCTTCGTGGGAACGGCGAATGGTATCCGGGTGACGCGGATGCGCCGTTTTGCTCGCACGAGCCGCTGCGCCATGGCGGCGGGAGGTATCGCGAACGCCTGGGCGATCCGCGCTGCCTCGAAGCCAAGCACCGTGTGCAGCATGAGCGGAGTACGAATGCCCTGCTCGATCGCGGGATGAGCGCACACGAAGAGGAGCTCCAGGCGCTTGTCCGGAATCGCTTCGAAGTCGACCGAGTCGAGCACGGTGGGGGTGTCTTCCAGTTCGGTGGAGGTGCGGAACGCTGAGGACTTGTAGAGGTCGCGCAGCCGGTTGCGAGCGACCGTGAGCAGCCAGGCCTCCGGGTTGTTCGGAATGCCGGACGCCGGCCAGGTCGAGAGTGCCCGCTCGAAGGCGTCAGCGAGCGCGTCCTCGGCGGCGGGGATGTCGCCGGTCGGCGCGGCGAGCAGCGCGAGCAGCCGTCCATAGGACGAGCGGGCAACCTCGTCGGCGCGCGCCCCCGGGTCGGTCATGTGCCGGCCGTCAGACGGCGGCGTGCCAGCTGCCGTCGGCGAAGACCACGGCGGACGGCCGGATCTCGACGGCGCCGTACTGCGCTCCCGGGCACTTCTCCGCCCACGCGATCGCGGCATCCAGGTCGGCGACCTCGAGCACGAATGTCCCGTTCAGTTTCTCCTTGGTGTCGGCGAACGGTCCATCCTGCACCGTGGTGGCGCCGTCCCGCACAGAGACGGTGGTAGACGCTGCAACCGGCTGCAGGATGTCGGCGGAGACGAGGACGCCCGCGGAGTCGAGCTCCTTCGCGTAGGCATCGAACGCTGCCCGGCCCCAGGCCATCGCCTCCTCGCCGATCTCGGCTTCAGTGGCTTCCGGACTGAGAACGAGAAGTGAATACCGCATGGTTAATCCTTACCTAGTGGATCGATACTGACACCTGTATGACGAGCGGGGAAGCATCCAATCGACATCACGGGGATTCGTAAGTTCAGTCGGTAGTCTGCTGCGATGACCTCCCCGGCCCGTCGTGCGATCCTGTCGACCACCGGCCTTGTTGCTCTCGCGCTCGCACTGACCGTCGCGCTGGCCGGATGTTCGTCGCTCCAGAATCTCCGCGGGCACCTCAGCGGCCAGACCGTGACGCCGCGAGCGGGGGACTGCTGGCGGGTGACCTATTCGGACGCGGCGCAGTCGGAGGACTGGGAGGGCTCCGGCGCCGTAGCGTGCAGCACGACGCACCAGTCCTATACGTACGCGGTCACCAGGCTGACGAAGACCTTCACGGGCAGCTGGCTCGGCTCGGACGGCAATCCGCGCACCGATGTCGATACGGCCGCCTTCAACGCCTGTCTCGCCAGCCAGAAACGGCTGCTCCCCGGCATCACGCCAAAGGAGGCGCTGTTCTATCCGACGTACTACGTGCCGTCGGTCGCGCAGTGGAACGCCGGAGCGCGCTGGGTTCGGTGCGACATGACCGAGATTAACGTCGGGAGCCAGGTGGCAAAGCCCAGCCTGACCAGATTGCCGACCAATTTCTCGGAGGTGGTGTCTGCCCTCGCGGCCAACCCGAAGCGGTTCGCGCTCTGCGAGGACGACCCGTTCAACAACGGACCGGATGGGGCCGGCACGACCTACGCCGACTGCACGAAGCCCGCCGACTGGACATTCGAGGCGCGCATCACCCTCCCCGGCGGCGCGGGTGCGTCCTATCCGGGCGCCGCCGCGCTGAAGGCACTCGGCGCACAGAAATGCGCGGCCGCCGTGACGGATGCCGCGGGCCACGATGTCGTGGCAAAGACTCCCAGCGAGTCGGACTGGGTGCAGAACGACAACCGCGCGCTCGACTGCTGGCTGAACAACAACTAAGTTGGGCGCCTGATGATTCTCCGACCTGCCGTGGACGCCGACCTCGACGCCATCCTCGCGATCCACAACGACGCGATCCTGCACTCGACCGCGCTGTGGACGGATGAGATCGTTGCCCGCTCGGAGCGCGAGGAATGGTTGGCCACTCGAGTGAACGCGGGCAATGCCGTGCTCGTCGCGATTGAGAGCGATGCGGTCGCGGGCTTCGGCGCGTACGCGCCGTGGCGTTGGAAATCCGGCTACCGCAACACCGTCGAGGACTCGGTCTATATTGCGAACGGTTTCCAGGGGCGCGGTCTCGGCCGCGCACTGCTGGTCGCGCTCATCGACCACGCCCGCGAGGCCGGTCACCACGTGATGCTGGCCGACATCGAGAGCGGCAACGCGGCATCCATTCGACTGCACGAGAGCCTCGGCTTCGTCGAGGCGGGTCGCCTCCGCGAGATCGGAACCAAGTTCGGCGGCTGGCTCGACCTCACCATCCTGCAGCTCGACCTCTAGGCGACCGTCACCGGGAAGAGCTCGGTGCGAGCGACCGCGGCGTCCCGTTCGGCGGTGAGCGCCGTGCGTCGCTCGTCGCCGAGGTAGGCATCGAGAGAGTGCTGCGACGCGAATTCGAAGACCTGCACCTCGACCGGATGCCCGTCCGCGCCGTCCGATTGGACCCGACTGACCACGGTGGCGCCGTGCTCGGGAATCAGCGCGAGCACACGATCCTCGTAGTCGGCGAGCGCGGCGTTCATTCCCGGACGAGCCCACAGCAGGCAGCAGAGCGTCAACGACATCCTCTGAAGATAGTGGTTGGATGGCGCCATGCCAGAGTTCGCGAAATCAGCAGACGGAACATCCATTGCGTACGACGTCGCCGGCAGCGGTCGGGCAGTCGTGATCACGGGCGGGGCGTTCAACACCCGCCAGTCGCCAGGAGCACTGGTTGGCCTGCTCGCGACGCAGTTCACCGTCTACACCTGGGATCGTCGCGGTCGCGGCGACAGCGGCAACACCCTCCCGTATGCGATCGAGCGGGAGACAGATGACCTATCCGCCGTGATCGACGCCGCGGGCGGATCGGCGCTCGCGTACGGGCACTCGTCCGGCGCGATCCTAACTCTCGAGGCGGCGCTCCGAGGAGCTGCGATGTCGAAGATCGCGGTCTACGAGCCGCCGTACGTCCCCGACAATCTGGCTGCGATGGCGGGTGTCCAGCCGGCGCTTGACGCGGGGGACAACTCGCTCGCGGCGTTGACCTTCGTTAACGGGACCGGCGCTGAGAACACCGACGGGCTGACCCAGTCCCCGTGGTGGCCGTCGATGGTCGCCATGGCCGGCTCGCTTCCGCACGACCTCGCGCTCACCGGCGACGGAATCGTCCCGGTTGGTCGGCTCGCGGGCATCCATGTTCCGCTGCTCGTGATGGATGGCGGGGCGAGTCCCGCGTGGGCGGCGGACGCGGCAGTCGCGATCGCCGCTGCCGTCGCCGATGGCACGAGGCGTACTGTGCAGGGACAGGACCACAACGTCGCGCCCGATGTGCTCGCGCCCGTGTTGATCGACTTCTTCAGCTAACGAAAATTCGGCTGCTTCATCCAAAGAACGGCGCGCAGATGGCAAGTCCAAAACGGGGACGGCTCCGAATACCTCCTGAACAAGGAGATCGAGGAATGACCACCCGAGGATCAACGGCCATCGCCGAGTTGACGGCTGCAGCGTCACGTACCCAGACCTGGAACACCGCAACTCCTCTGACGCCAGTCGGCTACTACCCCAAGTCCGGGCTTCTGCCCGGTGTTGTCGAGGTTCGAGACCAGAGCGGCGCGTGGGACAAGCCGGGCCAGACCCGTCAACTCATGCTGTCGGACGGCGGCTGGGTTCGGGAGAAGACCACCAACGTCGAGCCCTACGGATTCTTCGCCTACAACCTCACCGACTTCCAGAAGCTCTTCAGTAAGCTCGTCGAATACGCTCGCGCCGAGTGGACGTTCACCGAGGTCGAGGGCGGCACGAACATCCGCTGGTCGTACACGTTCGTCCCACTAAATGCGGGTGCGAAGCCCGTGCTCGCTCTGATCGTGAAGCTGCTGTGGGGGCCCTACATGCGCAAGGTCCTTCCGAAGATCGTCGCCGAGGTGGAGCACCAGGCCGGTGCTGCTGCTGCGACCGTCCCGCCGAACAAGCGGACCAGTTGCTGAGCTGAGTCTTTTCACAAACAGTTCCCCCACAAACCACGAATGCCGCAGACGATTACTCGTCGCGGCATTCGTCGTTACTTCGGGGAAGTAACAGTTCGGGGGTGCTTCGGTTAGGCGGCAGCCTTTACCGAAGACTTCCTGGCCGGCGCCACCGTGGGCTTGGCGCCGGACACGATCTCGATCTTGCGAGCCTTCGCCTTCTCGGCCACGGGGATCGTGACGCTCAGCACACCGGCCTCGTAGCTGGCGCTGATGTTCTCGCGGTCGACGGTGTCACCGAGCGTGAGACGGCGCACGAAGGAACCACTGCGGTTCTCGCGGGCGAGCCAGGCACGGCCCTCGGCGCTCGGGGCAACGCGCTCGGCTCGGATGGTCAGGTACTGGCCGTCGACGTCGAGGTCGACCGATGTGGGGTCGATTCCCGGCAGGTCGGCGTTCAGCGTGTAGTGGTCGCCGTCGCGGTAGAGATCGATCGGCATCTTGTAAAGAACAGACATGGTGGCTCCTTCACGTGGGCCGCGCTCAGCTAAAAAGACGGGGCGACTCGACGATGGTTAAGTTGACTTTTTCAAAGTTGAGTCGAAGTAACTCAACTTCGTTAAATCTAGCACTCCCGTATGGAGAGTGCTAACGATTTCGCCGCGGTTCGCACAGGGCGAACAGGGGCGTCGGAGGCCCACGGCATACTGGGCGCATGGTGGTCGAGGTCAGCGCGCGGGAGTTGCTAGATCTTCGCGAATTCACCCAGCGCATCGATCCGCCGGCGAGGGGAAACGTCGCCGACACGGTTCGGCATCTGGTCGCACTCCAGGCCCAGGACTTCGCGAACGCGCTGTGGGCTGTTGGGCTCCGCACCGTCGGTTCGACTCGAGCGGATGTGCTCGCATCGCTCGAGCACGGCGAGGTCGTTCGTTCGCTGCCAATGCGCGGCACGCTGCATTTCGTCGCCGCCGAGGACCTCCGGTGGATGCTGGCACTCACCGCCGAGCGAACCCTTCAGGGCGCGAAGACCCGGTTCGCGAACCTCGGCCTCGACCCGGCCACCCTCGAGCGCGCGGCCGAGATGGCGCGAGCGGAGCTGTCCGGTCGAGCGATGGGGCGCGACGAGTTCATGAAGATGCTCGACGCGTCCGGCATTTCTCCGGAAGGCCAGCGGGGTTACCACGTGATCTTCTACCTGACGCAGCTCAGCCTGGTCTGCTGGGGACCGCCATCCGGAACCCAGCAGGCCCTCGTGCTGGTCGACGACTGGATCCCCGCGCAGAGAATGCCATCGCGGGATGATGCGCTCGCGAGTTTTGCACTTCGGTATTTCGCGAGCCACGGTCCCGCCACCGAGCGTGACTTCGCCTGGTGGACCAAACTCACGCTCAGCGACGTCCGGGCAGCGATTGCGCTGTGCGGGGATCGGCTCACCGAGATCAGTTGCACCGGGATCAGCTACTGGATCGCCGGCACCGAACTTGCGGCCGCGGCAGGGCACAAGCCCTCAGCCGGGGTGCGAGTTCTCCCGGGCTTCGACGAGTACCTGCTCGGCTACCAGGATCGATCGCTGGCGCTCCCCGCCGAGCATGCACAGCGAATCGTGCCGGGCAACAACGGCATATTCCTTCCGACGATCACGTCGAGAGGACGGGTCGTCGGTACCTGGCGCCGAACGCCGAAATCGACGACGGCGCCGATCCACGCCGAGCACTTCATGGACGCCAGCGCGGCTGCCCACGCCGGCTTCGCCCGTGCGGCCGCGGCCTACGCGCGCTTCGTCGGGTAGGAACTCCCGATCTCGGTCATGGCAGTACCGGCGGCCAGACCCCGATGATGAGCGCCATGATCAGCACCGTCACCAGTTCGTGTGCAATATTCAGAATCGTCAGCCCGCTCGGGCGACGATCGAACGCGTCATGGGTGACAAAGCGCGCGGCCGTGAAGCCGGCCCAGAGGATTCCACCGGTCGCGAGCGAGTTGAGCAGGAAGCTGCCGTGGTAGAAGTACTGCGACAGGTAGACGGCGCCAGCCAGCACCCACGCGGTCACGAAACTGACGAGCACGGTCACGATGATGGGCACGAGGGCATCGGATGCGCGTCCGCTCGGCTTCACGCCGGCCGTCCTCATCCAGTAGTTTCCGAACACTTTCGGGGTGTACCAGATCGAGCCGACGACCATGGTGGACAGTGTGGCGGCGATGACCGCCAGATAGTTGATGTGCGGGAACACGGTCATCCTCTCGAGCGCGAAGAACAAAAGCGTTGACCGAATACTAGTGAGGGGCGAACCCGTTAGCGTTGAAGCATGACCTCTGTTCCCAACATCACCCTCAATAACGGCGTCGAGATTCCGCAACTGGGTTTCGGTGTTTTCCAGGTGCCACCAGCCGACACGAAGGAGGCCGTTCTCGCCGCATTCGAGGTGGGATATCGCCACATCGATACCGCCGAGATGTACCGCAACGAAAAGGGCGTCGGTGAGGCTGTTCGCGCCTCCGGCCTGAAGCGTGAAGACGTCTTCATCACGAGCAAGCTGAACAACACCTTCCACGAGCACGACGCCGCCCTGCGAGCGTTCGATGAGACGCTCGCGACGCTCGATATCGGCTACCTCGACCTGTTCCTCATCCACTGGCCGCTGCCCGCGGTAGGCGACTTCGTCGACACGTGGAAGGCAATGATCGAGATGCACGCGACGGGCAAGGTGCGAGCGATCGGCGTCTCGAACTTCCAGCCGCCGCACATCCGTCGGCTACTGGACGAGACGGACTCCATTCCGTCCGTCAATCAGATCGAGGTGCATCCCTACCTGACCCAGGACGATGTGCGTGCCTACGACTTCGACAACGGCATCGCCACCGAGGCGTGGTCGCCGATCGCCCAGGGTCTGGTGCTCGAGGACCCGGTGCTGCTGGATATCGCTAAGCGCGTGGGGCGCACCACAGCTCAGGTGACGCTGCGCTGGCACATCCAGCGCGGAGACATCGTGTTCCCGAAGTCGGTGAAGCGCGAGCGAATGGTGGAGAACTTCGAACTCTTCGACTTCGAACTCACCGATGCCGACGTGAATGCGATCAACGGACTCAACCGCGATGAGCGCACGGGTCCGGACCCCGACACGAACAACTGGGTTCCCAAGGACTAGCGCAGGGTTAGCCGACCGCTTCTGCCAGCGCCGCGAGGAGCGGCACCTGGCCTTTGACCAGACGCCACTCGGCGTCGGCGACGGGCATCCACTCTGCGCGGTCGATTTCCGGAAACTCCTGGATCCGCCCGGATTTGGGCGGCCACTCGACCGGGAACGTGTTGCTGTGGACTTCGGCGACCTCGAAATCGGACTCGGCGGCAAACGCGATGACGACCTTGCCCGACGACTGGGTGAACTCGCCCAGGCGGACGTAGTCGAGCTCGGGTGCCGGCACTCCCACCTCTTCGACGAACTCGCGTCGAGCGGCGCGGAGCTCGTCCTCCTCCGGACTGAATTCGCCCTTCGGAATCGACCAGGCGGCGGCATCCTTCCGCGCCCAGAACGGTCCGCCCATGTGGGCGATAAAGACCTCGAGGCCGGCGCCGCCGTGGCGCCACAGCAGGATGCCCGCGCTACGAACGCCAGCCACGATCAGTGCCCTGCGGGCGCGACTGCTCCCGGCTCGAGCGCCGGCGGACGGATGAAGAATGCCGCCGGAATCGCGAGGAGCGAGATGATCGCCGCCGTGAAGAACGCCCAGTGGATGCCGATCGCCGTCGACGACAGCGTGGCCAGCCCGGTCGACGAATCGAACAGTTGGTGCGACGACAGGATGGTCACGAGCAGCGCGGTGCCCGCCGCGCCGGCAACCTGCTGCACGGTGCCGACGATCGCGCTGCCATGCGAGTACAGGTTCTCGGGCAGCGAGCCCAGGCTCGCGGTGAAGATCGGGGTAAACAGCATCGCTAGCGCGACGCTCAGTACGAGGTAGGCGACGAATACCAACCAGACATTGGTGTCGGCGTCGAAGGTCGTCATCCACCAGAACGTCAGGCTGGTCAGGACGGCGCCGGTCGTGAGCAGGGCGGTCGGGCCGTGCTTGTCGTAGAACCGACCGACGAAGGGCGCCAGGAATCCCATCAGCAGCCCACCCGGCAGCAGCAGAAGCCCCGTGTTGATCGGACTCTGCCGCAGCACGGACTCCAGGTAGATCGGCAGCACGATGATCGTTCCGAAGAACGCCATCATGCTGACCACGAGCATGAGGATTGAGAACGTGAACGTCGGCGACTTGAACGTGCGCAGGTCGAGCAATGCGCCATCCCGCTTCTGCAGCGGAAGCTGGCGCAGCACGAAGATCGCGATTCCGACCACGCCGACCGCGAGCGGCAGCCAGCCCTCGAGGAGGATGGTGTTCGGCGTCGCCGTCCCGAGGTTGCTGATGCCGTAGACGAGGCCCCCGAATCCGAGCGCGGACAGGATGACCGAGGGCACGTCGAACTTCGTCTTGCGCGGAACCGTGACGTTCTTGACCCGGATGCCGCCGATGATCAGGGCCGCGAGTGCGATCGGCAGAACGATGATGAAGAGCCACTGCCAGTTGTGCAGGGCATTGATGATGAGCCCGGAGATCGAGGGTCCGATCGCGGGCGCGACGGAGATCACGATCGAGATGTTGCCCATCGTGCGGCCACGCGTTGCGGGCGGTACCAGCTCCATGACGGTCGTGATGAGCAGCGGGAACATGATCGCCGTACCGCAGGCCTGCACGACGCGACCGACCAGCAGCACGTCGAAGCCGGGGGCGAGGATTGCGATCAGGGTTCCGGCGCTGAAGAACGACATCGCAGCGACGAAGATCGGACGCGTGTTGAATCGCTGCAGCAGGAAGCCGGTGACGGGGATGACGATCGCCATTGTGAGCATGAACGCCGCGCTCAGCCATTGGCCGGCGCTCGCATCGATGTGCAGCTGTTTCAGGAACTGCGGGAGCGCCACACCGATGATGGTCTCGTTCAGGATGACGACGAACGTCGACACCATGAGGATGCCGATCACGAGTCGGTTGCGAGCGCCGTTGTCGGCCGCACCCTGCGCGCCCGTGCCCGACGATGTTTCGAGCTGTGCGGTGTCAGACATGAAAATCCCCGGAGGTCGTTTTTTGGATGGGAGCGTCGGCGCAGGAGGCTGGCCGGAACACGCGAACCGCACGACGCAGTGCGGTTGTAATTAGAGCGTCCTATGAGTCTGCCGTATTCCCCCGACATGAAAAGTTCATTTCTGCCTGTCACAAGCGTGGTCCAGCTAATAATGAACTAGTGACGATCACTCTTATTACTGGCGCCAACAAGGGTCTGGGCTTCGAGGCGGCACGCCGACTCGTCGAGGCCGGGCATTCGGTCTACCTCGGTTCCCGGGATGAGAAACGCGGTCGCGCCGCGGCGCAAGCGGTCGGCGGCCGCTTCCTGCAACTCGACGTCACGAGTGACGATTCCGTGAACGCGGCGGCCGCGGACATCCTTCGCCGGGATGGCCGACTCGACGTTCTCATAAACAACGCGGGCATTCCGGGCGGCAGTACCAAACCGAAGGATGTCACGGCCGAAGACCTCGAGCGCGTCTACGCGACGAACGTCTTCGGGCTGGTGCGCGTAACGCACGCCATGTTGCCACTGCTGCTGGAATCCGAGGAGCCGGTGATCGTGAACGTCGCCTCGGGTCTCGGCTCGATCGGAGTGGTCACGGACAAGTCCCGGCTCGAGTCGAACTTCCCAACCCTCGCGTACGGTTCATCCAAGTCGGCCGTGACCATGCTGACCGTCCAGTACGCGAAGGCGTTTCCGGAAATCCGCGTCAATGTCGTCGATCCCGGCTACACCGCGACCGATCTCAACGGCAATCGCGGGCTCCAGACCGTCACCGAGGGAACGGACGCAATCGTGGCGATGGCGACGATCGGATCGGATGGTCCGACCGGCACGTTCCAGGACCGGGACGGCGTCGTGCCCTGGTAGGGCGAGCTAACACACCCCCTTTTGCCAGTAAAGCCACTGGCTTTGCGCGAAGCGGCACGCAAGACTGTTGACGATGCCTACCTCCTCGCGCCCACTCCTCATCCTCGCCGACGACCACCGCGACAGCCTCGAGAAGGAGCTGTACAAACTCACTGCGCCTCCCACGCCGGCGCAGGCCGCGCGTATCCGCGCCGACAAGATGCTGGTCTACGAGGCGCTGGTCGATGCGACGAAGCGACTGCCGGATGGCGCGCAGGCTGGCATCCTCGTGGACGAGGAATACGCTGCGGATGTCGCGGAGTTGGCGGCGAAGTCGGACGGTCTGATCAACCTGTCGATGCCCCTCGAGGCCAGTGGCAAGGACTGGTTCGAGTTAGCGTACGGCGACGACTGGAAGACACACGCCGGCCTGTTCCGCACCGATCACGCGAAGGTCCTCATCCGTGACAACCCGGCCCTGTCAGTACCGGATCGTCTGCAGCAGGCCGAACGACTGAAGGTCGTGTCGGCCTGGGCCGCGGAGACCGCGCACCATCTGATCGTCGAGCTGCTCGTACCGGCGACCGACGACGACCTGAAGTCGGTGGACGGCGACAAGAAACGCTACGACAACGAGCTCCGTCCGGGACTCACGCTCGAGGTGATCGGATTCCTGCAGGATCACGGCGCGGATCCGGCGATCTGGAAGGTCGAGGGCATGAACACGGCGAAGGATGCGGGTGCGGTCGCCGATCTCGCCAGGCGTGGTGGTCGCGAAGCCGACTGCATCGTCCTCGGTCGGCACGCGTCCAAGGAGGACCTCGACCACTGGCTCGAGGTTGCCGCCCCGCTACCCGGCTACGTGGGCTTCGCGATCGGCCGCAGCATCTGGTGGGACCCGCTGTCCGGGCACCTCGCGGGCGCGATCGCCGGGGATGTCGCGCGGCACCAGATCGCGGAGAACTACCTCCAGTACGCCCACGCCTACCTCGACGCCCGCGCGAAGGGCTGAGTTCTGCGGCTCACGACCTGGGTTTTCTAGTCCCAGATGATGCGGTCGCCGGCGGAGATGCGTGGCTCCTCGTACAGGTATGAGTCGTCGAGCGAGTCGATCGTGTAGGGCACGAGGATCTTCAGGGCGAGGCCACTCTGGTGTTCGAGGCGCACCTCGATGGCATCCATCATCTCGTCGGGGATGAGCACATCGGCGGCAAGC
>DASXCU010000112.1:0-15062 GCA_036491035.1 Galbitalea sp. | reverse complement strand
ATCTCACGCGGTGCCGTTCCCGAGTTGTAGATGTTCTGCACGTTCAGGGTCCCGACCTGGTCGACACCCACCTGCAGAGATACGAACGGGCCGCCGAACGGGTAGCCGTCCGAGACCGCCTCCGTTCCCGCGGCCACCGTGGTCCCAAGCGTCAGCGGCCTCAGCGAGAGGCCGGGAACGGCGAGCACTGCGAGGTCTCCGGTCGGGTCGAAGTAGACGACCGAGGCCTGGAGGGCGGGGCCGTTGCGAACATCCACGACCGGGTTCGCGACACCGGCGACGACGTGGGCGTTCGTCATCACCCGGTCGGCCGAAATGACGAAGCCGGAGCCGGACTGGCTCTGGCCGCAGGCGTACGCGTTGCCGGTGATCCGCACGACGGATTGCGCCGCTGCGTTCAGGACCGGCGTATCCGTGTTGACGTTGGGGATGGCGGTGCTGCCGTTGCCGCCGAATGCCTGGGCGATGCGAGGGAGCCCCTGGTCGACGGTTGCCGAGCGGATGCGCGCGAGGAACCCCTGCACCGGGTCGGGCGTGATCGCATTGATTCCGCGCAGCACAACCGACGACGAGATGTCCTGCGAAATGCCCGGAATACCGAGAGCGCTGATGCTGGTGGCCAGCATCGAGATGACGAGTGCGGCGACAATCGTGACGACGACGGCGCCGAGGGCCCGGTCGACGCGACGCACGCCGAGTCCCTTGACCCGGGACTGCACAAGCCGCCCGAGTGCGGCGCCGGCGTAGTAGAAGCCGACAACGACGATCACGACGACGGCGATGGTCGCAACCGTGCGGAGGGCAGGGTCCTGCACCAGGCCGGTCACCAGCGGAACGAGCAGGATCGCGAGGAAGCCGCCGAGCACCACGCCGATGATTCCGCCGAGGCTACGAATCAGGCCGGTGCGGTACCCGTATACGAGATAGGCGATCAGCACGACGACCAGGACGATGTCGAGCAGGATCGATCCGAGCATCCGCTCTCCTGGGGAATGGGAGCTGATGGGCAGCTCGGGTGGTCCGGTACTACGAAGCTTCTGCTAACGACTTTAGAACATCCCGGGAGGCGTGCGATGTGCGCTCGTTAGGCGTTCGGATCGGGTGTCGCGGGCGACATCGACGGTATTGGGGAGGCTGCGTCGACGACTCGCGTTGCGGTTGGCGTGCCATCCGTTCCACGCGTGGCCACGATCACGACGCTGTCGCCGACGGCGAAGCTGCCGGCCGTCTCGGGTGTCTTCTTCGTGCCGAACTGGGTCGAGGCGTCGACCGCGACGGTGACCGTCTGGCCCTTCTTCGTGAGGATGGTCCAGCTGGAGCCGTCGATCGACTGGATGGTCGCACGGAAGGCGAGCCGACCGACCGCGGTCTTGCCCCCGGTTGCGGGAGCGGTGGTTGGAGTGCCCATCGGCATTTCGCTCGACGTGGATGAGGTCAGCGATGCGGTGACGGCCTCGCCGACGCCCCAGGCGGTCAGGCCGGAGACGAGGACCACCGCGATCGCACCTGCCGTGATGCCGGTGGCGAGCGGGTGTCGACGGAAGAGGGAGGCACGTCCGGTTGCGTCCTCGTCGAGTCCGGTTGCGCCGCCGCTTGCCGCGCTATTCGCGCTGACCGGGGCGGATTCGACCGGGAGCTGCTCGGTTGGCTGCGGGGCTGATGCTTGAGTGCCGGGAGCTTGAGTGCCGGGAGCTTGAGTGCCGGGGGCTTGAGCGGCTGACGATGCAGAGGCTGATGATGCAGCGTCTGATGATGCAGCGTCTGACGGTTCGGAGTTCGGTTTCTGTGCCATGCGGCTACACCACCACCCGAATGTTGGGGCTGTGCGTGGTCACTGTTCGGGGAGTGTAAAGACACGAGACGATCGGATTTGCCGGACGTTGACTGGGCTCATGTTCATCAAACCTGTTGTCCTCATCGTCGCGGCGGCCGGCGCTGTCGTACTGTCTGCCGCGTCGGCCGGTCTCGTGTCGTCCGCCGTCGCCTCCTCGGTGGTGGCGGCGCGCAGTTCGGGATCCGGCACTTCCGGATCCGGGAGCGTCGCATCCGGCACCCCGTCATCCACCGCTCCCGTCAATACGACCGGGTTTCCGTCCGGCGGCCACAACCCTGGCATCTTCACCGATACCTGCACTCTCACCAAGACCCTGCCGAATGATCCGATCATGATGCCGGGGATGACCGGCATGTCGATGCAGCACGACTTCTTCGGCAATCCGGCGGTAGACGCTCACTCGACGTCGAAGTCGATGGTGGGCGGGTCGTCGAGTTGTTCGACCGCTGCGGATTCGTCCGCGTACTGGACGCCCGTTCTCTACCAGGACGGCAAGGCGATGGAGCCGAAGAGCACCCTTCTCTACTGGCGGGCTCCAGCCGCATCCGCGTCGTCGGTGAAGACGATGCCCGCCGGGATGACGATGATCGCGGGGAACGAGGCCGCGACGTCAGCCCAGAGCGACACAATCGTCGACTGGACCTGTACTCCGTCGGCGACGGATCTGAATCCGGGTCGGAGCACTGCTCCGCACGACTGCGGGAGCGGGTTTCTTCGGCTGATCATCACCTTCCCGAACTGCTGGGATGGCCACAGCCTGAACGGGATGGGCCAGAAGAACGTCGTCTACCAGGGCGCCGACGGTGCGTGCCCTTCGTCGCATCCGGTGCAGATCCCACAGATCGTGATGCACGTCGCATATCCAACTTCGACGGCCAGCAACCTGACGTTGTCGATTGGTCCGACGCAGGCGGGCCCGACGGTTACGGGTCATGCCGACTTCATGATGGGTTGGAACCAGCCGCGAATGGATGCGGATGTGGCCGCCTGCATCGACTCCCAGACCCGCTGTGGACGGACTACTGGTCCGCTGGCTGCGCCAATGGGCGGTAAGCAGAAGTAGCGCGGGCCGTCTCGGCCCCGCGCGTTGGGGCCCGGCTTCCTGGCTTAGTCGTCGGGTTTGATGAGGCAGAACGGGTGGCCGGCCGGGTCGAGGTAGACGCGGAAGGTTGTTCGTCCGTTGCCCGTTTTGGTCGCTCCGAGTTTCAGGACGGCCGCTTCGGCCTCGTCGAGGTCGTCGACCTTGATGTCGATGTGCATCTGTTGCGGCACTTCTTGCCCTGGCCACTGTGGCGCCGTGTAGTTGTCGACTTTCTGGAACGCGATGATGGGCCGGTTCTCGGCGACGAGTTCGGCCCAGCCGGGGCCGTCGCTGTACTTCCGGACGGGAAGCAGCTCGGCGTAGAAGTCGGCGAGAGTGTTTGGATCCGGGCAGTCGATGACGAGGACGTCGAAGGTTCCGATCATCTGTTCACTGTAGAACGGGCCACCGTCGCGGTTCTAGAAATACTGTGCGCCGGAGGGGTGTGCTCCGGCAGAGCGTTGTCTAGGTGGTCGCGAGCAGCAGCCGGTTGCGGCTGACGGGCGTCCATGCGCGCTCGTCACCGCGGTCGACGTCGCTTCGGTAGTAGGGCATCCCGTCGACCATCTTTACTTCGAACGCTCCCTGATGCAGGGCATGATGGTGCGCCGGGCAGAGGAGCACCCCGTTGTCGATATCAGTTGGCCCGCGCAGTGACCAGAACACCACGTGGTGAGCTTCGGCGCTCGCTGCCCGGGATTTGCATCCGGGCACTACGCATCTGTCACCGTCTCTCGCGATCATCGCTCTTCGTTGGGATTCGGTGAAATGCCGCTTCAGCGTCCCGTGGAAGAGCGGCTCACCTCTCTCTCCGATGATCACCGGGTAATAACCGCTCTCGCATGCGAGCTGTTGAACGACGGAGGCGGGAATCACCTCGTCCACTCCTTCGAGGACGCCGAATCCGGTTCCCTCCCGAAGGTCTTTCATCGAGATGATCGCCGTCACGCTTCCCACGGTGCGGTGGTTCGTCGCTCCCTCGCGAGTGGCACGCAGCCCCGCTAGCAGCACCCCCTGAAGGATGTCGCTCAATTTCTGCTCGCGCGAGCGCGGGTCCACGAGGGTCTCGATCGGTTCACCGTCGATGTCTTCGATGACGGTGGTCGCACGGGCCAGATCCTCGTCACTGAGGAATCGCGGCCCGACCTTTTTGTCCATGGAATCGAGGAAGACGGCATCCAGTACCGCCGAAAGCTCCGGGTCGGCCTTGATGTTGTAGTTTTTGATGCCGTTGCGTTCGCGGCCGACCGTGATCATCCGACGCTCGCGGATGTCTTCGTAGCGAGGCTCGATTCCGTCGGGGTCCAGCGCATCCCGCCACAATCGGCCAGCGTCGGCTACGAGGTCGGCGCTCTGGTGGGTGCCGAGTTCGACGAGTGCGAGCTCCGCCTCATCCATGCGCTGCGGGCTGGCCTCGCTGCCCGTCGAGGCCTGCTTGAGGCTGTTGAGAACGGTCGAAGCGCTGTCGATGCCGACGAGCCCGTTGACCATGGCCTCGGCCAGGATCGGGTGCTCCGGCGGCAGGATCTCGCCGACCAGGTTCTGCCGATTGCGAATGGCCGCGCCGATGCGGACGCGCCGCCCCGCCTCCGCGTACGACACGAGCGTCACCTGCTCGAGAAAATTGATGGGCTTCCGTTCGCCCAGGCGCGTCGAAAGACCCGCCGCTCCAAGCTCGTACCGGGAGCGCTCGGCGACCTCTCCGGCGGACAACACGTTGGAGGCATCCAGAACGCGATCAATTCTGGCTTCGGCTTTCAGAACCGCCACCAATTCCTCGTCGCCCAGCGTCGAGCGATCGACGCGCGCGACCTCGCTCAGCACAGCGTCTGCCCGTGCGAGGAGTTCAAGGATTTCGGTCATGAACCCACTCTTGCACAGGGAACTGACATACGGAATATGCAGGTCAGAAGTGGTTTAGAGGACTTTTGGATAACGCCTGTGGAGGAGAAGACGAAGCCCAGATGAGAGGCGGTTTGGCCGAAAACGCGCCTCAGGATGCCCGCCAATATCGCCGGCCGTCGGCGTCCCGAATCACGAGTCCGGAGTCGACCAGGTATCGCCGCAGGGCCGCGATATCGGAGGTCAGTTCGCTGAGCCGCTCGCCGAGCGCTCGCTCGGACAGTTCTTCGGCGTCCGGTAGCGCCTGGTCCCGCGCCCAGCTCAACACCTCGAGGCGATCGTCGGCGCGGACGGGGTACTGGGTGATCCGGCCATCCCGAACGAAGCGATCCACACCCGCACGCGTCGCAACGGGGGACGCGGCGAGGAGGTCTGCGAACGCATCCGCGATCTCCGTGTATGTGTCGCCGTCGCGTTCGATGAGCCCGGCAGCCACCAGTGCGGCGAGTGCCTTGTCGCGTTTCTTTGGTGGGAGGTCGATCGGTGCGCCCAGGATCACGTTTGCGTAGACGCGCCGGCGCAGCGGATCGGCGAGGTTTGCGGCGATGCGTCACCAGTCGTCAGCCATTCGTCCAGTCTGCCGGTCTCGCGCAATCGACCGCCAGCGCGCCGGCTCAAGGTGCCGGCCCACTTGTGCGGTGAACCGGCGCTACCGACTTTTCCTGGCCTGTGCGGCTCGTTTCGCGGCGCGTCGGGCAACGACGGCGGCGTCCAGCTCGATCGCTTCTTCGGGTGTCGGGGCTGTACCGCCGAGGTGTCGCGGCTGCCACCATTGTGCGTCGCCGGCGTCGGGGTAGCGTGCCTGCAGGCCGGCGACCAGACTTTGCAGGTCGGTTCGGAGCGTGATCGTGACTTCGTGACGCTCGCCGGTTGTTGGAAGCGCCGGACCGAACTCCACGAGCACGGGGATGCCGAAGCGCTCGCCGAACTTCACCTTGTGTTCGCGGGTGAGCAGTCGCTGGCCGCCCCACAGCGCGACCGGGATGAGAGGGACGTCGCCTTCGACCGCGAGCCGTACGGCGCCGGTCTTGAGGGCTCGAACGGTGAAGGACGCGTCGACGCCGGCCTCGGGGAACACCCCGATGAGCGATCCGGATTTCAGGGCGTCCACGGCGGCCGTATAGGCGGCGGCTCCGGCGCTCCGGTCGACGGGTATCTGGCTGAGTCGCCGCAGGAGTCCGCCGACGATCGGGTTGCGGAACGCCGAGCTGGTGGCAAGGAACTGGACTCGTCGTCGGTCGTGTCGCCAGATGGAGTACGCGACGAACGCGAACTCGAGGTACCCGAAGTGGGTCATGGCGATCACGGCGCCGCCGCTGTCGGGCAGGTGCTCCGCACCTGTGACCGTGCGGCGCACGCGCAGGAATCCGAACAGCGCGCGGCAGACCAGCATGGCGAACCGATAGAGCATGGGGACAGGCTACGGCGGTGATCGCCGATGGTGGCGGATGTCGGCGGGAATGGTTAGACAGGTTTCATGAGTGAGTCTGTTGAGAAGTGGATGACCGGATATCGGGCGGCGTGGGAGTCCAACGATCCGGAGGCGATCGGCGCGCTTTTCACCGACGATGCTCTCTACTACGCCGAGCCCTACTCCGAGCCATTCCGCGGCCGCGACGAGATTGTCGCGAAGTGGTTGGAGCGCAAGGACGAGCCGGGCTCCACGAACTTCACCTGGACGACGCTCGCCCATCACGATGGATTGGCGTTCGTGCAGGGCGAGACCGACTACGGGTCGATCAAGTACAGCAACCTGTGGGTCATCCGTCTGGCTCCTTCCGGTGGGTCCGATGTGCCCGCGGCGAGCGATTTCACCGCAGCCACCGAGTTCCCTGCAGCCACCGAGTTCACCGAGTGGTGGATGGACCAGTCCAAACCATCGTGACCCGTGTGGGGCGCGCCCATTCTGGGTCTGCCGCATCCGTCCCCGCCGCGGTTAGCTGGGCGGTGGGGGATAGATGACGATCACGGATGCACGTGGGGGAGTAGAGCTCACGCTCTCCGCGCGCGGTGCGGGCTACGCGGCTATTCAGCAGTGCCTTGAATTGCAGAGCGAGGTCGCGGCCCTTACCCCCGTCGAGAAGTTCTTCGGCGTGACGCCGCTCGCGCCGAACGCGCGCAGCTGGTATCTCGGAGCCCTGGGCGAGATCGTGGTGGCCGAGAAGTTGGAGCAGCTTGGGAAGGACTGGCGCGTGATCAACGCCGTTCCGGTCGGTGCTGCCGGTTCGGACATCGACCATGTCGTCATCGGCCCCGCTGGTGTCTTCACGCTCAACACGAAGGCGCACGCCAGTAAGAAGGTGTGGGCGGCCGGTCGCGCGCTGCACATCAATGGTTTCAAGCAGGACTACATCCGCAACTCGCAGTTCGAGGCAACCCGCGCATCCCGGCTTCTAACGGCTGCGGTCGGTCGGCCCGTCGAGGTCACGCCGCTGATCGTGATGGTCGGCATTTCGGAGCTCAACTACGGCGCCCGCAAGCCCGAGGTCGCAGTTGTCACCTCACGCGGGATCGTGCGCAATCTGAAGCGGCGCAAACGGATTCTGTCCGCGGACGAGATAACCGAAATCGCGGAGGTCGCGAGTCGCCGTGGCACCTGGCACCGCGACGCGGTCGTCCTCGACGACACCCAGCGACTCGTTCAGCGCTTCGAGCGTCTTCGCGCGGAGGTGGATGCTGCGTCCTATCGCCGGAGCGCGTGGCTGTTCTGCGCTCGCCTGCTCCTCACTGCCGCTGTGCTCGCGATGCTCATCGGCGCGGTCGAGCTGATGACGCCGGTGCTCGTCGGCGCGATGTAGCTCGCCCGTTACGCCGAGAGCGACTGCCTCATCCTCTGCTAAACTCCCAAGGTTGCCGTCTAACGGCCGCGGATAAATAGAGCTCGCACATCAGGTGCCGGGCACCGCGCAACGAGGAGAAAGGGGATCACTTCTATGGCTCTTGAAGCCGAAGTCAAGAAGGCGATCATCGACGAGTACGCTACCCACCCAGGTGACACGGGATCCCCCGAGGTCCAGGTCGCGATGCTCACGCGTCGTATCAAAGACCTGACCGAGCACCTCAAGGAGCACAAGCACGACCACCACTCACGTCGTGGGCTGCTTCTGCTTGTCGGTCAGCGTCGACGCCTGCTGGGATACCTGCAGGACATCGACATCGAGCGTTACCGCTCACTGATCGAGCGTCTCGGACTGCGCCGCTAGGTTTCGTACCGGCAGCGCGCGAGAGATCGCGTCGAACTTGACGACGGGCCGTCATCCTCCGGGATGGCGGCCCGTTCTGGTTCCTGCGAAGCTGGAGATGTGGAACGTCGAGCTAGGAGGTCTACCGACACCACCGCGCGCGAAGACCGCATCGCGCTGCTGAGCACCGAACTGGATGTCCAGCGGGCCGACGCGCAGGACCGCGCCACCTCGGTGCAGAACAAGGCGTCCTTCCTTGTCGTTGCCGCCGGACTGTTTTCCGCATCGACCGGCACCATTGACATGGTCGAGCCGAACGTCTGGGCCGACTCCGCTGTCGCCCACTTTCTTCCTGGGCTGCCCATCCTTTTCGGGCTCGCGACCGTCGTCTTCTGCGCCCTGGCGCTCTGGCCGACCGCTCAGCAGGTGGTCATTCCACAGAAGCTCACGAATGAGTGGCTCGACACCCCACAGAGCGCGGACGCACTGCGGGAATTCCTGCTGCGCATGAAGGTGGAGGCCTGGGATGAACTCCAGAGGATCACCGATCGACGAGTCGTCTACCTGAAGTGGGGCTTCGGCTTCCTGGTCCTTGCGGTGGCAGCGACCCTGCTCGTCGTCGTCCTGCGCGCCCTCGCGTAGCCGCTGTCCTATGCTCTGATCCATGCGCCACAAGCCCGACCTCGTGGACCTGCGCTTCGACCTCTACGGCGGCCGACCACGTCACATAACGATCGGCGACAACCAGATCCTCTGGGTGACGTGCGGAGCAACGAGTGAGATCGCCGCACTGTTCAGCGACGGCACCATCCAGCGTTTCCCGACCGAGTGGGCGCCCGACCAGATCACTCGCGGCACGACCACGATCTGGTTCGCCATGCCCGAGATCGACTCCGTGGGTCTGATCGACGCGCAGGGCAAAGTTCACACGCACAAGCTGGCCGACGCTTCCACGCCGACGGGCATCACGACGATCGGGGACGACGCCTGGGTCACTCTGACGGGCACTGCGGAGCTCGCCCACGTGACGCCGGATGGCGCAATAACGGTGACGCGACCGATCGTTGATGGCGACAGTGAGCTCGCAAATCCAGTTGAGGCCGGCGGTTCGCGTTTCGTCGCCGCGGATGACCGCGGCTGGCTTTGGTTTCCCCGCTCTGATCTGGCCGACGTCGTCAGGCTCGACGCAGAGGGCGGTACCGAGTCGTGGACCTCGCCCGACTGGCAGGATCCGTGGGCTCTCGCGCTCGATTCGGACGCCGCGTGGATCACCGATGTCGGAAACGGTGGTGGAATCTGGCGAATCGGGTTCGACGACCGGCTCCTTCAGCGGGTAGAGCCGTGGCCGCGCAACGTCGCACACAACATCGCGACGGATCGTAACGGCGGATGCTGGTTCACCGAACCCGACGAGGACCTCGTTGCCCACATCGATGCCGACGCGAAGCTGATCGAGTGGGACCTCTCGGACTACGGCGAGCGGCCGCGCGGAATCGCCGTGGATGATGACGGAATCGCCTGGGTCGTAATACGAACCGGCGGGGTCATCGGAGTGCGCCCGCCCGAGCCCGATCCCGACAAGCCCGACTATGTCGTGATCTGACGCGTCTTTTTGGCGACCGCCGTCCGATCGTCCGCTATCGTGGCCACCGAACGATGGGGGAGCCGGATGTCAGCGGTGCTGTTGCGCAGTCAGGTGCAGATCTTCGAGGGGGCGACGATTCGCAGTTCCATCCCGGCGGGAATGGAGCTCCACGACGATGACCGCTTTCTGCTCCTCGAGTTGGATCCGGCCACCGGAGCCGTCGTGAAACCGATCATCGACACTCCGGTCACGAATCTCGACGTGAACCCGTCCGCGACGTACCTGCAGATCGCCAGCGGCGGGATCTCGAAACGCGTGGTGTTTGCGGCCGGCGATCGGGTGCCGTTTCCGGTGCTCGGCGTCATCGGTATGGAGATGTCACGCCAAGCTGCAGTGAAAGCGGGCCTCAACCAATGGATCGCCGTTTTCAAGCAGCATGGGGTACTCAGAAAGTTCACGACTAACACGCGCAATGCGATCGTGCTCGGTGTCGGCATCCTCATCGTTGCTGCGGTCATCGTGTATCTGGTGGTCGCGAACGTCCCCGCGTGAGCACGACGGACCATTGCCCTCGCTCGCAAAAGCTGGGATGCTCCACACCATGCCCGCAACGTTGTCGAGCCGCGTGTTTGTCTACCCGAGTCGCGGCAAATTTCCGACGAGGTCCGCACTGCTCGAACTCAATCCGGACAACACCGTGCGGCTGACCGAGGTCGACCCGGACAGCAGCGCACGGCGCGAGATCCTCTTCGACGAGTCGATCACCGACCTGCAGGTCGGGGGAGCGGCGACCAGCCTCACGTTCACGACCCACGCCGGCGAGACGTGGCGCGTCGACTTCTCGCCCTACAACGCCGGCCAGCGCGTCATCACTGCACAGCAGGCGAACAGCGTCATCCTGAACCGCGCCGACATCGGGGTGTGGGTAGCCAAGCTCCGGGATCTCGGCTACCCGTCCCGCTATCGAACCATCCGGGCCGTGAGGTTGATCGCCGGTGTCGTGATCGTCGCCGTAGTCCTGATCATTATCGTGATCATCGCCGCCAACCTGTTCCGGCCGATCTTCACCTGAGTCAGCGAGCGTAGACGCCCGCGTCGATCTCCTCGACGAGAGTGGGGCCGGCCGGCTTCCAGCCGTAGCGCTCCTGGGTCGCGGCACTGGATGTCGGGACGTCCCAGCTAAAGAACAGCCCCAGCCATCCGAAGTGGGCCATCACATCCGCGGGGTCAATGGATCGCGCCGGAACGCCCAGGCTCCGACCGATCGCCTCCGCGATCTCGCGAGTCGGCACACCCTCCTCGCCGGTCGCGTGCAGGACGGCGCGCGGCGACGCTTGCTCGAGACCGAGGCGCACGAGAGTCGCCGCATCCTGGCGGTAGACCGCGGGCCAGCGGTTCGCGCCCTCGCCGACATAGGCGGCGAAACCCTTGTCGCGCGCGATCTGCGTCAGCACCGCACTGAACCCGTGGTCGCCCGCGCCGTGCACCGTCGGAGCGAACCGCACGGCACCCGACACCACACCCTTGTCCGAGTACTCGAGCGCCAGGTTCTCGCTGCCGCCTCGCGCCGACTCGAGCCCGTGATTGTCTGAGACGTCCGTCTCGAGACCCGGGCGACCGAGCTGTCCGGGAACACCGGATGCGATCAGAAACACCCGACCGGACCTCTCGAGCACATCGCCGAGCGTCTGTACGGCGTTGCGCTCGGCGAGGTTCGAGACGGCCTGGTTCGCGAAGTCGTGCTTGTTGGCGAGGTGGATGACAGCGTCGGCGTTCTCGGCGCCGGCCCGCAGGCTGGCGAGGTCATCCAGGTCGCCGCGCTGCACAGTCGCGCCCTTCGCTGCGACCGATGCCGCCGACGCGTCCGAGCGCGCGAGACCGATCACCTCGTGTCCGTGGCTGAGCAACTCGTCGGTCACGGCCGACCCGATCCAACCGGATGCTCCGGTGATGAAAACTCGCATGATGGCGACTCCCGTCCGCTCCACCACAGCGGCGAAGCAATTAATGTCAGTAACTGACATCAGTATAAGCGCACATGTCAGCGACTGTCATCACTAGTATTGGATCATGACCAGATGGGAGCCGGGAGCGCAGGAACGCCTGAACAGCGCTGCCATGCAGCTCTATGCGAGCAAGGGCTTCGAGGAGACGACGGTCGCCGAGATCGCCGAGGCCGCGGGACTCACGGAGCGCACGTTCTTCCGCCACTTCGCCGACAAGCGCGAGGTCCTGTTCGCGGGATCCGAGTTGCTCGAGCAGCAGATGGTCGACGGCGCGAAAGCCGCCCCGGAGAATGCGTCGCCGCTCGAGGTCGTGCGAGCCGCGGTGGAAGCGTCCGCCGCCTATTTCCCAGCCGACCGCCGCAGCTACTCGAGGATGCGCGCCGAGATCATCAATGCGAACCCCCAGCTACTGGAGCGCGAGCTCCGCAAGATGTCGACTCTGTCGGCCGCACTGACCAGGGCGATGAACGACCGCGGCATCGAGGAGCCGGCCGCGACGCTCGCCGCACAATCCGGCGTCACCGTTTTTCGCGTCACGTTCGCCGCCTGGATCGCCCCCGGGAGGGAACGATCCTTCGACGACCTCCAGCGGGAGACGTTTGCCGAGCTCGGCGCACTCACCGCGGGCTAGGCCGCGTCGAGCCCGTTCTGGGTACAAATCCACTAGGGACAGTGCCTTCGCGCAGACGATATGTTTAGGCCTCGTGGCTTCCGTAAGTGACCGCAGGCGCAGGCAGATCCGGCGAGAAGCGTTCCACACTGCCCTGCAGGATCCGAACGCGATCACGCATCTTCCACCCAATCCGAACGACGTCAGCGGCGCGCCCGAGACCGATAGCATCGCCATACAGTCCCCACACAAGCAGGAGAACACAGCCGTGAAGAAGAGCAGTTTCGGCGAAAAGGTGCGCTACCGATTCGACAATGTGATGGCCCGCGGGACGCTCGCAATCATCGGACTGCTGGGCCTCATTACCTTCGTGTTCATCCTGATCGTGGCCGTCGTCATCGAGATTGCGGGCATCCGGCCGCAGGGCGTCAGGGCGAGCCAGTTCCCGTTCGGTGAGGCGCTGTGGCAGAACATGCTGCGCGCCCTCGACTCCGGAACGTTCGCCGGCGACATCGGATGGGGTTACCGCGTCGCCGCTCTCATCGTCACCATCGTCGGCATCTTCGTGGTCGCGAGCCTGATCGGTATCATCTCGAGCGCCTTCGACAGCAAGGTTGAGGACCTCCGCAAGGGCGGCTCCCGCGTGCTCGAGAATGACCACACCCTCATCCTCGGCTGGAGCGCCAAGGTGTTCCCGATCGTCTCCGAGCTGCTGGTGGCCAACGAGTCGCGACGCAAGGCATCCATCGTGATCCTCGCCGACTACGACAAGGTCGAGATGGATGACGCGATCCGCTCGCACTTCCCTAAGAGCGGCAACACCCGCATCATCACCCGCAGCGGTGACCCGATGAGCCTCATCGACCTCGAGCTGGCCAGCCCGGGTGGCGCGCGCAGCGTGATCATTCTCGCTCCGGAGGGGGCGGATGACCCGGATTCGCTCGTCATCAAGACGACGCTCGCGCTGACCAACAACCCGAGTCGCGGCGCCGAGCCGTTCCACATCGTCGGTGAGATCCAGGACCCGCAGAACCTCGAGGCGGCGAACCTGGTCGGCAAGGACGAAGCTCACTGGGTACTCGCGAGCGACCTGATCAGCCGCATCACCGTGCAAACCTGCCGCCAGAGCGGACTGAGCGTCGTCTACACCGAGCTGCTCGACTTCGACGGCGACGAGATCTACTTCAGCGAGCAGCCCTCACTCGCCGGCAAGACGTACTTCGAGACGCAGCTCGCGTTCGCGGACTCCACCGTCATGGGACTGGTGAAGGGCGACGAGGTTCTCATCAACCCCTCCGCCGACACCCTGTACGAGGCCGGTGACCAGCTCATCCTGATCGCGGAGGACGACAGCACGATCCGCCTCGGCTCGACCCCGACCGCGGTGGATGTCGCGGCCATCAGCTCGGCGAAGGTCCCGGCGAACAAGCCGGAGCACACCCTCGTTCTCGGCTACAACAGCGGGCTCGACGCCATGGTTCGCGAGCTCAGCGAGTACGTCGCGACCGGATCGACGGTCACGGTCGTGGCCGACGTCGACGACGTCAAACTGCCCACGCACAAAGGCATGACGGTGAAGTTCACGCGCGGCGACAGCACCAACCGCGCCGTGCTCGAGGGTCTCGGCGTCAAGAAGTACGACCACATCATCGTGCTCGCTTACAAGGAGACGCTGGACGTGCAGCGCGCCGACGCCAAGACGCTCATCACTCTGCTCCACCTGCGCGACATGGCGGACCGCCAGGGTCTCGACCTCAGCGTCGTCAGCGAGATGCTCGATGACCGCAACCGCGAACTGGCGGAGGTCACCAAGGCCGACGACTTCATCGTCAGCGACAAGCTCATCAGCCTGATGCTCTCGCAGGTGTCGGAGAACAAGGAGCTGACGAAGGTCTTCGACACGCTCTTCTCGAGCGAGGGCAGCGAAATCTATCTGCGTCCATCGGAGCTGTACATCAAGCCCGGCGCGACCGTCGACTTCTACACGATCCTCGAGGCGGCCCGTCGTCGCGGAGAGACGGCGATCGGCTACCGCGTCGCAGTGGACGCGCACAACGCGGATGCCTCCTACGGTGTCGCGGTCAACCCGAAGAAATCGGACTCGATCACATTCGCGCCCCGCGACAAGGTCATCGTTCTCGCGGAAGACTAGGAACTACTGCTACGCCGAGCGCCCGAGACCTACCGCATAGCGGCGTAGTGCGAGAGCATTGCGCCGTGCGGGTAGTCGACCACGTGCGGCGCCTGCTCGATGTTCGCGGGGTCCGTCGTCGCAGCCGCACCGCCGACGCTTGGCTGCGGCGTCGCTTTGCGGCCGGCAGCGCGCGCTCCGACCCGATGGGCGAGGTTCATGGACGGAACCTCGACGAAGCGGTGGAACAGAGTCGCCGCACCGATGGAGAGCGGTAGCCCGATGATCCCGACCAGCCACCACTGCGCATCCCCGAGCGCGAAGGCCAGCGTCGCGATGATCGGCACGTGGATGAGGTAGAGGCTGAACGAGATGCGTCCAAGGAACTGGCTCGGTCGCGTGTTGAGGAACCACGCGAACGACGAGAACCCGATTGCGCTCAGGATGATGCCGGCAGCTCCCGCTCCCACCAGGCTCCACAGCAGGCCGCCAGCGAGGCTCTTCGCCGGTGCTGCGAACGAGAAGATCTGACTGGCCACCAAAAAGAAGAGGGATGTCGCAAAAACGCCGATCCAGAATCCCTTGCTGCGCTGCACCGACCACTGCTGGATGGAGTCGAGCCGGGATGCCATCAGGGTTCCCATGAGGAACACCGGCATGTAGAACCAGGCATCCGCGTGGTTCGGATCACCGATCGTGAGTGCGACACACGCGACCATGGTCAGGCCGAA
>DASXCU010000111.1:0-11752 GCA_036491035.1 Galbitalea sp. | reverse complement strand
CGGTACCGAGTCCCCCGGCGGAGGGAAGGGACCGGTAGACGGCGCGAATGAGGGTTCGCTGGGTGCGAACGGGTCGAGGTTTCGAACCGGCGGGGCCTCATCCGTCTGTGCGGGGGCGGTCGGCTGGCCGAACAGCGGAGTCGCCCAGTCGGGCGGCCCCTGGTTCGTGCCCGCAGGTGCGGCCGGCGCTGGCTCTGGCTCTAGCTCCGGTGCGGGCTCTGGTGCAGGTTCTCGTTCCGGCTCCACCACTGGAGCGGCCGTCGATGGCTCGACGGGCTCCGGTGCGCTTTGCGCGACTGCGGCGGGCTCGGGTGCCGTCGGCGGCGCGACAGCTGCCGACTCGGCCGGTGCAGACACGGCCGCAGCCGGCTCAGTCGCTGCAGGCTCGGCCGGTGAGGACACGGCCGCAGCGGGCTCGGGAGCCGAAGGAACGGCAGCGGGTTCGGGAGCCGACGGCACGGAGGGAACGACAGGCTCCGGGGGCGTGGCGCGCTGGATGGGAATCGGGCCGGATGCAACGCGCGCGAGTTCAGCGGAAAGGGCCTCAGCGATGGCGTCGTCGTTGAACAGCGCGGCGGCCGCTTCGCGCGACTCCGCGTTGTCCGGAGCAGGCGTGAAGCTCGCACGGCGCGGGCCGGTGGGAGCAAAAAGCTCCTCCGCTCCGGGCGCCCCTTGAGCGTCGTCGTCGTCAGCCATTCCAAAATTCTACGGGGGTCGCTCACTTTTGATCGCGAACCGGGCCGCGAACCGCCCAGAACTGGGGTGGATTAGTTTTGCAAGCGAATTGACACCGTAATGTTAGCGATATATCGTTAACCTGTCGCCAACGTTAGCGCGACCTATCAACCTAAACTTTTAGAAGGAATCACAATGAGAAACGACTACCCAATTCGTCATCACCACGACCCGTCCGAGCACACCCACGGTGGCTTTCGCGGGGCGCGTTCGTCTCGTCGAGGCCAGGAGGGCTTCGGCTTCGCTCCCGGAGCTCCGGGATTCGGCGGCTTCGGTCCGCGCGGTTTTATGCCCCCGGGACCGCAGCGCAAGCGTCGCGGAGACGTTCGGATCGCCATCCTGTCCCTCCTCCGCGAGAAGCCCAGCAACGGCTACGGACTAATCAAGGAGATCACCGACCGCTCCGGCGGTACCTGGTATCCAAGCCCGGGTTCGGTCTACCCCACGCTGCAACAGCTCGTCGATGAGGAACTCATCGAAGCGAGCGGCGAGGGCAAGCGCACCGAGTTCCAGCTCACTTCGACCGGAACCGAGTGGGTGGCGGCTCACGCCGACGAGCTCGAGAAGGTCTGGCAGAGCACCGACGAGCGCATCCAGGCGGATGCCGGCCTGCACGAGAGCATCGCAAAGCTGATGGGTGTCATCCACCAGCTCCGCTTCGCCGCCACCGACGCACAGCGCGCCAAGGCGATCGAGAAGCTGGATGAGACGCGCCGCGCTCTCTACGCGATCCTCGCGGACTAGTTCCGCAACAGGCGAACGTGCTGGTGACGAACTTCTTCGTCACCAGCATTTCGTTTTGGTAACAAAGTGCTTGTAGTCCTTCGAGGGCCGGGAGTAACGTCCGAATAACTGTCGGGCAAAGGTGCTCGGCACGAGAAGGAGTTGAAATGACCGCTCTTAACAACCCGCCCACCACCCCCGCGTCCACGATCCCGTTCGGTGATCCTGGTGCGCTTGGACTGGGAGCGTTCGCTCTGACAACGTTCGTCCTCAGTTTCGCCAACGCCGGAATCATTCCGGGTGGCGGGGTCTCCGTCCTCGGCCTGGCGCTCTTCTACGGCGGCATCGGCCAGGTGATCGCGGGCATTTGGGAGTTCGCGAACAAGAACACGTTCGGTGCGACCGCGTTCACGTCGTACGGCCTGTTCTGGATGGCCGCGTGGTTCCTGCTCACGTCGGGCAACAAAGTCGACGCAGGAGGCGTCGGCATGTTCTTCCTGGCGTGGGGCATCTTCACGCTCTACATGACGTTCGCCGCCATCAAGACGAACCTCGTCATCCTCCTGGTGTTCATCGCGCTGACCCTGACGTTCGCGTTCCTGTCGATCGGTGAGTTCGCCAACTCGACTCCGATCCACAACGTCGGCGGGTACCTCGGCATCCTGACCGCGCTCCTCGCGTTCTATGGATCATTCGCCACGGTGATCAACTCGACGTTCAAGCGAGTAGTTCTGCCGGTTCGGCCCGCGCACTAGCCGGAGCACACCAGGAAAAGCTGTAGCGAATCGCAAATGCGGGAGGGATTCTCTGTCCCTCCCGCATTAGCGTTGTATGCGCAACGTCTCGCAACCCCACTTCTGATGCGCTGGTGTGCGTCGGATCCGCAACAACACAAGGGACCCCAGTTCAAAGATGACTGACACAACCGAAGCCGCGCTCGACAACCTCTCTCGCGAGGAGCGCCGATTTCCCCCAAGCAAAGAGTTCGCAGCCAATGCGAACGTCAAGGCCGATGCCTATGCCGAGGCCGCGAAGGACCGCCCGGCATTCTGGGCGAAACAGGCGGAGCGGCTGACCTGGACCAAAAAGTGGGACCAGGTGCTCGACTGGAGCAACCCGCCCTTCGCCAAGTGGTTCGTCGGCGGCGAGTTGAACGTCGCCTACAACTGCCTGGACCGGCACGTCGAGGCCGGCCTCGGTGACCGTGTCGCCTACTACTTCGAGGGTGAGCCGGGTGATACGCGCACCATCACCTACAAACAGCTCACCGAAATGGTCTGCCAGGCCGCGAACACCCTGGTCGAGCTCGGCGTTAAGACCGGCGATCGCGTCGCGATCTACATGCCGATGATTCCGGAAACGATCGTCGCGATGCTCGCCTGCGCACGCATCGGCGCTCCGCACACCGTTGTCTTTGGTGGGTTCAGCTCGGAGGCGCTTGGCACGAGGATCGACGACTGCGAAGCCAAGATCGTGATCACCGCCGACGGTGGCTACCGCAATGGCGCCGCTTCGGCGCTCAAGCCGGCCGTGGACGCTGCGCTCGAGAGCCGACCGGAAGTAAAGACCGTCCTCGTCGTCAAGCGCACGGGCGAGGATGTCCAATGGACCGACGGCCGCGACCACTGGTGGCACGACACAGTTGAGAAGGCGAGCACCTCGCACTCCCCCGAGTCGTTCGACTCCGAGCACCCGCTCTACGTCATGTACACCTCCGGCACCACGGGCAAACCGAAGGGCATTCTGCACACGTCCGCGGGTTACCTCCTCGGATGTTCGTACACGCAGTGGGAGGTCTTCGACCTGAAACCGGAGACCGACATCTACTGGACCGCGGCCGACATCGGCTGGGTGACCGGCCACAGCTACATCGTCTACGGGCCCCTGTCGAACGCCACGACCTCCGTCATGTACGAGGGGACGCCACCCACGCCGAACAAGGGTCGCTGGTGGGACATCATCGACAAATACAAGGTGACGACGCTCTACTGCGCTCCAACGACCATCCGTACCTTCATGAAGTGGGGCAAGGAGATCCCGGCGGAGCACGACCTGTCGAGCCTGAAGATCATCGGTTCCGTCGGTGAGCCGATCAACCCCGAGGCCTACATCTGGTACCGCGAGAACATCGGTCACAGCAACACGCCGGTGGTCGACACGTGGTGGCAGACCGAGACGGGTTCGCTGATGATCAGTCCCCTGCCCGGTGTCACCGCCGGCAAGCCGGGTGCAGCCATGACTCCGCTTCCGGGCATCGCGGCCGACGTGGTCGACGCGGCAGGCAAGTCGGTTCCGAACGGGGGCGGCGGATACCTCGTCATCACCGAACCGTGGCCGTCGATGCTCCGCACCATCTGGGGCGATGACGAACGCTACAAGGACACCTACTGGTCGAAGTTCCCGGGCATGTACTTCGCCGGTGACGGGGCCAAGAAGGATGAGGACGGTGATTTCTGGCTGCTCGGCCGCGTGGACGACGTGATGAATGTCTCCGGTCACCGGCTGTCGACGACGGAAATCGAGTCGGCACTCGTGTCCAACCCGAAGGTCGCCGAGGCGGCCGTCGTCGGTGCGACGGACGAGACGACCGGCCAGGCCGTCGTGGCCTTCGTCATCCTGCGCGCCGAAGCGGGCGACGGTGGCGAGCACATCGTCAAGGAACTGCGCGATCACGTTGCCACCCAGATCGGCCCGATCGCGAAGCCGCGCCAGATCATGGTGGTCGCCGAGTTGCCGAAGACGCGCTCAGGCAAGATCATGCGTCGACTGCTCAAGGATGTCGCCGAGAACCGACCGGTAGGGGACGTGACGACGCTCGCCGACTCCGGTGTCATGGATGCCATCCGAACGGGAATGGAATCGCGCACGAGCGCTGACGACGAGTAAGGGATGCTGCGTTCCGAGATAGACAACGCGATCGACGCCGCGCGGGCGTTCGCGGCGGAGGCGGTGTTCCCACTGCCAGAGTTCGCCTCGTGGTCGCGCGCCGAGTGGCTGGACGGGTTGTATCGACTCCGTCCGACCCTCGAGCGCGGCCTCGGGTGGGACGTCACCGACTTCGGCCGAGGCGATTTCAGCCGCTACGGGCTGTGCCTGTGCACGATCCGGAATGGTCGGCTGGCGGACGTCGACCGGAACACCGCGCAGACCTATGCCGAGAAATTCATGGTCGTCGAGGTCGGGCAGGAGACGCCGTTTCATCTGCACCCGCGCAAGACGGAAGACATCATCAACCGTGGCGGCGGTGTGCTTCGGGTGGAAGTCCATCCGGAGCGGGACCACCAGCTCGGGGACGGCACGACGACCACTCTGGTCGACGGAATCGAAACCAACCTCGTCGGCGGGGAGCAGATCGTGTTGCGGCCGGGCCAGAGCATCCAGATTCCGTCCGGTGTCTTCCACCGATTCTGGGCCGAGGATGGTCGGGTGCTGGGCGGCGAGGTGTCGGCCATCAACGATGACGATGCCGACAACGTCTTCCTGGAGCCGTTCCCCCGCTACGCCTCGATCGACGAGGATGCAGCCGCCCGATACCTGCTCGTCGGCGAATACGCGGGCATACTGGGCTAGTCGAAACGATTCGCAGGCCCGGCTGGAGCAAGTAATTCCCACCATCATCGGCACGACGACAACCGAGACGACCCAGTCGTCGCCGGGTCGGACGATTGCGCGCTGGGTCTGGCGCGGCATCCTCATCATCGTGCTGGTCCTGGTCGTCTGGTTCGTCCTGGTCCCCCAGTTCGCCGGGGCTCGAACGGCGCTGCTGTCGCTCGGTCACATCTCCGCACCGCTGCTCGTGCTCGGTCTCGGCCTCGAGCTCGCCTCGATCGCCTCCTACAGCGCCCTCAGTTTTGTGACACTCAACCCGACGGGAAGGCCGCGTTATCGCACCGTGCTGCGTATCGATGTTGCGACGCAGGGCGTCAACAATGCCGTGCCCGGCGGTGGGCCCACCTCCACGGCGGTGAAGTACCGCCTCCTGACGCTGGCAGGCACGGGCGCCGCTAACTCGTTGACCGGCACGATCGTAGAGATCGCAACGTCGGTCCTCACGCTCGGCGGACTGTTCGGGATCGGGATCGCGCTGTCGGTGGGAGACTTCCGCGGCAACCTGGAATACGTCGTCGCCGCGATCGTGGTCGGAGGCGTGGCGCTGCTGTCAGCTTTCGCGGTCGTGCTGCTGAACCATCGTCGGAGGCAGACTCTCGACTTCGCTCGTCGGGCGGCTGACCGCATCCCGCTAATACCGACGCAGGCGACCGTGGCGTTCGTCGATCGCATCGCGGACCAACTCGCGGAGTACCGTTCCCGCCACCCCAACCTGCTGCTCGCCGTCGCATGGGCGGTCGCCAACTGGCTGCTCGACATCGCTGCCCTCTGGGTTTTCCTGCTCGCGTTCGGCTATTCGGAGAATCCCGCCCACCTTCTCGTTGCCTACGGCCTCGCCTGCCTGGTCGGGCTTGTGCCCATCACTCCCGGCGGTCTCGGGATCATCGAGGGGGTTCTCGTCCCGGCGATCGTTGCCTTCGGAACGCCGCAGGGCATTGCCCTTCTCGGCGTGCTCTCCTGGCGGCTTGTGCAGTACTGGCTGCCAATGCCGCTCTCGGTCGTGGCATACGCCTCGCTGAGGGCGGGTCCGCTGCGGCGACCCGGGCGCGCGACTACGGGAGCGCGGGCTGCTGCTGGGTGATGCAGTGGATGCCGCCGCCGCGCGCGAAAAGCGGCATGGCGTTCACTGTGACGATCTCCCGATCGGGATACGCGTCGGCGAGGATCGCGACGGCGTCGCCGTCCGCTTCGTCATCGAAGGCGCACGCGATCACACCACCGTTGACCAGGACGTGATTCACGTAGCTGTAGTCAACGAAGCCCTCGTCGTCCCGGAGTGTTTTCGGCGCCGGGAGGTCGATGATCCGCAGCGGCTCGCCGAGCGCATCCGTTTCCGACTCGAGCACGGCGCGCAATTCGCGGGTCACGGCGAAGTCCGGGTGGGCGGGGTCCCGCTGGTCGTGGAGCAGAACGACGCCCGGCTCGGAGAAGGCGGCGACGATGTCGACGTGACCTCGCGTGCCGAAGGTGTCAGAGTCACGCGTCAGGCCGCGCGGTAACCAGATCGCCTTGGTCGTTCCCAGGGTTCGCGCCAGCTCGTCCTCGATTGCCCGCCGCGAAATGCCGGGATTGCGGCCGGGATCGCGTTGAACCGTCTCGGTCACGAGGACCGTGCCGACACCATCCACATGGATGCCACCGCCCTCGTTGACGAGGTCGGAGTCAATGCGCCGCGCTCCCGCCCACTCGGCGAGCGCGGGCGCGAGCGTGCTGTCGTGCTCCCAACTGGCCCAGTCCTGCGCTCCCCACCCGTTGAACACCCAGGTCACGGCCGCGAGCTCGCCGTCGTCGAGCACGAACGTTGGTCCGCTGTCGCGAATCCACGCGTCGTCGATCTCGCGAACGCGGATGTCGATCGAACCGTCGAGATATCGCGGTGCCAGCGCTTCGTCCCGTGGATGCACGACCACACTCACGGGCTCGAAACCGGCCGCGACATTGGCGACGGCGGCCCAGGTCTGCCGGGCCTCTTCCGCATCCTCGGCCGTGTCACCCAGGGTGTAACCGGCGGTGGGCCAGGCCAGCCAGAGTCGATCCTGACGATCGCCCTCCGCGGGCATCCGCCTGGTCATTCGCTGACCGGCTCGACGAGAGCGCCGTAGGTGTCGGGTCTCCGCGTGCTCAGGAAGGGGAAGAGATCGAGCCAGTCGCCCCGCTGGGCGAGATCCACATCAGCGATCAGCACGCACGGCTCATCCCGCGGCGCCTGAACCAGGATCCGTCCGTACGGGTCGCTGACGAACGATGAGCCGTAGAACGTGTTGCCCGGTGTTCCGTCGGGCCGGATCTCGGACCCAGTGCGGTTCGGAACCACCATGAACAGCCCGTTCGCGATGCCGTTGCCGACGATGACCTGCTGCCAGAGCGGCTGGGTGTCGAAGTCGGGGTGGTCGGGTTCCGACCCGATCGCCGTCGGATAGACGACGATGTTGGCGCCGCCCAGCGAGTACGCGCGCGCCACCTCGGGGAACCACTCATCCCAACAGGTGGGCAGTCCGAGCCGCGCTCCGGGAAGTCCGTCGATCTCGTACACCGGGTACGGGGTTCCCACCGCACTTCCCCGCCGGAAGTACTTGTCTTCGTAATAGCCGGCCGTCACGGGAATGTGCAGCTTGTCGGTGGTCGCCACGATCTCGCCCGTCGGCGCGACGATGATGGCGGTGTTGAGCCCGAGCCCATCCCCCGCCTCCGCCGTGCGATACAGGGACGCGTGCACGCGAATCCCGGTGCGCGCCGCGGCCGCCCTGGCGAATGCGACGGTCGCACCGGTGGCGAGGTCCTCCGCGCCGTCGCTGGCGCGGCCGGTCGGAATTGTGTCCGCGGGGTAGCGACTGAGGGTGATCTCGGGAAGAAACGCGATCTGCGCACCGCCCGCTGCGAGAGCGTCGACCGCCTCGTCGAGCCAGCCGAGAAGCGCGTTCCGGTTGGCATCCCAGCGGTGCTGGACGATCCCGACCCGCAGCGGCGGTGCTGTCGATTCATGAACTCGAGCGAGGGACCGCGGGACACCCGCCGACTCGATTACCCGGATTCTGCCAGCCATGGTGTTCATTGTGCGCCATTCATCGCCGAAGGAGTGTTAGCTGGGAGCGTGACAACTACCGAAGCTGAACCCATCCTGAATTTCGTCGCGCTGGGGGACGAGTCGAGCCCACCGCTGTTCCTGATCCACGGCCTCTACGGTGACCTGACCGGCATGCTGCCGCTCGCACACGAGTTCGCGGGGGACTTTCGCGTAATCGTCGTCGATGCACTCGGACATGGCGAGTCACCGCGCCCGTCGGCGTTTACGCTCGAGGATTCGGGGCGCGCGCTCAATGGCCTGATCGCACGACTCGGCTACGCCTCGGCATCGGTGCTCGGGGTGTCAATGGGCTCCTACGTCGCCGCCCAGGCGGCCGAGCTGGAGGCGGAGCGCATCGAGCGACTCGTGCTCGTCGTGACGAAGGGCCAGGGCGCGACCTCGTCGACGCTGGCCTACGCGAGGAGCAACGGGTTCGATCTCGCGAACGCGAGCCTCGAGGAGATGCTGTCGTTCATGGCCAGTGCACTCTGGTCACCGGATACGAGCGAGGAGCGGCGGGCCGCGCTGCTCGCCGGGCAGGGAACTCCGCCCCGTGAACTGAGCGTCGAAGACAAAGCCGTCATCGACGGGTCGATGGCCGGCTTCGACCTGCGGCCAGGCCTCCCATCCATTACCGCCCGCACGCTCGTCATCTCGGGCCTCTCGGACGGCCTGAACCCGCCTGAGGCTGGTCGGGAGGTTGCGGAGCTGATCCCCGGCGCACGGTTCGAGATCTACGAGCACTCCGGCCACATGCTCCCGTACGAGGAGATGGACCGGCTCGTGGACGAGGTCACGGCGTTCCTGCGCGAGTAGCCAGTCGCGCGCGGATACGCTCGGCGCGATGACTCTTCGCACTCGCACGATCGCGGTCGTGATCCTCGCGCTGTGCGTCGTGATCGTGATCACCAGCAGCGTTCTACTGAAGCCAAAGGCGGCTGCGTCCGGAGTGGCGCGACCGAGTCCGGGAGCGACAGCCGCGACCAGTCCGGCGCCACTCTCGACGTCTCGGGCCATGCCGGTTGCGGCCATTCCCGCGACGCAACTCGGCACGAGACCTGCGACGACGCTCCTCGCCGACCTTCCCGTAAAACCGGCGCTGCCGATCGCTGGCTACAACCGCACCGGCAATTTCGGAGCCGCCTGGCTCGACGAGGACCGCAACGGATGCGACACGCGCGACGACATCCTCGCTCGCGATCTCAGCGCCATCACGAAGTCCGGATCGTGTCGGGTGGTGTCGGGGACGCTGGTTTCTCCGTACACGGACACGACCATCCATTTCGTCCGAGGAGTGAAGACCTCGGCTCTGGTACAGATCGATCATCTGGTCGCACTGGGCGACGCCTGGCAGACGGGCGCGCAATCGCTATCGCAAACACAGCGACTCGACCTTGCGAATGACCCACTCGAGTTGATGGCCGTTGATGGACGTTCGAATGATGAGAAGAGCGACAAGGATGCATCGCAGTGGCTCCCGCCGAACGTCGCGTTCGACTGCACTTACGTTGCCCGCCAGATTTCGGTCAAGGTCAGCTACTCACTGTGGGTGACCCCGACCGAGCACGACGCGATGGCGAGAGTGCTCGCAGGCTGCGGTCCCATCAGCGGGACAGCGTCGACACTCGCCACGGGGTAAGCACCGCGCGGCCCGGCGTACAGTTTGACGTCGCTTTTTTGCGGGCGCAGCCAGCCCGGAACCGATCGTTCTCGGAGAACCAGTGCAACTGTGACAAAGTTGAGTCATGCTCGGGACTATTTGGGGATGGGTGACCGCCGTGATCGGCGCTGTCGCGACGGCGCTCCTGATCACGTACGGGACGGAATCGGGAAACTGGGTGGACGAACACGCCGTGACCAACGCGCCCTCGGTACTCGGGCTGCTCATTGTCACCGGGCTCAACATCGTGCTGTTCATTGGCGGAGTTGTCGTCGGTCTGGTCGGGACGGTTGCCCGCCGCACGCGTGCGCACTAGCTGAAGGGTGGGCCCTACCGGGCTCGAACCGATGACATCCACGGTGTAAACGTGGCGCTCTACCAACTGAGCTAAAGGCCCGTCGTCCGCGTGGGACAACGCAGGAATATCGTACCCACATAAACTCGTGCCCATGAGTGCAGCGGATGCCCCCAAGGAGCAGAGCGCACCCAAACCGCAACCCGAACATCGCTGGGCGGCGTTCGTCAGCATCGCTCTGGCGCTGACGCTCTACTTCTTCATTCCGCAGAAGGATCAGCCGATCCCGCACTGGATCCTGCCCACGATCGGCGCACTCTTCCTCATCCCGCAGGTCGTCCTCAATCCGGTGCGGCTCGTCAATGAGCGCGCCTGGTCCAGGTGGATGTCGATCGTGCTTGCCTCGCTGCTCGTCATCGTGAACCAGATCACGATCATTCTCGTGCTGCGCGAACTCATCATCGGGGACAGCACGGGGCCCGCCGTGCTCCTCACGGCGGCGATGGTGTGGGTGACCAACGTCATCGCGTTCGCCTTCGTGTTTTGGGAGCTCGACCTCGGCGGACCGTTCGCCCGTCGGCTGCACGGATCGCGACAGACCCAGCAGATGGACTTTCGGTTCCCGCAGCACGACGGCGCACCCGGAAACAAGAACTGGGAGCCGGCGTTCTTCGACTACGCCTACTTCTCGCTGTCCAACATGATGGCGTTCAGCCCGACGGATGTGATGCCGATGACCACGCGCGCCAAGGCGCTCATGGGCTACCAGGCGATCACCGGATTCGCGCTGCTTGCGCTGGTTATCTCAAGGGCAGTCAACATCCTGCATACGTGAGGGTCTCGACCAGCGGAGAGATTCAGCTAGACGTGCGCGGGAAGAACCTTGTCGAGAGCGCGCTGGTACTCCTCGATCGAACGCGCTTCGCCCGGAGCCGTCTTGAATCCGGCACGGATGATGCCCTTGGTATCGATCACGAAGGTCGCGCGGTTCGCGAACCCCTTCTCCTCGAGGAACACGCCGTATTCCTTGGCGACGGCACCGTGCGGCCAGAAGTCGGCGAGCAGGTTGAAGTCGTAGCCCTCCTGATCGGCAAAGGCACGGAGGGTGGCCTTTGAGTCCACCGACATGCCGAGCAGTTCGACGCCGTTCTGCTTGAACATCGAGAGATTGTCGCGCAGGGCACACAGTTCGGTCGTGCAGGTGCTCGAGAACGCGAGCGGGAAGAAGACCAGAGCAACAGGCGACTTTCCGGCGAAATCGCTCAGGCGGATGTGCTCGCCGAACTGGTTGGGAAGCTCGAAGTCGGGTGCTCGGGTGTCAATTTCCAGAGCCATGAGAAGAAATCCTTATCCGCTGGTCGACGATGTACCAGCAACACAAGCGCCGATTCTACGCCCGGTAAACGGGCCACGCTGGCAGCGACCGACCGCGTACGGCGGATGTGGAAACCGACACCTAGAATTGACCGGGCTAGTTGAAACCTCCAAAGCCGTAACCCGACTGCGGTGGTGCAACTAGCGTCCGATCCAGATCTACCAGGAAGAGGTCAAGGTGACGGTAAATGATCAGGACCCGTACTCGGTGAACCACATCGACAGGGACCCTGAAGAGACCGCAGAGTGGAACGATTCGCTGGAGGCGGTGGTCGAGGAATCGGGCCACGAG
>DASXCU010000110.1:0-1829 GCA_036491035.1 Galbitalea sp. | reverse complement strand
ACGTGCCGCAGGGAACGCCCGAGCATCACGCCTGTGTCGCTGAAGACGTGCGTGTTCATGGTTGTTCCTTCTTGTCGCTTCCGACGATCGCCAGGAAGATCTCCTCCAGGGTGGGCTGCCGTTCCACGTATTCGACCTTCGCGGGCGGCAGCAGCTTCCTCAGCTCCTCCAAAGTGCCGGAGACGATGATCGTGCCGTCGTGCAGGATCGCGATCCGGTCGGCGAGCTTCTCGGCCTCGTCGAGGTACTGCGTCGTCAGGAGCACGGTCGTGCCGCTATCAGCGAGGTCCTGGATCACCTTCCACACCTCAATGCGACCCTCCGGGTCGAGGCCGGTCGTCGGCTCGTCGAGGAAGATGATCCGCGGGTTGCCGATGAGGCTCATCGCGATGTCGAGGCGACGACGCATGCCGCCTGAGTAGGTCGACACCCGCCGCCCGGCCGCATCGGCGAGGCCGAACCGTCCGAGCAGATCGTCCGCCACCGTGCCCGCGCTCTTCACGTGCCGCAGTCTGGCGATCATGATCAGGTTCTCCCGGCCAGTGAGGATCTCGTCCACCGCAGCGAATTGACCCGTGAGGCTGATCGACTCCCGCACCCGCTCCGGCTGCGACACGACGTCGAATCCGTCGATACTCGCCGTGCCGCTGTCCGGTTTGAGCAGGGTGGTGAGGATCCTCACGATCGTGGTCTTGCCGGCGCCGTTGGAGCCGAGCAGCGCGAAGATGCTTCCGTGCGCCACGTCGAAATCCACGCCCTTGAGCACGTGCAGGTCCTCATAGGATTTCCGCAATCCGTGGACCTGCATCGTCGCGTTGCTCGCTTCCACGCCTGACGTCTCCTTACTCCACGGTCACGTTCGACAGGTCCGCACCCATGCCCTTGAGCCCGGCGTAGGTGAGTTTGTCCATCCGCGCCCCGTCGAAGGCCACCGTGCGGATGGCGTTGCGGTACTTCCTGCTCGTAGCGCGGAAGGACACATCGCGTAGCGTCGCGTCCCGGAACGTGACGCCTTCGAGCGCCGCCCGGTCGAACCTCACGGAGACCAAGGCCGACCCATCCAGATGCAGGCCGCGCAGATCGGAGTAGCTGAAGTCCACCCCGGTGAAGGCACAGTGCTCGAAGACCGTGCGCCGCAGGTCGGTCATCCGGAGCTTGACGTCCAAGAGCGCGGCATCGGCGAACCGGGTCTCGGTCAGCCCCGACTTGCTGAAGTCGGTGCGCACCAGGATGGAGCCACGAAAGCTGGCCCGGGCCAACTCGATCGCCGACATGTTCGCGTCGGTCAGGTCGGCGCCGTCGAAGTTGGCGTCGGCCACGTCGCTGCCCTTGAACGAACTGCCCGCGAGATTGGCGTGCGAGAAATCGGAGCCGCGCAGCGCGCTCGCCTCGAACTTCCCGCCCCGCACCTCGACACCCGCGAAGTCGCTCTCTCGCAGGTCGCTCGCGTCGAACCTCGTCACCAGTTGCCGCTCGAGCGACCTGGAAAGGTTGGAAACCTCCTGCACCGTCTGCTCGATATCGCCGATGCTGTCGATGGTCAGCTCGAAGGCTGTCGCGTCATCCTTGCCCTCGGCCTTGAGCTCACGGAACCGTTCATGCAGGTCCGCAAGCAGATCCGCCTTGAGCTCGCTGACACTCTTCGCGCCCTCGTAGGGCGCGAAGACGCCGTCCACGTATGTGTCTAGCTTGTCGTTCATTGATTCGTCCCCTTACAGCAATGTGTCGAGCACGCGCTTCGCGTACTCCCAGTTGCTCTTGTTGCGGGCGTAGGTCGCCCTGCCCTTCTCCGTGATGCGGAAGTACTTGCGCCGGCCGCCCTGCGATTC
>DASXCU010000109.1:0-83217 GCA_036491035.1 Galbitalea sp. | reverse complement strand
TCCCAGCATCGCCCACGTCCGGCGACGACGGAATAGGACGGAGAGCTCGGTGCCGAGGAGCGAAAGGCCGCTCGCCGCCCGCGGACGAACGGTGTCAGTGGTCAACATTGAACCCCTCACCGGTCAGCGAAACGAATCGGTCCTCGAGGCTGGGTGACTCGACGGCGAATGCGCGCACCCGCACCTTCGATCTCACGAGCGCCGCGACGATCGCATCCGGCTCGAGCGGCTTGTCGCCCAGAGTGGCGATCACCTCGGGTTCGGTTGACTCGCTCGAGGACGGCTCGGCGGTCATCCCCAGCTTTTCGAGCACGGCCATGGCCGCGGCCCCATCCGGCGTCGCGACTCTCGCGCGCGGTCGACCGACCCTGCGCAGGTCGTCCAGGGTGCCTTGCGCGACGAGACTGCCGGCGCTCATCACGGCCGCGTGCGTGCAGATCTGCTCGATCTCCGCGAGCAGGTGGCTCGAGACGAAGATCGTGGTGCCCTGGGCGGCGAGCGACCGAACCAGGGCCCGAACCTCGCGGGTGCCCTGCGGATCCAGGCCGTTCGTGGGCTCGTCGAGGATGAGCAGCTCCCGCGGAGTGAGCAGAGCGTTAGCGATGCCGAGGCGCTGCTTCATGCCGAGCGAGTAGGCCTTGACCTTCTTGCCCGCGGCGGCGGACAGTCCGACGCGCTCTAGCGCATCCGCAACCCGGGTGCGTCGCGTGCGGCCGGGTGCATACCGGTCGGCACTGTCGAGTCGCCTGAGGTTGTCGGCACCGGAGAGGTACGGATAGAACCCCGGCCCTTCGACGAGCGCTCCGACGCGGGGCAGTACTCGCGCGTTCTCACGGGGCATCGATACCCCGAGCACGCGCGCCTCTCCCTCGGTCGGGGAGGCGAGGCCGAGAAGCATCCGGATGGTGGTCGTCTTACCCGACCCGTTGGGTCCGAGGAATCCGAACACCGAACCGTGCGGAACGCTCAGGTCGATGCCCTTGACCGCGGCATAGCCGCCGAACCGTTTGGTCAGCCCGCGGGTTTCGATCGCGAGTTCGGCCTCCGTCACTGCGCGCTTGCGACTTCCTGGAGCCGAGCGACGGACACGGCGCCGGCAACGACCCGGCCATCCGTCGTGAACAGGATGTTGAAGAGCGAGGTGTGCAGAACCCGACCGCCGGAAACGGCGGTCGTCAGTTCACCGAATTCGGCGGATGAGTCGAGCTTGGCGAGCGATCCTCCAGCTGCAACCGCGACCACCGCGTCCCAGCCGTGGCCGGTGACCTTCTCGGCGGCCTTCGTCGCGCTCTCGTTTCGGGCCCCGGCATTTCCCGAGGGCGAAGAGAGCTGGGTGACTTTGGCGTCGGCGGGCGGAGTGAAGTCGAATAGCGACGCGGACGGCGTCCCGAAATCTATCGTGCTGAATCCGATATTCACCGCCGGGGTCTTCTGGCCACGAGCGTTCACTCGCACCTGGAGCGGAAGGCCGGTGTCGGCGTCGACCGCGATCGACACGGATCCGATCAGAGTGTCGGTGACCTTCGGGGTGAGGACCAGGTCATACGACGGTCGGCCGGCGACGCGGACGTTCGAATCGACGCTGACCGTGCTCGACTTCCGCAGCTGCGCGATCAGTTTCGTCGCGAGTCCCGCGGGAGTGGAATCGGCGGGATCGGGCGTCGACGTCGGCGTCGTGGATGTTGCACCGGCGTGCGCGAACGGGCGGCGCTGCGACGTGGTCAGGGTCGAGTGCGCGACCGAGTTGTCCTTCGAGTCGTAGACCCAGACGTCGTTGCCGTTGCGAATCGCGTCCCGCTCGGCGAGCGATTCGAGATCCTGCACCCGAGCTTTAGTGCGACCATCCACGTAGACGCGGAGGCTGTTCGACCCTGTCAGGAGCGCCAGATCGGCGGCATCCCCGGAGGATTGAGAACCGGACGGCATGCTGCCCGCCGGGAGCGAGGGAATCCCGAGGTCGGAGGTCTCCTCGACGGTTCCGGAGAATGCCTGCACCCTGCTGGCGGCCACCAGCTCGAGCACCTGCGCGGGAGTCTTGGGCGGAAGGCTGACGGATGCGCTCGCCGTCGCCGGTACTGCGACTGCAACACCGGCGACGACGATCACTGCTACCGCTGCTGGGGTCCACCTGAGCCATGGCTTGGACATCGGATACGCGCCTTTCGTAAGCTTCTGCAACGAAAGTACGCCCGATTTCTGCCCGTTGGCTGTCATTCTCAGGAAGATCATCCTGCAGGAGTACGAGCTAGTTCTGAAGTCCCGCAGCCGACACTGTCGACGTGGACCCGTCGGTGCTCGTGATGGTCACGGTTCCCGTGAGCTGGGCGGTTGCGGCTGCATCCGGCCACCACGCGGTCCAGCGCCCGTTCGCGACGGTCGCGTCGATCGTGCGACCCGCGGACGTGAACGAGACCGAGGCGACGCCCGCTCCCGCGAGCCCCTCGATGTAGTCGAAACCGGTTGCTCCCTGGCCGTGGGCACCCTCGGACTCCACGGTCAGCTGGGCCGGGGCCAGAGCGGGACCCGGTTCCGACGGATCACCATCGACCTCCCAGAACCCGGTTGCGTTCGGCCCGGCGATGCAGAGCATCGTGTACCCGGCGCGGCTCACGATCATCGAGGTGATAGAGCCGCGCTGGTCGACGTTTGTGATCACACCCGCATTGGATGCGCCCGGCGCCCCACTCATCGAGTCGAGACACCACTTCTCGGGTGCCTGGACGCTCGCCGCGCCGGCGGCAAGGCCCGTTGGTGCGCTGGTCCAGCTGGCCAGGTCGGCGGATGCGAGGGGCCCGGTCGAGCCGGACGGCCCGGTCGGCGCGGGCGGCGTCCAGTGTGGGAAATGGAGAGCGGCGGTGGCGATGATCGCGAGCGCTGCCACTCCGGCGACGCCGAAGGCCCAGTAGCGTGCGCGGTGGGAACGCGCGGGCCGCGGTGCGCGGGCCGGTTCACGATCGGCGATCACCGCGCGCAGGAGCGCGTCGCTGCGGGCGGCTTCGGCATCGGTGAGGGGGGCCGCCGGAGCGGCGTCGAGCTGGGTCAGTAGGTCGGTGGTGTTCATGGCGTTTCCAGTCAGGAGGAATGTACGAGTGGGATTTGCCCGGTGGCGGGCGAGGCGAGAAGGGATGCGAGCGACCGTTTGGCACGGGTGAGCCGCATCGCGTAGGCGGCACGACTGAGGCCGAGTGTGGCCGCGGCATCCTTCGAGCTGAGGTCCTCCCAGAGCGAGAGGGCGAGCACCTCCTGGTCGATCGCGGGCAGCTCACGCCATGCCGCGATGAGATCGAGCCGCTGATCGGTCGAAGACAAGCCCCGATCGACGACGTCCTCGGCCTGCCCGATCCGGACCGCGAGCGCCGTCTGCCGATTGGCACCGCGACTGGAGTTCAGCATCGCGTTGCGCGCGGTGCGGAACAGCCACGGCCGCACATCGGCGGGCAGTTCGCGTCGGCGCCGCCACGCTGCGAGAAATGTCTCGCCAACGATGTCGTCGACGTTCAGCGGATGCGCCCGCCGCCGCACGAAACGCAACAGGTCGGGATACGAAGCGCGATACGCCTCGGTGAATTCGGCTTCGGTTGTGATAGCCATGTCTCCCCTTTCGGTGGGTCACAGGTACATGTCCAGCAACAGCCGGAATGCAACAAGCCAACCGAAAGAAGGTTCCGCGCGACTCGGCCGAGCGGTTGAAAATCATCCGTCCAGAGGAGGGCAATTAGGATGAGCCGACCGCCCAGACGGACCAGCTACGGCGAGACCAGGATCCGCAGACCAGCACCAGGAGAATCGTGACCGACCCAGAACCCCTGCGTTTCTACCGGTCGTTCACGGTCCGGCCGGACTTTCCGTCGAAGCTGACGATCACGTCCTACCGCTACCTTCTGCTTCGCTCGGCGGGACTCGTGCGGGTGTTCGTCATTGCGATCGCGCTCGCCGCAGCGGCATTCATCGCGACGGTGCCGCAGAGCGGGCCGATCTACGCGCTGCAGCTCGCACTGCTCGGACTCGCCGGTTTCCTCGTCATCATCGCCCTGGCGGCGGGAATCGGGTTCCTCATCGAGCGGCGTCGTCTTCGTGCGAAGGTGCCGGGCGGGACCGAATTCGCGGTCGGGTTTCGATCGGACACGATCCTCATGCGCAGCCCGATGGACACCGCCGAGGTGGCCTACGACCGCTACCTGAACTGGGAGCGGTTCGGAGACTTCATCGTTCTGCGCCAACGTCAGTCGCGCATCCTGAATTTCCTGCCCGCGGAGTGCTTCACGGACGAGTCGTTCGAGTGGATGGGCTCGAAGATCGCTGAGCAGAAGCGAAAGCCCTAAGCCTCGCGAGTCTTCGGGGATGACTCCAGCGTGAGCGCCGGATCCCGAAGCACGGCGTCGCCGAGCGCCTCGTCGATCCTGCTCATCAGCTCGGCCGGGATTTCCACCCCGGACGCTGCGACGTTCTCCTTGACCTGCTCCGGGCGAGACGCCCCGATGATGGCGGACGCAACGTTCTCGTTCTGCAGAACCCACGCCACCGCGAGCTGAGCGAGCGACAGGTTCAATTCGGCTGCGATCGGCGCGAGGTTCTGCACGCGGGTGAGGATGTCGTCGTTCATAAAGCGAGAGATCATCTTCGCGCCGCCCTTGTCGTCGGTCGCGCGCGAACCCTCTGGTGGTGCGGCACCCGGCTTGTACTTTCCGGTGAGCACGCCCTGCGCGATGGGAGACCAGACGATCTGGGAGATGCCGAGTTCCTTCGAGGTCGGCACGACCTCGCCCTCGATCACGCGGTAGAGCGCGGAGTACTGCGGCTGGTTGGAGATGAGCTGGATGTTCAACTCTCTAGCGAGCGCGGCGCCGGCACGAAGCTGGTCGGCCGTCCACTCGCTGACACCGATGTAGAGCGCCTTGCCAGCGCGGACGACGTCGGCGAAGGCCTGGAAGGTCTCCTCGAGCGGAGTCTCGTAATCGAAGCGGTGGGCCTGGTAGAGGTCGACGTAGTCGGTCTGCAGCCGACCGAGCGAGCCGTCGATGGACTCCATGATGTGCTTGCGGGATAGGCCGACATCGTTGTGGCCCTTTGGCCCCGTTGGACCGAACACCTTAGTGAAGATCTCGATCGATTGACGACGCTCACCCTTGAGGGCCGCGCCCAGCACGGTCTCGGCCGCCGTATTCGCGTAGACATCCGCGGTGTCAAACGTGGTGATGCCGTTCTCGATGGCCGCCTTGACGCACTGGGTGGCCGTGTCGTTCTCCACCTGCGATCCGTGGGTCAGCCAGTTACCGTACGTGATTTCGGAAATCTTGAATCCGGAGTTGCCGAGGTAGCGGAATTTCATGTTTTTAGCCTAGTCCGGTGTGACCGTTCACATTTTCTAACGTCGTCAACTCGTGGTTGACGCAGACTACGCGTCAACCTAGGGTTGACGCATGACCACCTCACCGATTCCCCTCGACAACCTCACTTCCTATGTCAGGTCCCTGCACGAGAGCGCTGCTCCGCTCGACGACCTGTCGACCGCCGTCAGCGTGGCCGCCGCCCTGGACGAGCAGTCCGATGCCCTCATCGGGTACTTCGTGGACCAGGCACGCCGTTCGGGGGCACCGTGGAGCGAGATCGGTGCGAGCATGGGTGTCTCCAAGCAGGCGGTGCAGAAACGGTTCGTCGCCAAAACCGACCTCAGCGACCTGGTACCGGATGGTGGCCTGTTCAGTCGATTCACTCCGCGAGCGCGCAGTGTCGTCGCTGCCGCGCGCCGGATCGCAAGCGCGGCGGGCACCGCCGAGACAACGCCAGTTCATCTCACCCTCGCGTTGCTGACTCAGCCAGAGGGAGTGGCTGCCGTTGTTCTCCGCAAGTCCGGGGTGATGAACAAACAACTCTTCGACTCGTTTGACATTGCCGAGGATGCCGGCACCAGTGAGGCGTCTGTGCCGGAGGGCCAGGTGCCCTTCACGCTCGAGGCGAAGGAAGCGCTGCGCGGGGCGCTGAAGGCTGCCCTGCGACTGGGACATAACTACATCGGCACCGAGCACATCCTTCTCGGCGTCATCGCTACGAGTGATGAGACGGCCGAAAAGCTGGAGACGCTCGGTGTTCAAACGGACGCGATCGAAGCCCGGATCGTCGGACTGCTCGCCGGGGAGAAGGCCAAGCGGGCGGCCGGGGAGTGAGGTCGTGTTCTGCTCATCCTCTCGGGTAAGTTCCGCTCACCAAATAATCGGAGCTAACTAGACTCGCGAGTGTGCGGGTGAGCGTTCTGGGCGCGGTCTCCGTCGCGTCCGGCGGCGGTGAGCTGAACGGTCACGCCCTCGGCGGCCGACGTGCTCGCCTGGCGATCGTGGCCCTGGCCCTGGCCGATGGACCCGTGCCGAGTGAGCGCCTGGCCGCGATGATCTGGGGCGAGGATCTGCCGGACAGTTGGAAGCCCGCGCTCCGAGGGATCATCCGCAGCATCCGTACCGCGGTGGCGGGAATCGGGATCGGCGACGACCAGCTGGTTCTCACCGCGCCGGCGGGCTACGCGCTCGCGCCGGGCATCGACGTCGATGTGCGCCTCGCCGCGGCCGCGTACGAGACAGCGCTGGCGCGACTCGCGGAGTCCAGGCCGGATGCCGCCGTACCGCTGCTGCTCGAACCATCCGAGATCTCTCCCGACCTGTTCCTGCCGTCGGAAGACCTGGGCTGGATCGATGAGGAGCGGAGGGCGTTGGCGGAACTGAGGCGGTCCGCCCGCGAGACACTCGTGACCGCCGCGGGCCTGACCGGCGACAATCGTCGAGCGGTACGGATCGCGCGCGAGCTCGTCGCGGACGATCCAACCGACGAGAGTGCACACCGCACGCTCATCGCTGCGCTCGACCGGGACGGCGACCGGGTGGGCGCGGTGCAGGCCTACGAGTACTGCCGAACGACGCTGGCCGATCAGCTCGGTATCGATCCAAGTGGCGAGACGGTGGCCGTCTACCTGGCCGCGCTTCGATCCTCGGCCCCCACCACGGTCGGTCGGCTTCCCCAGAACGAAACGACGTTCGTCGGGCGCACTCGGGAGCTCGCCGAGATCGGGGCCGCCTTCGGGCAGTCCCGACTGGTCACGCTCACCGGTCGCGGCGGAATCGGAAAGTCCCGACTCGCGCTCGCCTACGCCAGCAACGCCACGGACGGCGAAACGCTCTGGGTGCAGCTCGGGTCGAGCACCAGCAACGAGCTGGTCGCGGCCGATGTTGCTCGCGGACTCGGAGCAAATCCCGAACCGGACCCGCTTGCGTCACTCCTCGCCACGATCGCCCCGCGGGGACGCACCCTCCTGGTGCTGGATGGCTGCGATGAGGTCTCCGACGGGATCGCGACTCTGACGACCAGCCTGATGTCCGGATGTCCGGAGCTGATAATCCTCTGCACCAGCCGCGCTCCACTCCACAGTGCGACCGAGCGAGTCGTCGCCATCGCGGCGCTGGGGAGCGGCGGCGACGCCGAGGTACTGCTGTCGCAACGCATCCGCGAGCTGGGGTCTCCCACAGCGGACGCCGTTCCGGCGGAGTCCCTGGAGCGGCTCGCCCGACGAGGACTCGGCATTCCGCTCGCTCTCGAACTGCTCGCCGCGCAGCTACGGGAGATCTCGCTCGACGACCTTCTGGACGATATCGGCGAGACGACCGATGGCACCGACCAGGTGCGCTCCATCCTCGACTACGGGTACGGCTCACTCACCCCGGAGGAGGCCGTTGTGTTCCGCCGCAGCTCGGTGCTGGACGGGGCCGTATCCCTGGGTCTCTTGCGTGGTCTCGTCGTGTCCGACCAGATCCCGTCCACGCGGGTTGCGCGTGTGCTCGGCGAGCTCAGCGCCCGCGGACTGCTTCACGTGAACCGCACCGGGCCGCGCTGGCGATACGAACAGCACGACGATGTGCGCGAATTCGCGCGGGAACTCCTGCTCGCGAGCGGCGAAGAACGGCAGACCTTCGACCTATTGGCCGCCAGCCTCCGTGCCATGCTGCCCGAGGACGCCCGCTCCGCTCCCGGACCGTTTTCGGCCGCCATCACCGAGTCGCTTCCCAGCATCCGTTCGCTGTTCGGCGCGGCCCTGGAGGACCGCGCCAGCCTCGCCGACGCGCAGGAACTGGCCTTCCGGCTGCACCGCTATTACGCCGCCACCAGCGTTTCCGAGGGTCGGTTCTGGCTCTCCCGTCTCCTCTCCGGAAGACCGACAACGCCGTGGACCGGGTTGGCCACGTTCGCGCTCGGCTACCTGAGCTACTGGGCGGGCGACGGGGAGGGTGCGTTCCCGGCGCTCAAGAAGAGTGTCGATCTTCTCCGCGGCACGGAGGACTCCTACGCCGGTCGCGCCCTCATCTTCCTCGGTGGCATCGCGGATGACCTCGATCGCGGCGAGGAGGCGATCGATTTCGTCCGGGAGGCGATCGCCGTCGCCGAGGAGCTCGGCGAACACAACCTGCGCGTGGGAGCTGTAATCGGGGTGGGTTCACTGCTGTCGGAGCGGGTAGACCCGAGCGCCGTCGATTTCGCACGCGAGGCCATCGAACTCTGCCGCGAGCACGGCTCGGAGGAGCAGCTGCTCATCACCCTGCCGACCGCCGCCATGATCTCGTGGCAGGTCGGAAATCTCGGCGCCGCCCACGAGTTCGCCTCCGACGCACGCGGGGTGCTTCAGGGCGATCCGCGCATCGCGCGCGTCGTCCTTCTCGTCGCGATGGCCGGAACCGCCCTCGCCGAGGGCGACATCGAGGATGCGATCCGTCTGTCGAGCGCCGCCGATTCGTTGGGAACCGAGCTGGGAGTCGAACGCGAGCTGCCGCTGGCGCGGTGCATTCTCGCCCGCTCGCGGCTTACAGCGGGCGACACTGCGGGTGCGTCGGCGGCGAGCGAAAGCGCGTTCGCGGCTGCGGAAGCCATGAGCACCGAGTCGGCCTTTGCGCTCTGCCTGGAAACAGCGGCGCTGGTTGGCAGCGCCATCGGGGCGGATGAGCAGGAAGTCTCGACCGCCCTCGAGTCGGCACGCGTCATCCGGAATCGAGGGTCGAGACCAGCACCGCTCACACTCCAGGGCGCAGTGGATGAACTGCGGAAAACTGTTCCGGCGACGGACGCCCTGCCCGCGCGAGACGCCGCCCGCCGGGCCGCCGATATGTTGAACGGACGCGTTCGCGCCTAGCCGCCGAAGAGTGCCGTGCAGACGGCGCCCAGGTCGGCGGCGAGCTTCGGAACGTCTGCTTCCGCGATGGTGCGTGACCCGGAGGGCTTCTTCAGGCCGACCTCGGTGGCGTCGTTGAAGCTCGTCTGCACATCGCAGAATCCGCCCGACGTGTGAGCGATCACCTGCGGATTGCCGTTGCCTCCGTCGTAGTAGGCGGCTTCGGTGCCCACGCCCGTGAGCGGCTTGGAGCCGCTATAGGCCACCTTTGCGCCCTGATATTCGCTGGCGACGTCCGCCGTCGTGTATCGGACGTTCGCGGAGTCGCCGTAAAGACCGGCGAGCGCCGATCCCGACTTCGTGCCGTTCGGCCCGACACCGAAATAACAGGTATCGCCCTTCTGGTACGGCGCGCTGAGAGAGCCGGTCACGACCTTCGCCAGGGCGTCGTGCGCGATAGAACACTCGTTTCCGGAGTTGGCTACGGTGCCGGATCCGGAACCGGAGCCTGATGCCCCGCCTCCCGACGCACCAGTGCCACCGGATGGCGCAGCGGCCGCACAGCCGCTCAGCAGGGTCGCGGCCAGCGCGAGTGTGATGAGGGAAACTGATTTGTTCACGTCGATCCTCCGGGATGCTTTGATTGGTCGTCCTGGAGTCCAGTGTCTGGGAAGGGCCGTAACGTCGATGTAACGCCTAAGGCTCGGGCGGCTAGTGCACCGGATTGCGGGTCGTCTGCCGCACCTCGATCAGGCCGAACTCGATGTCGGCGAGGCGCTTCGCGATCTCCGTCGCGCGATCGACGCTGTTGCACTCCACGAGGTAGTAGCCGGCGACAATATCGCCGGACGGGTCGAGCGGGCCGTCGAGAACGGACGAACCGCGAGAACCGGTGCGGACAACCTTCGCGTTGTCCAGCGGCAGTTCACTCGTCCCCAGAAACTCCCCGCTCGCGGTCAGCTCCTCCTGGAGCTCGTGATGGCCCGCCATCAGTTGATCGAAGTCGTCCTGAGTGGATGACCGCCAGCCCTCAAAGTTGCCGTAGATCACGAGCATGTACTGCATAGGCAGCGCCTTCCGTCGGTGTGGGGTGATGCACAATCACCCTTGCGACGGAACGGCGGCTACGAAAAACGACAGCTACTCGTCGAGCTCGCGTGGGACCGCGATCACATCCACGAGCGCGCCATTTCGCCAGACCGTGATCTCGATCGGTCTGTCGATCGCATCCTCGACCATGAGCTGCTGCACGGCGGTCGTCGAGACGACCCGGCGGCCGGCGAGTTCGACGACCACGTCTCCGCGACGAAGCCCTGCTTCCTCTGCGGCGCTGTTCTTCGAGACACCCGCGACCTGAAGCCCCGTTGGCGAGCCGATCCGCTGCGCGAGCTCCGGGGCCAGGGTGATCTGGGCGCCGGCAATTCCCAGCCACGCGCGGCGCACCTTGCCCCTGGTCATGAGCGCAGTGATGATGCTGCGGGTGGTCGAGTTGATCGGCACTGCGAGCCCGACGCCCACTCCGGCCACCGCCGTGTTGACGCCGACCATGCGGCCGGCACTATCAGCGAGGACGCCCCCACTATTGCCGGGATTGAGCGCCGCATCGGTCTGGATGACCTCGTCGATGACGCGGCCCGAGGCCGTCGGCAGCGAGCGTCCCAGCGCGGACACGATGCCGGCGGTCACACTTCCGGCGAGGCCAAGCGGATTCCCGAGGGCGACGACGAGTTGTCCGGCGCGCAGCTTCGCCGCATCGCCCAGCTCCAACGCGGGCGGGATCTCGCCCCGGGCGTGGAGCACCGCGAGATCCGAGAGGGGGTCGCGGCCGACGACATCCACTGCAACCGACGAACCGTCGCTGAAGGAAGCCTCGGCCGATCGCGCACCGACGACGACGTGAGCGCTGGTGAGCAGATACCCGTCGGCCGTGATGACGCTGGCGCTCCCGGATCCTCCCCCACGCGATGTGCGCACCGCGATGCTGGCGACGCTCGGAAGAACGGAGTCCGCGACGTCCACGACCGTTCGGGAGTACGCGTCCAGGATTTCGTTGTCGTCCATCCGGCAATTGTGAACCGACAGACTCCCGATCGGATCGTCGTTCGCGGAGGGCTGAGAGTTACCGCCCGAACGCAGTGGCCGCGGGGCAGTCGAACGGGTCGCCGCCGGCCGCAAGGCCGACCTTGTTCAGGTAGCGGATGACGATGCCGTAGGACTTCCAGATGGTCGTCTCGGTGTACTCGATGTCATGCGCGAGGCAGTACTCCTTCGCGATCACCTGCGCGCGCTTGAGGTGCGGTCGCGGCATGTTCGGGAAGAGGTGGTGCTCGACCTGGTGGTTGAGGCCGCCCATGTAGAAATTCATGAACCGGCCGCTGCGGATGTTGCGCGAGGTCAGCACCTGGCGACGCAGGAAGTCGACCTTCGAGTCGTGCGGCAGGATCGGCATGCCCTTGTGGTTGGGCGCGAATGATGCGCCCATATAGACGCCGAAGACGGCCAGCTGAACACCGATGAACGCGGCGGCCATTCCGGGCGGCAGCATGAGGAAGACGACGGTGACGTAGGCGACGATTCGCGCGACCAGCATCGGGGCCTCGAGCCAGCGCTTGTCCACCTTCTGGCGGCCGAAGACGGTCGACAGCCCACGGATGTGGAGGTTGATCCCCTCACCCATGAGGATCGGGAAGAAGAAGTAGCCCTGCTTGCGCGTGAACCAGGCGTACAGCCCCTTCGCCTTCGCGGCATCCTGCTCGGTGAAGGAGATGTAGTCGCGCTCGATGTCGGGGTCCTTGCCGAGGATGTTCGGGTTGGCGTGGTGACGACTGTGCTTCGTCATCCACCACGAGTAGCTGATCCCGACGAACAGGTTTCCGATCATGCGGCCGGCAAGGTCATTGGCCTTGCCCGACTCGAAGACCTGTCGATGCGAGGCCTCGTGCGCTAGGAACGCGAACTGGGTGAAGATCAGGCCGAGCGCGCCTGCGATGAGCAGCACGTACCAGCTGTGACCGAGGAAGGCCATGCCAGTGAAAGCGCCGCCTAGGGCGACCGTCAAAACGGAGAATACCGCGACATAGAAGCCGGTGCGCCGGCGAAGCAGGCCCGCGTCGCGAACGGTGTGCAACAGTGCCGCATACTCTGTCGTCGGATTTGCGGTATCACCCCGCGGGCGGGTGCGGACGATGTTAATAACGGGGCTGCTCACGTGGAGCCTCGATTCGGTAGCACCTTGGATGCTCAGCCGAATGCTGCACCCGAAGTGTTGGGCGACCGTGGTCCAGGGCAACCTTTACGCAACCCTATTCTCTCAATCGACAATTCGTTCGCAGTCAATGTTCAGGAAGGTGGGTTTGGACTCGAATTGGGGGTGCCTTCACAGGATGCGGCAGGACCGCAAAAAGCACGCCGAGTGCCGCTCCGAGCACTATCGCGACACCGTGAGCGTCATTCGCGACGATGAGCACGATCCCGGCGGCAACCGCGACCCCCGTGCACACCAGGAACAGCGGTCGGCGGGCGGTCAGTACCCCCAGGGAACAAAGGCTCAGTAACAGGCCGTCGCTCGCAAACGAGCTGCCGCCGCCCGAAGCATTCCAGGCGACCGCGAGCAGGTTGAGGATGATCGACGGCGCGAGGAAGAGAACCACGGTGCGCCAGCGACCCCACGCCCGTTCCCCGAGGAAGACGACGACGGCGACAACGACGAGATTGAAGAGTGCGCCGGCCAGGCCGCCATCCTGAGCGAGAAGCGCGGTCAGCACTCGCCACCACTGACCGGACAGTTCCAGCTGCGGCTTCCGCGAGAGCGCATTGCCGATCGCGGGAATGGCGAACTGGAGGAGAGAGGGAACTCCGATGACGACCGTGGCGATCAGAGCGACGATAGGGAACCGGCGGTTCACCGGCGGAATGCGAACCGCCACCTGCAGACCGCTGGCGAGTACGACCAGCGCCAGCACGATGCTGAGGGTCGACTCGCCAGAGGTGTCCATCGCTGTTCATTCTCGCACCGGGGCCGGGGCCGGAACGGTCAGTTGACGGGCGCGACCTTTGCGCTCACGGGCACGGCCACGGCGACCACTACGAGATGCATGAGAGCAAGACCGATCACGCCGGTGAGGGAAGTTCCCGGGATGAAGCCGGTGAGGGCGAGAACCGTGTCCGGAACGAACGAGAGCATGGTCAACACCGGCACCAGCACTCTGAGGAGCGCGGCCGGGTGGTTCGACCGCCGGCGAATGATGCGCCAGCCGAGGTGTGCCGCCAGGAGGCCCAGCACGGTGAACGCGCCGTAGACGAAGACGTGCAGCGCTGCGAACGACGGGTCCGCTCCGGCCGCAAGCGCGGACGCGGCGATGATCGAGTTGGCTGCGAGCGCCACGATCGCACCCGCGGCGATGATCAGGATGCTGCGAGTACGGCTGGGTGCGGATGCGACCGAGGCCGCGGTGTCGGTGTTGGTGGTGAACATGGGGAGATCCTTTCGATATTTAGTACGAGGTTCGGACTAATATCACGCTAGTACGGCACTCGGACTAATGTCGAGACCAGCAGATCGAATTCATCCCAAGGGAGTACGCGACGCAATGAGCGACATCCGTCCGCCGCTTGACGTCGGTGCCGCGATTACGCGAGTGACGACCGCGGTGGGTGAACGCGTGCTGGACGTGCGCCTCGCGTCCGGGTTGTCGGCGATCCAGTTGCAGGTTCTTCGCCTGGCCGAAAACGGTGCCAGCATGAGCGAGCTCATCTCGCGACTGGATGCCCCGAAGTCGAGCCTCACGAGCGTGGTCGACCAACTCGAGTCGCTCGGACTCGCGACGCGCTCGACCGATGAGAGCGATCGGCGCCGACAGCTCGTGCTGGGCACGGCCCTCGGTCTCGCGAGACTGCACGAGTTCGATGACGCGCTCACCGCTCGCGTAGACCGGCTGCTCCAGGCGTTGGGCCCAGAGAAGGCCAGCCGGTTACGGAAGCTTCTCGCGAAGCTCCCGGACGCGACGTCACCGGTGCCGCTGGCCGGTCCTCGCTAGCGACGGCTTGGGCTGCTCGACTTCCGCCCGTTGCAAAATCTCGCCCAGAAGCACGGCGAGCTCGGACTGCTCGGACGCATCCAGGGGCGACAGGACCGCCGAGACCCGAGTCGCGAGATCGCGGGCAAAGGTCGCGGCTGCTGCCCGCCCCTTCGCGGTGGGTTCGGTTATCAGGCGGCGTCGGTCGGCCGGATCCCGCGCCCGAACCACGAGCCCCGCCGACTCCATCCGGGCAACCAGCCCCGTCATGGTGGACTTGGGAACTCCGAGGGCCGACGTCAGTCCGAGCATGTTCGAGGGCCGCGCGCTCAGGATGAAGAGCAGCCGAGCCTCCTGCACGCTCAAGCCGACCGCCGCGGCGCTGGCGTAGTAGTGCTCGCCGACTGCGGTCGTCGCCCGGATCAGTTCCTCGGCCGTGGCGGTCACGGCTTCCGCGCCCAGCCATCCAGGTGCCGAGCGCGCATCCACAGAGCTGTCACGGCGATCGCGGGCCACAGCGATTCCGCGTCCGCCGCGAGCCGCTCGAGAACGCCGATGTATGGCGATGAGTGAGTGAGCCACACCGCGAGAAACCAGAGACCGATCGCGGTGAGGATGACCGTTCCGAGGATCGAGCCGGCCGGTCGAACCAGCCAGGGAAAGTCCGGGCGCAGCCGCATCCCGAAGACCGGCCACAGCGCCAGGACCAGAAAGCCGATGGTCGCGAACGTGTTGTGGACGGCGGACGTTCCCGAGACGCTCGGTAGCGGGAATGCCGCGACGCCTAGCGATGCGAGCGCTCCAATCAGGAACACGACGCGACCGGCGAGCCCGATCCCCCTCGCCCAGGTGATCGTGACGAGATGGCAGAGCCCAGTGAGCACGAACAGGATCGTCGCGACCACCCGTGTCGGCGCCTCGCTCGCCGCCAGTTCGCTGATGGTCTGGCGCACCGGGTCGTATCCCGGCGACAGCGCTCCGGAGATCGCGATTCCACCGATGAAGAGAACTGGTGCGAGATAAGCCGACACGATCGCGGGCCTGCCGATCAACTCCCGCGCCGTGGTCACCCTCCGACCCTAGCCAGAATGCCTGGCTAGAACACGTCCGGCCGAGCGAATTCGAGGAGGGTCGCGTCCTCTCCCCGCGTTAGGTGGGACTGGATCACCGGCAGCGTGCGCTGCAGCGTTTTTGTGAGCCGATCGATCAGCTCGGGCGACGTGACCCGGTAGTCCGTGAAGTCGGCTTCGCTGGCGAAAATGCCGAGCGGGAGCGTGAGCGCCTGGAAGAACCCGAACAGCGGGCGCATCTGGTGCTCGACCAGGAGAGCGTGGCGATCGCTGCCGCCCGTCGCCGTCAGGATGATCGGTTTGTCGGCGAGGGCGTACTGCCCGACGTGGTCGAAGAACAGCTTGAACAGTCCCGTGTAGGTCGCCCGGTAGGCGGGCGACCCGACGACGATCACGTCCGCGGCCTCGACGAGCTCAACCGCCGCGCGCGCGTTCGGTCCGATGTCGGTGCGATACGGACCTGCGCCGAGCTCGCCCAGCAGCGGCGCGAGCTCGATCACCGTCGCCTCTCCGTCGAGAGTCTCGGCAAACGCGTGCGTCACCAGGTCGACGAGGGCACTCGTTCGAGATGGTCGGGTCGGACTGCCGCTGACCCCGACAATCGAGAGTTCCGACATTATGACGAAGCGGCGTTGCTCGCGCCCACAAGATTTAGGGGTTCGAGCGGCACGTCGAGGTTTGCGCCGCCACGGTAACGGGTCGCGATGTGCCGATCGGGCAGCCTCGAATTGCCCGCGCCGAACAGCCGCTCGCGGAGCGTGCCGGGACTTGAGCCCTCCTCGGGCAGGCGGCCGCGCTTGCGTAACTCCGGCACGACAAGCTCGGCGAAGTCGCGCGCGGTGTCGAAGGAGTGGTACTGACGCAAGTTGATGCCGTCCAGTCCATCCTCATCGAGCCACTTCTCAATCTCGTCCGCGACAACCGTCGGTGTACCGGACACGAAGAAGCGGTCGCCGCGCGAGCCCGCGATGAAGTCGAGCGCCTGGCCCACCGTCCGCTCGAGCGGAAGGAACGGGACGGCCGATGGCGAGACATCCGCCCGACGCAGTGCTTCAGCGACGGTGATGTCGCGCGGGTAGGCGGTGAGATCCACCGGCAGGCTGGAATGCGCGAGGATGCCGTCCAGGCTCACGTGTTCCTTGTACAGGCGCCACTTGTCGGCGGCCTCTTCCTCGGTGCGACCGACCACCACTCCGGCCATCGCGATGAACTTGATGTCGTCGGAGTGGCGACCGTGGCGCACCGCCGCATCGCGCATGGTCTGCGCGTTGGCGCGGAACTCCTCCGAGGTGCGACCGCCCGTGAAGACCGCCTCCGCGTGCCGACCGGCAAACTCAATGCCCGCGGGAGAGCCGGTGGCCTGGAACATCACGGGAGTGCGCTGCGGCGAGGGATGCACGATATGCGGTCCAGATACCTTGTACCGGTCGCCGACGTGGTTGATGTAGCGCACCTTCGACGGGTCCGTGTAGATCCCATGTTCGCGATCCACGAGCACGGCGTCGTCGTCCCACGATCCCTCCCACAGCTTGTAGAGCACGTCGAGATACTCGTCGGCGTACTGGTAGCGAAGGTCGTGCGAGATTTCGCCCTCGAGACCGAAGTTGTGCGCGGCGTTCGGCAGGTATGAGGTCACCACATTCCAGCCGACGCGCCCCTTGGTGAGGTGGTCGAGCGTCGACATGCGGCGCGCAAATGCGAAGGGCGGTTCGTAGGTGGTCGAGAACGTCACGCCAAAGCCGAGGCGCTTGGTCACGGCCGCCATGGCGGGGATGACCAGCAACGGGTCTATGTTCGGGCTCTGCAATCCCTCGCGAAGCGCCGTCTCCGGACCACCGCGGAAGACGTCGTACGCGCCGATCACGTCGGCGAGGAACACGCCGTCGAAGCCGCCGTTCTCGAGCATGTCCGCGAGCTCCGTCCAGTAGTCGAGGTCCTGGAAACGATGCCTGTTGTTGCCCGGCAGCGGCCACAATCCGTGCGTGATGTGGCTCACGCAGGCCATCTCGAACAGGTTCAGGAACAGTTGCTTCTTCTCGGCCATGGGAGTGCCTTTCGTTGGTGCTGGGTCTTGTTCTCGATCAGGCCGCGAAGGCGCCCGGATCGAAGACGGGAATGGATGCAATGAGCTCGCGCGTGTACGGATGCTGGGGGCGACGGAAGATCTCATCGGGCGCGCCCTCCTCGACCACCCGGCCATCCTTCATGACCAGAACGCGATCACTCAGGTGGCTGATTACGCCCAAATCGTGCGAGATGAACAAATAGCTGACCCCCGACGCCTTCTGGAGCGCGACGAGGAGGTCGAGGATCTGCGCCTGGATCGTCACGTCGAGCGCCGAGACGGCCTCATCCAGAACGAGAACGGATGGCCGCGGCGCAAGTGCCCGCGCGATTGCGACGCGCTGTCGCTGGCCGCCCGACAGCTTGAGCGGGAAACGCGGCAGCACCTCCGGTGTCAGGCCTACGAGCTCCAGCAACTCTCGCACTCGCGACCGGCGCGCGGTTGGCGACAGTCGCTGGCCACGAAGAGCGTCCAGCAGGATGCGCTCGACATTCCATCGCGGATCGAACGAGCTCAGCGGGTCCTGGTACACGGCCGAGATGCTCGGGCGAAGCCGGCGACGTCGCCACTCCGGCAGCGTGGACCACGCCGAACCGAGCAAACGCACCGACCCGGCATCCAGTTTCTCGAGCCCGAGGGCGAGCCTGGCGGTCGTGCTCTTGCCCGAGCCCGACTCCCCCACGAGCCCGAGCGTCTCCCCGGCCGCGAGGCTGAACGACACCCCGTCGACGGCCCGCGTCGAACTGCCGTCCGGCGCCCTGAAGCGCTTGACCAGGTCGTGAGCCTCCAGCACGGTGCCGCTCGTGCGGGCGACCGATCCGAGCGCGATCGAGTCCGGGGCCGGCGCCGTCGAGCTGAGCGACCGGCCACGCGTGTGCTCGCTCGGAACCGCCGCGATGAGGGCACGCGTGTAGTCGTCCCTGGGCGCGGCGAGCACCTCCGCGGCCGTCCCCTGCTCGAGAACCCGTCCCCCGCGCATGACGAGGATGTGGTCGGCCAGCTGGGCGACCACGGACAGGTCGTGGCTGATCAGGATGATTGAGGCGCCTCGATCCTTCATCTTCTCAAGCTCGCCGAGCACCTGTGCCTGCACCGTCACGTCGAGTGCGGTGGTGGGCTCGTCGGCGATCACGATATCCGGGTCGAGTGCAATGGCTGATGCGATGAGTGCCCGCTGACGGAGACCTCCGGAGAGCTGGTCCGGACGAGAACGCGCCCGCTCCCGCGCCAACGGCACACCGACCCGAGTAAGCAGGTCGAGCACTCGAGCGGCGCGCTCGCGGCGGTTGCCCCAGTCGTGCAGCCGGAGCGCCTCCGCGATTTCCGCCCGCACCGGACGCAGCGGGTCCAGCGAGACGAGGGCATCCTGGAGGATGAAACCGACGTCACGCCCACGAACCTTGCGCCACTGTCGCGACGTGAAGGCCAGGGCGTCCTCGTGGTGCAGCTCGAGTCGATCGGCCGTGACCGTGGCGTTACGCCCGGCGAGACCGACGAGGGCACGAGCGGTCACGCTCTTCCCTGACCCGGACTCGCCCACGATGGCCACGCACGAGCCCGGCGTCAGCTCGAAGCTCACTCCGGTGACGACCTCGCGCTGCCGGCCGTCGACGTCGAATGACACCGAGAGGTTTTCGACACCGAGGCGGGTGGCCGGCCAGTCGAGACCTAGGTCGACCGGGTCCGTCGTGGTTTCTGAGATCGTCATTACTTCTCACCCTTCTCGAGGTAGCTCTGCAGGTGTCGTCCGATGGTGGTTGCGGTGAGCGCGACCGCCACGATGACGAGGCCGGGAACGACTTCCAGCCAACCGGCCTGCGTAATGTAGCCACGACCAGCATCCAGCAGCGCGCCCCATTCGGACGACGGCGGTGCAACGCCCAGCCCAAGGAACGACAGGCTCGACGCCCACACGATCGACTGTCCGACCGAGAGCGCGAACACCGCGATCAGTGGTCGGAGCGCGTTCGGCAGGATGTGCGAGAACACGATCCGGGTTCGCGAGTGCCCGAGCGCGGTGGCCGCCTCGACGTAGCTGGAGTTCTTCGCCGCGAGGATTTGCCCACGGATCATTCGCGCGTATCCCGGCGCAGTGCCGAGCCCGACCGCGAAGATCTCCGTAACTGCGGACGGTCCGGCGATCGCGATCAGCAGCAGGGCAAGAAGCAGCGCCGGGAACGTGAACATGACCTCGACGAAGCGGTCGACGACGACAGCCGCTGGGCGGATTGCCAGCGCCGCGAGCGATCCCAACACCAGTGCCAGCAGGATCCCGACCGCCGCGGCGCCGAGCCCGATGAGCAGCGATTCCCGTGCACCATAGATCACCCGGCTGTAGAGGTCGCGACCGGATTCGTCCGTACCGAACCAGTGACGGATGGACGGCCCCTGGAGTGCGCGGGCATAGTCGAGAGCGAAGGGGTCGTGCGTAGCCAGCAACTGCGGCACGATGGCCGCAATCGCGAGCAGGAGCGCGAGCAGCCCGGCGACGTAGAGACCCCAGGGGCGCGGGCGGGCGCGCGGTCGCGGCGCGGCGATCGGCGGAGCCTGGAGTGTGGTCATGATGCCTTCAATCGAGGATCGATGAGCGTGTAGGCGATGTCGACGAGCAGGTTGACCGTCACGTAGAAGACCGCGACGAGCGTCACGATGCCCGAAACGACGGGGAGGTCCTGCGAGTTGACCGCGGCGATGAGTACCGATCCGATACCCGGCCGCGAGAAGATCGACTCGACGACGACGGCTCCCGAGAGCGTCGCCCCGAGCGCCCAGCCCGACAAAGTCACCGCGGGAATGGTCGCGTGCCGGATGACGTGTCGAAGTCGTACCTCCCAGTCGCCCATCCCACGCGTGCGGGCCGTGAGAACGAACGGTTGCTCCAGCGCGCGCTCGAACTCGGCGCGGGTGCTCTGGGCCATGAAGCCGGCGAGCGGAATGGCCAGGGTGAGCGCCGGGAGGATCAGCCCGTCGACTCCTGTGCCGCCGATGACCGGGAACCAGCGCAGCCCGAGCGCGAACACGAGCAACAGGATGATGCCGAGCCAGTAGGCGGGGAGACCCGCTGCCACGACATCCACTAGCGCGCCGATCCCGCGCACGCGAGGTCCACGGCCGGCGGTCACGGTGACCCAGACGATCATGAGGATCCACGCGAAAAGGATGGCGGTGAGCGACAGCACGACGGTTGCGCCCAGCTGCTCGCCGATGATTTCGGTGACCGGACGAAACTGCTGGTAGGAATTGCCGAAGTCGCCACCGAGCAGACCGCGGAGGTAATCCCAGTACTGCTGCAGGACCGGATGTGCGAGTCCGTACTCGGCGCGAATGGGCGCGAGTTCGGCTGCGGTTCGCAACTGCGCCTGTCCGTCGCGGATGTTCAGGATGACCGTGGCCCGGTCGCCGGGCAGCGCGAGCTGAGCAAAGAACGCGACCGTCGCGGCGCCCCACAGGACGACGACGGCAGCGAGCAGCTTTCGCACAATCGCGAACAGCACCAGACCGACGCGAGAGGGACGCCGAGGTGACGAGGTCGGTTTGCTCACCGGCCCCGTCTCCCGAACGGCGCTACTTGGCGAAGTAAGCGTCATAGAACGTCGGCCCCCCCTGCGAGTGCTCCTGCCAGACGTCCTTGAGCTTCGGCGAAACCGCCAGCGTGCTCAATCGGTCGTACACACCGATCGAGAGGGCGTGCTGGGCGATGTAGTCCTGCGCCTTCTCGTAGTCGGCGTTCTGCTCGGCAACCGTCGGCGCCGAGTTGCCGGCGAGGATGTAGCCCTCGAGCTTCGGATCGTTGTAGTACGCGCTGTTGCTGTAGTTCGGGTCGTCCGCGGTGCTCGGGCGCCAGTTGATGTACAGGATGCCCGCAGTGACGGCCGTCCAATATCCGACACTGATGTCGTGGTCCTGCGCGGTGCCGTACTTCCCGGCGAACAGTTCGCTCTGCGGGACCGGGATCAGGTCGACGTCGAAGCCCACCTTGGACGCCTGCTGCTTCACGCCCTGCAGGATGGACGCACCATCCGAGTCGATGATCGACCCCGCACCGTAGGGCAGGATGACCGTCAGGGGCTTACCGTCCTTGGTGCGGATGCCGGTTGACGTGCGGCCCGTCCAGCCGGCCGCATCCAGCAGCGCGTTCGCCTTCGTCGGGTTGTAGCTATACCAGTCGGCGGCCTTGGTGCTGTAGCCGGGCGTCGCCCGACTCACACCGCCGTTGCCCTCGGTCGGGATGATGCCCCGGCCGATGGTCTTCACTATCTGGTCTCGGTTGAGGCTGTAGGCGAAGGCCTGACGCAGTCGCTCATCCGTGAACGGTCCGACTTGGGTGTTGAAGGAGAGCTGCTGCGGACGACCGGGCGTCACGTACCGCTCGAGCTGGAATCCATCCGCCTTCAGCGCCTTCCACTGCACGGCCGGCACGTCGTAAAGCGCATCGACCTGGCCGCTCTGCAGCGCGGCGACGCGAGTTGTCGGGTCGGCGACGAACTTCCAGTCGACCTCCTTCACGTGGGCGGGACCCGTATGCAGCGCATTGGCGGGCGGCGAGGTGTACTTGTCGTTGCGCACCAGCACGATGTCCTGGCCGCGCGTCCACTTCTTCACGATGAACGCACCGGAGCCGATGGGCGCCGAGCAGTTCTGGTCCTTGGTACGCGTCTTCAGCGCGTGTTCGGACTGGATACCGAAGTAGGCCTGCGTGAGATTGTCGGCGAGGCGGGGATACGGCTTCGACAGATCGATCCGCAGTGTCGACGCGTTCACGGCCTCGGCCGACTTGTAGTAGCCGGCCAGCCACACGTCCGCCGTGCTGTTGCCACCCTTCAGCCAGTAGTCGAAGTTGTAGGCCACCGCTGCCGCGTCGACCGGCGTGCCGTCCGTGAACTTCACGCCCTTCTTGAGCGTGAACGTCCAGGTGAGCCCGTCGCTCGAGGACTTCCACGACGTGGCCAGCCATGGCACGACCTTGTGCTTGGCGTCGAGCGAGACGAGGTTGTCGAGCACCTGGTACGAGAGGTACGCCTGCTCGATCCAGCCGCCGAAAACGCACGCCGGTTCCTGCTGGTGGGCATAAACGATGGTGCCTCCGTCGGCCGACGCTGCGGACGACGCGGCTCCGCTGCCCGCGCACGCGGTGAGAGTCAGGGCGGAGGCAAGGGCGAGGGACGCGAGCAAAATGCGGGAAACGCGCATGGCGCAACTCCTAAGTCGGTGATCGGCAGGGGGGTTGGGAGAGACCATATGGGCGCCTCCGCGCGGCGCACCAACTGCTCCGTCACATACGCGTCACGAGACGACCACGAACGTCACGGTGCGCAACGGGGCGTAACCATCGCAACGTGGCGTAACGGAACGGGGGCGCGAGGTAGGGGCCGGCATCGTGCATCCCGGGCGTGTCGCCCTTGCGCGAAATCAAGCGCTGACGCTACGGTGGACCCCTGCCGATCTCAAGAAAGGAGCCAGGCAAATGATGATCAACGCAAACGCGGCACAGTTCCGCATCGCCGGCTTCTTCGGCGTTCTCACCGACTGATCAGACCAGCTTCGCTCGTCACGATCACGGTGACGGCGCTCGAAGAAGTCCAGTAGTTCCACCGTCGCTCCGTGCGACGAGCGAGCTGCACGTCCGTCCCGTCACGACCATCCGGTTCTCCGGATGGTCCGCCACCACCGTGGCGACACCCCGGGCCCGCCACGAGCGGGCATCCTTCGGCGACCTCGCCGAACCAGTTGTGAGGAACACAATCGTGAATACCGTGCTGTCGACTCGCGTCGATGAACATCCCACCCATCCGCCCTCGTCGGTCCATTCCGTGTCGGACCGCCGAACCGTTTCGCTCCCCGATCGAGTGGCCCTGCACCTGGGGCTCGCGCTCATCACGTGGAGTCGCCGCCCTCGGACGGTCATTGCACGTCCGTCGAGCGTCGACGCGGGAGCTCGTTACCGCTCCGAAGCTGATCGTGCCGAACGCGAACGCCTCTGGCAGCTCGCGCTCTACCTCGGTCAGCCGCGCCGGTGACCGCTGTACCGGTGCGTGAGCGCGCCACCACAGCAGCAACCGCGCGAGAGCCCGGCCACCCGGCCGGGCTCTCGTAGGCTGGTCGACATGGCGATGGTCCTGCTCGTGCGGCACGGTCGCACCCCGGCGAACGCGAGCGGCATTCTGGCCGGGCGCACGCCGGGTGTCGAACTCGACGAGGTTGGGCTCGCCCAGGCCGCGAGGACCGCGGATCGACTCGCATCGGTTCCCCTTGCCGAAGTCGTGTCGAGTCCGCTCGAGCGGTGCCGGCAGACCGCGTCACTGATTCTGGCCGCTCAGGAGGTCGTTCCACCGGAAACGATCGATGACGCGGTCACCGAGTGCGACTACGGCGACTGGCAGGGTCGACCGCTGGCAGAGTTAGCCCGGGAACCGCTCTGGCCGGTCGTACAGCGGCAGCCCTCGGCGGCAGTGTTTCCCGGCGGCGAATCACTCGCGGCGATGCAGGCGCGTGCGGTCGCCTCGATTCGTGGCCGCGATGCCGCCATCACCAGGCAGTTCGGTGCGAGCGCGGTGTGGGCGGTGGTGAGCCACGCCGACATCATCAAAGCAGTACTGGCCGATGCTCTCGGCATGCACCTGGACCAGTTCCAGCGAATCTTCGTTGGACCGGCATCGGTGTCCGTGGTGCGGTTCGGCGATGAGGGACCAGACGTACTCGCCACTAACACCGACTCGGGCGACCTCTCCTGGCTGCGCTCCTAGGATGAAGAGATGGCCGCGATCGTCTACCGCTACGACTGGCCCGACCGGGTCGTCGTAGGCACGATCGGGCCGCCAGGCTCGCGCGCGTTCTACCTTCAGGCTCGCCTTGGTCCACGCGTCACAAGCGTGTTGATCGAGAAGGAGCAATCCGCGCTTCTCGCCGCGAAGATCGACGAGATCCTCGACGCGCTCATGACGACGGACGGCAACCCGTCGAGTGTTCCGGCAACCAGTCCGCCCGAGCTCGTCGACGCGGAACCACTCGACCAGCCTGTCGAGCCGGAGTTCCGGACTGGGGCGATCGGACTCGGCTGGGATCCGACAACGACCCAGATCGTCATCGAGGCCTACCCCATCGACGAGGGCGACGAGTCGGACGCGGACAGCGATTCCGACGCGCTCGAGCCCCGGGAGATCTTCGAGATCCGGATGCCGGTGGGTACGGCCCGCGCATTCGCGAAGCGCACCTTCGACATCGTCCGGGCCGGTCGGGGAACGACCGGATGAGTGTGGATGCCGAGCCGCAGGGCGAACTCGTGCTCAGGGGACGCATCCGGACTGCATCCAACCAGACCTACCTGGCCGGAATCGGCGACGTTCCCGTCGTGTACAAACCGGTCGAGGGCGAGCGCCCGCTCTGGGATTTTCCGGACGGAACACTCGCTGGACGCGAGGTTGCCGCGTACCTCGTGTCGACGTCCTTCGGATGGGACGTGGTGCCGCAGACGTGGCTTCGGGATGGCCCACTTGGGCCTGGCATGGTGCAGTTGTGGAAGGAACCGGATCCTGAACAGTCCGCGGTCGATCTCGTGGCATCGGAGAGCGTGCCGAGCGCGGGGTGGTGTGCGATCGTGGACGGCTTGGACGAGAGCGAGAGGCCGGTCACTCTCATCCACGAGGACTCAGCCGCACTGCGGCGGATGGCGATCTTCGACGTCGTTGTAAATAATGCCGATCGAAAGGGCGCACATGTGCTGGAGATGTCGGGTGGTCATCGGCACGGAGTCGACCACGGATTGACTTTCCACGTCGAGCACAAGCTGCGTACGGTGCTCTGGGGCTGGGTCGGTGTGCCGCTTAATGACACCGAACTGGAGGGTATCGATCGGGTTCGTGCCGACCTCGACGGCGTTCTCGGTCTGGCACTGGGTGCGTTGATCGACCCGCTCGAGATCGCTTCGCTCGCCGCCCGATGCGACCGACTGCGCTCGAGGGCGGTGTTCCCCGCGCCGCACGGCGAAATGCCCTCGCTCCCGTGGCCGCTGTTTTGACTCAGGCCGCCCGGTAGCCCCAGCCGAGACGGACCTACTTGAGCCCCGATGACGCCAGCCCGTTGATCACGCGGCGCTGCAACGCGATGAACAGGATCAGAACGGGAGCCATCGCCATCAGGCTCGCCGCCATCAGCACCGGATAGTTGACGGTCACGTCACCGGCGAGTGTCGCCAGTCCGGCCGAGAGCGGCATGGCGCTCGCGTAGGTCGACACGACGAGCGGCCACAACAACTCATTCCAGGACCACAGGACCGTCGTGATCGCGAGAACGCTGATACTCGGCAGCGCGAGCGGCACCATGATCCGCCAGAACGTCTGGAACGGATTGGCCCCGTCCATCCTGGCCGCCTCCTCGAGCTCGGCCGGCATGTTGAGGAACGCCGTTCGCATGAGGAAGGTGCCGAACGCGCTGAACAGTCCGGGAGCGACGAGACCCATGAGCGTATTGAGCCAGCCCAGACCCTGAACGATCTGGTACTGCGAGATGAGGTAGACCTGCGCGGGCACGAGGAGGATCGACAGGACGATCGCCAACAGCGTGGAGCGACCGACGAAACGCATGCGGGCGAACGCGTAGCCCGCGGCGGTGCAGAGGATGATCTGCGCGACGGTCCGGATGAGGGTGATCAGCACCGAGTTTCCGAGTTGACTCAGGAACGGCAGCCGCGTGAACACGTCCGCGTAGTTGCCCCACTGCAGCTGACCCGGCCAGAAGGTCGGAACGACGCCCTGCACCTGGGCATTGGTCGAGAGCGACATGATGATCTGCCAGATAAAGGGGAACGCCATCAGGATTCCTCCGACCGCCAGCACGATGTGCACGGGCACGTGACTTCCCCCGCGACGACCCGGGCGACCGGTCGCAGTCTTCACGTGTGCGCGGCTGGCGCGCGCCATCCGCAGCCGTGTCGCCGCGCTAGTCATTGTTCACCCACCTGCGCTGGAGACGGAACTGGACGATCGTGACGATGCCGATCAGAACGAAGATGAAGATCGCCACGGCAGCCGCGTAGCCCTTGTCGTTGGCAACGAATCCCTGGCTGTAGAAGTAGAAGACGAGAGAGGTGGTGTCCGGCAGGATCGGATTGTTCGGACCGAGCAGGGCGTAGAGCAGGTCGAACAACTGGAAGCTCGAGATGGTCGTGATGATGATCACGAAGAAGATGCTCGGAGCGAGCTGGGGCACGGTGACGGAGCGGAACTGACGCCAGCGGTTCGCCCCATCGAGCTCGGCCGCTTCGTAGTATTCGGGCGGGATGTTCTTCAACCCGGCGCTGAGAATGATCATCGAGAACCCGAGTGACGACCACAGTCCGACGATCGAGACGGCGATGAGTGCGAAGCCCGGAGAGCTGATCCAGTACGGTCCCTTGATCCCGAATAGCGACAGCACGTAGTTGAGGATGCCGAAGTCGCCGTTGAAGATGATCCGCCAGACGAGTGCGACCGCCGTGGGCATGGCAACGTACGGCAGAAAGAACAGAACCCGATACAGCGAAGCGAATCGCAGGCCTGGGGTATTGATGAGGCTCGCCAGCCAGACGGCGATCGGAATCCCCAGGAGCACGATGGCTGTGTAGATCAGAGTGTTCCACAGCGACTGGTAGAGCTGCGGGTCCGAGATGAGCCGGGAGAAGTTGCTGAAGCCGACCCACGTGACCCCCGAGCCGAAGGCGCCCGACGTGGTGAAGGAGTAGTAGGCCGTCTGGAGAATCGGCCAGATGTAGAAGACGCCAACCCCGAACAGCAGCGGCAGCACGAACAGCCACGGCCAGAATCCGTCGTGGCGCGCGGCCGCCCGGCCTCGCCGGTTGCTCCGAAGGGCAGCCGGCAGAGCCGAGCGGTCGTTCACGGTCCTGAAGGTCATTCCTTTGCCAGCGCGCCGTTCATCTCGGTGGTCAACTGCTTGAGAGCGGTATCAACCGGCATCTGCCCGGAGAACGCCTTCGGCAGGAGCGCTGCCTCGAACGTGTTCCACGCGGCGGTGTTCTTCGAGGAGGGAAGCGGAACCGAGTAGGCGACCTCATCGAGGAACGTCTGCAGTCGTACGCCCGGCATGGACGCGGCGAACGCGGACTGGGTCCCGTTGAACGCGGGGATCACGGCACCGAGGTTACCTTGCTGAAGCTGGGCCGCCTTGCTGGCCAGGAACACCTGGAACGCCTGGGCGGCGGCCTTGTGCTTGCTGTTCGCAGCGACCACGTTCGACACACCGTGGATAACCGTGGCCCGCTTGACACCCTTCGGGAGGGGCGCGACCTGGACGTTCTTGACGATGGGCGATGCGGCGATCTCACTTCGTGCCCAGTCGCCACCCTGGTACATAGCCACCTTGCCGGAGACGAACCACTGATCGGCCGGGGTGTCCGTCAGCTGCTGGATGGACGGCGATCCCTTGTCCGCGATGAGCTTGGTCCAGAAGTCGATACCCTTCTCGGTCGCGGCGGAGTCGTATTCGGACGTCTTTCCGTTCGCGCTGATGACACTGCCACCGGCCTGGAAAATGGTGTCGTAGTAGGTGGTCTGGCCATCCATTCCGGCCGCCGCACCGTAGATGCCCTGGGATCCGAGTTTCGCGGAGATCTCGTCGGCGGCCTTGTTGAAGTCGTCCCAGGTCCAGTCGTTGGTCGGGGTGGCCACTCCAGCCTCCTTGAAGATGGCCGTGTTGTACCAGAGGCCGATGGTGTCGAAGTCCTTGGGGACGCCGTACTCCGTGCCGTTCAGGGTATAGAGCGCGTCGAGCGCCTTGGGATAGTTGGTCGGCTTGATTGCTCCGGCCTTGACCTCGCCAGTGATGGGTGCGATCTTGCCGTTGCTTTCGTAGAGCTGGGCGTTCGGTCCGTTCATCCAGAAGATGTCGGGAAGCGTGCCGCTTGATGCCTCGGTCGGCAGCTTTGTCCAGTAATCGCTGAATGGCGTGACATCCACGTTGACGTGGATCTTGGGATAGACCTTGTTGAAGGCCTTGATATTCGCGTCGATCGCCTTGACCTGCGTCTGGTCCCACACCGCGTAGGTGATGCTCGCCGATGTCGACTTGCTCGGCGCGACGTAGCTGCCGCTTCCGCCAGTATTCGATGTCGTGGATGCGCTGCACCCCGCGAGGAGAGCCGCGACGCCGAGCGCGCCGATCGTACCGACTGCGAGACGACGCCTCCGGTTTCCAACTGCAGACAGAATGCTCATTGCTGTGTCCTTTCGAGGTAGCGCTACCGGTCGGCAGCGTTGGGGGTAGAGGCGAAGTGTGCTTCGACACTCGCTGGGAGGGCTGGAACATCCAACGGGATCGAACCCGCACGGAGTGACTCGGTGGCCAGTGCGCCCGCGGCCACCGCCTGACGCGCGGCAATGGGTGACACGGAGAGCGCCTTGCCCGTCGCCACGTGCGCGAGGAACTCAGAAACGGTGAGGAAGTCCGCGTCGTCGTGGCCGGTCTCGACGCCGGCGATCGGATATTCGAGATCGCCGTTCGCGCGCCACCCCGATCGCCGATTCCACACCCGCACAACGCCGCCGGCGGTGTCACCGAAGTTCTCGAGCCGACCCTCGGTGCCGATGACGGTGTAGTTACGCCAATAGTCGGGGGCGAAGTGGCACTGCTCGTAACTAGCCAGCACCCCGTTGGCCAGGGTCATCATCACCATCGAAACGTCTTCGACATCCACGACCGGGTTGAGTCCGGTCGCGGCCAGGGGCGGCCAGTTCTCGTAGGAGAACCACTCGGGCATGATGCGACCCGAGTTTTCGCCGCGATCGGTCACGTCGCCGTAGACCATCAGGTCGCCCATTCCCACGACCCGAGCCGTGTAGCCGCCCGCGAGCAGATGGATGACGTCCAGGTCGTGGCTGGCCTTCTGCAGGAGCAGGGAGTTCACCTTGCTCCGGTCGGCGTGCCAGTCCTTGAAGTAGTAGTCGCCACCGTTCCCCACAAAGTGACGACACCAGATCGTCTTGACCTCGCCGATTTCGCCTCGCGCAATGATGTCGCGCATGATCCGCACCACCGACGTGTGGCGAAAGTTGTGACCGATGTAGAGCGGCGTACCGGTCTCGGCCGCCACCGTCAGGATCTCGTCGCAATCGGCGAGGGTGATTGCGAGCGGCTTCTCCAGGTACACCGCGATGCCAGCCCGCAGAAGCGTGACCGCGATCTCCGCGTGCGTCCAGTCCGGTGTCGTGACGATGGCCGCGTCCAGGTCTGCCCTGGCGATGAAGTCGTCGAGCGACGAGAACACCTCGACGAATGCGCCGATCAGATCGGCGACCCGACCGCGGCCTTCCGCCGAGGTGTCCACCGCAGCCACCACCGCGGCATCCGTCTCCGCCGCTTCGACGTGACGGACAATGACCGATCGCTGACCGATTCCCACTACGCCGACGCGCAGCGGACGACGAGACGCCCCTGCTGCCGTATCGATGCTGGTCATTCGGTTCAACTCGCTTCTTTGCGTGATCGTGATTCACATGATGACAAAACAATCATGAAATGACAATAGATGCGTGAAGATTCGATCAAAAGATCAAAAGCGCTCATGGAGAGAGCTTTAACGTGCTGGAAATGAGCACGCTACGAGATCGAAATCCAAGAGGCGCGGCGATGCTAGGCGGCGATGTGCGCCGGCGCAAGAGCAGTCGGAGCTACTCGGCGACGATGAGCTGAACCTTCGCGGCCGCCAATTCGTCCCCAAAGCTCCCGGGTACGGGAGCATCGGTAATCAACACGTCGACCTGATCCAGCGGACAGATCCGCGCGAAAGTCGCGCGCTGGATCTTTGTCGAGTCCGCGACGATCACGACCTTGCGGGCGGTCCGCGCGAACTGTCGACTCACGTCTGCCTCACCCTCGTGCAGGGTCGTAGCGCCGAACTGCGCGCTCAAGCCGTCGACGCCCAATATGGCCACGTCGAGCGCGACATCAAAGAGGGTCGCCGCGACCAGGGGGCCCACCAGTTCGTACGACTGCCGGCGGGCGACGCCACCCGTGACGACGATCTTGACGTGCGATCGAACCGATAGCTCGTACGCGATGTTGAGTGCATTCGTCACGATCGTGACTCCGAAGTCGCCGTCCGAACGGGAGAACCGGTCCACGCGCCCGAGCACGCGCGCGACCTCACTCGTCGTGGTGCCGCCGTTGAGTCCTACCGAGTCTCCGGGCGAGACGAGTTCCACGGCCGCTCGTGCGATGGCCATCTTGGCCTCGGCCTGCCTGGCGATCTTGTACTGCAGCGGAAGCTCGTATCCGGTGCCGAGTGCGGATGCGCCCCCATGAGTACGGGTGACCAGTCGCTGCTCGGCAAGCGCGGCGAGGTCGCGACGAGCGGTCGCCGCGGACACCGACAGTGCTTCGCCAATTTCCGTGATCGTCACATTCCCGCGCTCGCTCACGAGCTCGAGCAGCGCGTTCAACCGCTGTTGCTGCGTCATGCCCTCATCCTAGAGCCCATTTGCGCACCGAAATGATTGAGTTTGACGTTTTACGCTAGCATCAATCAGAAATGATCTTCTATACTCCCTAGCGATGCGACCCAAGCGTGGCAGGAATCGAAAGGCTCAAATGTCTGAATCGTTTGTCGGGGCCGAACTGGCCTCCCAGCCGGAGATGTGGCGGAAGGCCGCCGCGACTGCGCAGGAGTTTGCCGGGGTGCTTCCCCGGAAAGGGCAGCGGGTCGCGGTCGTCGGATGCGGGACGAGCTGGTTCATCGGGATGAGCTACGCCGTCCTCCGTGAACAGGCGGGCGAGGGCGTCACAGACGCGTTCGCCGGATCGGAGTATCCGCTTGATCGCGAGTACGACCTCGTCATTACTATCTCCCGGTCGGGGACGACGACAGAGATCGTGGATCTGCTCGGAAAACTGAGCGGCACCCCTACGGTGCTGATTACTGCCGTACCGGATTCCCCGGCGGCCGCGGTCGCGACCACGACGGTAGCTTTGCCCTTCGCCGACGAGCGTTCCGTCGTGCAGACCCGATTCGCAACGACGACGCTGGCGCTTCTTCGCGCACTGCTCGGTCACGATGTCCCGGCCCTCGCCGCGCAGGCGGAGACGGCGCTCGGCGTCCCGATCGACCACCTGCTCGACGCGGACCAGGTTTCGTTCGTCGGTCTCGGTCCCGCTGTCGGACTCACCTTCGAGGCGGCGCTGAAGACCCGGGAAGCGGCGCAGTTCTGGGCCGAGTCCTACCCGGCGATGGACTACCGTCACGGGCCGATCTCGATCGCACAGCCGGGCAGGCTCGTGTGGTCGCTCGGCGCGGCTCCGGACGGCCTGGCCACGGACGTGGCTCGCACGGGGGCGACATTTGTTCAGCATGATCTCGACCCCATGGCGGGATTGGTCGTCGCGCAGCGGTTCGCCGTCGCCCTGGCCGAACGCCGGGGTCTCGACGCGGACCACCCTCGGTCGCTGACCCGATCGGTTATTCTCACCTCGTGAACCGAGGTTCCGTTCTGGGGGTCGATGTCGGCGGCACCACCGTCAAGGCACGGTTCGTCGACCCGGCCGGTGCGGTGCTTGGCGAGTGGCGCGTGCGAACGCCGACGGGCGACGCGTCCGGGAAACACACCTCGGACGTGATTGCTGACCTCGTCGCGCGTGCCGCGAAAATCGACGTGGTGAACGCGCTCGGCGCGGTCGTACCCGGAATCGTCGACGAGGAGGCCGGTGTGTGCCTCCGAGCCGTCAACCTCGACTGGGCGGATCTCCCGCTCCGCCGACTCATCAGCGAAAGAGTGGGTGTTCCGCTCGCGTTCGGCCAGGACGTACGCGCGGGCGCCCTCGCGGAGGGCGTGACGGGAGCCGCCGCAGGTTATCCGGACACATTCGCCTTCGTGCCCGTCGGCACTGGACTTGCGAGCGCAGTCGGTCACGGGGGAACAGTTGCGTCGCGCACAGAATGGCCCGGCGAGATCGGTCAGGAACTCATTGCGGACGGCCCATATGCGGGAAGACGGGTCGAGGAGATCGCCTCGGCCTCCGGCATCGCGCTCGCCGCGGGGGCTCCCGATGCACGGACGGTGGCCGAGCTCGTTCGCGCGGGCGATGAGCGCGCGATCCGGGTGTGGGAGAACGCAATCGAAGTACTCGCCGGAAGCCTCGCCGGCATCGTCACTGACACCGGAGCATCCCTTCTTGTGATCGGTGGTGGCCTTGCCGAGGCCGGCTCCCTTCTGCTGCGTCCACTCGACCTGGCGCTGCGAGCGCTCCTGCCCTCGACCCGAGTCGAGCTGCGGCGAGCCAGTCACGGCGACTCGGCAGCGGTCATCGGCGCGATTCTTCTGGCCCAGCGCCTGATTGCAACGCCATGATTCTTGTCACCGACCGGCTGGTCTCGGGGCACGACGATCTGTCGCCGGCCTGGATACAGATCGAGAGCGGAACGGTCACCGCGCTCGGCACCGGCGGTCCGCCCGCGGGAGCGACGACGACCGTTGCCGGGACGATCGTGCCGGGGTTCATCGATCTGCACGCGCACGGCGCGTTGGGCTTCGACTTCGGGCGCGCGTCGGCAGACGAGATCGGGATGGCGGTCGCCCACCATTCCGGCCTCGGTACGACGACGATGATCGCATCCGTCGCTTCGGGCACACGTCTCTCGACCGTCGGCGCCCTGCGTCGACTCGCCCCACTCGTGCACGTCGGCACCCTGGCCGGCGTCCACCTCGAGGGCCCGTTTCTCTCGCACGCCCACCGCGGCGCCCACAATCCCGTCCATCTGCGATTGCCCACCATCGCCGAGGCCGAGTCGCTGCTCGACGCCGCGGATGGCACACTACGGATGGTGACCATCGCTCCCGAGATGAGCGGCGCGGAACCAGTCGTTCGCCGGTTCGCCGACGCCGGCGTCGTAGTGGCGATCGGTCATAGCGACGCTCTGGCGGAGACCGCGAGCGCATCGATCGACTGGGGTGTGTCGCACGTGACTCACTTGTTCAACGGGATGCCCGAGCTGTTGCACCGTTCGCCCGGACCGGTCGGCGTCGCGCTCAGCGACGATCGACTCACGGTCGAACTCATCCTTGACGGAGTCCATGTTGCCCGCGAGGCGGCACTCACGGCTCTTCGCGCCGCCCCCGACCGGATCGCACTCGTGTCGGATGCGAGCGAGGCCACCGGCAACCCGGACGGCGACTACGAGATCGCCGGATCACGGGTGCGGGTCACGGCGGGCGTGGCCCGGCTCGCCGATGGTTCATCGCTTGCCGGGAGCACCCGGGCGGTTGCCGAGGGATTCCGTCGGGCGGCCACACTGCCGGGCCTCTCGCTTCGGGACGCCGTGCGCATCACCTCGATGACCCCGGCCCGTGTGCTGCGCCGGAGTACCGCGGGCCTCGAACCGTTCGCGCCCGCCGACCTGGTCGTGGTCGATTCGCAATCCCATCGTGTGCTGAGGGTGATGAAGGGCGGACAGTGGCTCGAATAGTCGTTCTGACCCCGAACCCGGCCATCGACGTGACCTACGTGGTTTCAGAGTTCAAGGAACACGAGACCAATCGAGTGGGCTCGGTCGCCCGTCGCGCGGGCGGTAAGGGCGTCAACGTCTCGCGGGTGCTCGCACAGCTCGGATTCGACTCGACCAATGTCCTGCCGCTGGGCGGTTCGGCGGGCGAGTGGATGGCGGCGATGCTCGCCCGAGATGGGCTCGCATTTTCCTCTGTGCCGATCTCGGTCGAGACTCGCACCACCGTGACCATCGTCGACGGCGACACTCATCCGACTCTTTTCGCCGAGCCCGGCCCACAGTTGGACACGAACGAACTCGAGTTGTTGTCCGAGGCGGTTCGAGCCGAGTGCGCAGGCGCTGATTTGCTCGTCATCTCCGGCTCTCTGCCGCCCGGGATGCCGCCCGCGATCATCGAGGACTGGGTGGCGGATGCGCGCGCGGTCGGCGTCCCGACAATCCTCGACACCGGCGGCCAGGGACTCCTCGCGGGAGCGCGGGCCGGCGCGGACATCCTGAAGCCCAACGAGGACGAACTTCGGGAGGCGACCGGGTCCGAGTCCGTGCACGCGGGAACTCGCGTGCTGCGCGGGCTTGGTGCCCGGCTCGTCGTCGTGTCCCGGGGATCGCGCGGCATGGTCGCCGCACGTGGGGACGATCGATTCGAGGTCGACGCCGTTCCCGGAATCAGTGGCAACCCCACCGGCGCCGGCGACGCGGCGACGGCCGGGCTCGCATCGGCTTTCGTCGAGCACCTCGCTATCGACGAGATGCTTCACCGGGCGAGGGCACTCGGTGCCGCCGCCGTGCTCACGCCCCTCGCCGGGGACATCGACCTCGAGGCCTACCGACGCTTTCTCGCTTCATCCGCCCCGCCATCGAATGCCATCGGAGAACCAGCATGACCCGCACGACGCTCTCGAGCCTTTTTGTGACATCCGAATTCGGCCTCGGCGCCTTCAACGTTGTGCTGCTCGAGCACGCGGAAGGAATCGTCGCCGGCGCGGAGGCGGCCGGACTGCCGGTCATTCTGCAGATCAGCGAGAACTGTATCCGGTACCACGGGAGCCTCGCGCCACTGGCCTCGGCTTCGAGAGCCATCGCCGACGCGAGCAGCGTGCCCGTTCTCGTTCATCTCGATCACATCGAGGACCCGGACCTTATCGCGGAGGGAGTCCGCCTCGGCGTCGACAGCGTGATGTTCGACGCGTCCCGCCTCCCATACCAGCAGAACCTGGAGCAGACGCGATCGATCGTCGAGCTCTGCCACCGCCACGGCGTTGCTGTCGAGGCCGAACTCGGCGAGGTCGGCGGAAAGGACGGTGTGCACGCGGCGGGCGTGCGGACGGATCCCGCCGAAGCCGCGCGCTTCGTCGAGTCGACCGGCGTGGACGCACTGGCCGTTGCCGTCGGGACGTCGCACGCGATGCAATCGCGGGTCGCATCCGTCGACCGCGACCTCATCGCCCGTATTCACGATGCGGTGCCGGTTCCCCTGGTTCTGCACGGCTCCTCCGGCCTCCCGGACGAAGAGCTACGGGCCGCTGTGCTCGCAGGCATCACCAAGGTGAACATCTCGACGCACCTCAATGGTCTCTTCACCGGAGCCATCCGCGAGGTCCTCGCGAGCGATCCGACCGTGGTCGACCCGCGCAAGTACGTGACGCCCGGCCGGAACGCCATTCGGGACGAATCGGCTCGACTCCTCGGCCTCCTCGGCCGCGGCTGACTCAGCCCGCCCAGTAGCCCCAGCCGCGGCCGAACATCCCGTCGAAGTCGCCGCTCGACGGCGAGGGCGCCGACCGTGCGCGTCGGGAACCGAGGTACGACGCAACGACGGCCGCACCGAGGTCATCCAGTTCGGGCGCGACAACCGTGCCGCCGACGCGGCGCGCCATCGAGTCGATGAACCTCGCGAGTCCCGGATCCTCGCCCAGACGGAAGAACGTGGTCTGGGCACCGAGCCGCATCGAGTTGTCGAGTTCGCGAATCGCGACCGCGATCGTCACCGGGTGCGGCGGGTAGCTGAAGAACACGTCGCCGCTCGCCTCGAGGTGCGACGTCGGCTCGCCATCGGTCACGATCAGCAGCACCGGCTGAGCGTTGGGGTGTTTACGGAAGTGGCGATTGGCCAGCAGAAGGGCGTGATGCAGGTTCGTGCCCTTGTTGTACATCTCCTCGAGAGCGGTCAGTTGCTCGATGTCCATGACCTCCGCGGAACGACCGAACGCGATCAGTTGCAGATCGTCGCCGCGGAAACGGCTCTTGATGAGCGTGTGCAGGGCGAGGGCGGTGCGCTTCATCGGTACCCAGCGGCCATCCATGACCATCGAGAACGACACATCCACGAGGAGAGCGACGGCCGCACTGGTGCGCGCCTCGGTCTCCTGCACCTCGACATCGCCGATCTCGATGCGGACGCCGGGTCGTGATCCGCTCGACGGATCACCGGCCTCACGAGTGATCGCGTTGGTGATCGTTCGGGTCACGTCCCACGGCTCCGTATCGCCGAAGGCCCACTCGCGCGTCGCTCCCGAGCGCTCCCCCGCAGCTCCCGCCTGGCGCAGGTCGCGGTTGCCCTGGCGTCCCGACATCCGGTTCGCCACATCCCGCAGCAGCGCCTTGCCGAGCTGGCGCATCGCCTTGGGCGTGAGTTTCAGGGTTCCGTCGGTGCCGCGCTTGAGGGTGCCGGAGTCGCGGAGTGCGCGCTCCAGTTCCTGCAGTGTGCGCGCATCCACAGTGGCCTCGTCTCCGAGCTGGCGCGAGAGCTTGTCGAGATCGAGGTCGTCGAGGTTCGATCCGCGATAGCCCTGCGAGAGCTGGTCGGCGAGATCGTCGAGGTCCGCCAGATCCTGGAAGACGCCCGTACCGTCGCCGAGGCCCACGCCCTCGCCGCCCTCCATCTCCTCGGAGCCGCCCCAGTTTTCGCCCGGTCGGAGCGAGCGAAGGTTGCCGTCGAGCTGGCTCAGTGACTGCATGAGCTCTGGGGAGCCGAACGCCTGCTGCGCGAGCGCATCGAGTTCGTCGCGCTGCTCCTGGGTCATCGAGTTGCGCATCCGTTGTGCAGCCGCCGCCCGCTGCGCGAGCGAATCGAGCAACTCATCGATGTTCTGCGGATTCTCGGGGAAGTAGTCGCCGTGCTTCTCCATGAAGTCGTCGAACTGCTCCTGGGTGTCTTCGCCCCGGCGGTGCGCTTCGAGCAGCTGGTTGAGATCACCGAGCATCTCGTTGATGGCGGCGCGGTCCTCATCGGTGGCGTTCTCGAGCGCCTGCTTCATCCCGGCGAAGCGCTGGTCTAGCATCTCGCGGCCGAGCAGGTCCTTGATCTTTTCGTAGTCCTCCCGCGCCTCACGGCTCTGCCAGTTGTACTGGCTGAGCTCGCTGACCGCCGCTGCGGGCGAGGACGGGAGGTTGTCGAGCTGCATCTGCGCGAGCGTGCGGTCCGCGTCATCCATGTCGACGTCGCGGGCGAGCTGTTTGCGTTCGGCCAGCACGGCCTTGTCGAGCAGTTCACGGATCTGCTGGAGCGTTCCATCGAGGTTGTGCTTCTGGGTCAGCTCGCGCCGGCGATCGGCTACCCGCCTCGCGAGCTCATCGAGGCCGGCTCGGTCCCGACCGCCGCGGCGCAGGAACTCCCGCATCGCGCGCTCCGGCGAGTACCCCGCCATGACCTCCTCGCCGATCGCGTCGAGCGCCTCTGCGAGGTCCACGGGCGGCGCGAGCGGATCCGGTCCGCCCGCATACTTGCCGTAGCGAGCGGCCCTGGTGAGCCGGCGATTGACCCTAGCCATAGATGGTCTCGCCGCCGCCGGTCTCCTTGCTGATCTTGCGCATCAGGTAGAGACCCTCGAGTGCGAGCTCGATGGCGCCGGCCCGCTGTCCGTCGTTGGTTGCGCCGAGGCGCAAGCAGATGTCGTCGTACAGTTCGGATTCGCCGAGCGCCGGAAGGCCGGTCAGGAAATCGCGAGCGGTCACCTGTTCACCGGTCGGCACCATGACCCCGCCCTCGATCGCATCCACGAGGACTCCGAAGTCGAGGCCGTGGAAATGCGCGCGAACTGTCTCCGCCGTCGCCGTGCGCAGCAGGTGATCGAGGATCTCGTCCTCGCGACCCTCCTCGCCGGACTCGAACTCGATCTTGCCGCCGAGCACGTCGACAGCGGTTTCGAGGTCGACGGGTCGAGCCACCGCATCCTCTTCGCCCTGCCGGCTCGCACGATGGATGGCTGCGGCCGCGATCGTCTCCGCTCCGGCGATCGCGAAACGGGCGCTCACGCCGCTGCGCTGGTCGACGGCGCTGGACTCGCGAAGGGCGCGCGTGAACCGGGCGAGAATCTCGACCAGGTAGTCGGGAACATCCGCGACGAGCTCCGCCTCCTGGCGGATGATTGCGACCTCGTCGTCGAGCTCTGTCGGGTAGTGGGTGCGGATCTCCGCGCCGAAGCGGTCCTTCAGCGGGGTGATGATTCGCCCGCGGTTCGTGTAGTCCTCGGGGTTGGCACTGGCCATCACGAGAACGTCGAGCGGGAGCCGCAGAACGTAGCCGCGAATCTGGATGTCCCGCTCCTCCATCACGTTGAGCATCGCGACCTGGATGCGTTCGGCGAGGTCGGGCAGCTCGTTGATCGCGACGATGCCGCGGTGGCTGCGCGGGATCAACCCGAAGTGGATGGTCTCCGGGTCACCGAGACTGCGGCCCTCCGCCACCTTCATCGGGTCGACGTCACCGATGAGGTCGGCAACGCTCGTGTCCGGGGTTGCGAGCTTCTCGGCGTAGCGCTCGTCGCGACTGCGCCAGGCCACGGGAAGGTCGTCGCCGAGCTCTTCGGCGCGGCGAATGCTCGCGTGGATGATCGGCTCATAGGGGTGCTCGCCGAGTTCCGAACCGTCGATGACCGGCGACCACTCATCCAGCAGCCCGACCATGGTGCGCAGCAGTCGGGTCTTGCCCTGTCCACGCTCCCCCAGCAGAACGATGTCGTGGCCGGCGATCAGCGCTCGTTCGAGCTGCGGGATGACCGTCGCCTCGAAGCCGTGCAGACCCGGCCACGGATCGCGGCCCTCCCGCAGCGCGGCGAGGAGATTCTCACGAATCTCTTCGCGCAGCGTCTTCTGAACGTGCCCCGACTTGCGGAGCTCACCGACGGTGGAAATGGTTGGTCGCGTCACCTGTGTAACGCTACGCCGCGGCTTACGGGGGTGCAGGGCTGCGCACGAAATGTAACCCGCTGGTAACGCTAGCGCTTGGCTTTTCGGGGCGCAGTGCGCTTCGACAGCGGGAACTTCGCGTCCAGGTGGGGATCGATAATGAGCCTGCGAAGCGCCACAAAGATGAAGAAGCCGCCGAACCAGAAGGCGAAGAAGAGAACCGACCCGATCTGCGGCACGAGGAGGCCGAGCACGCTCAGGATGATTCCCGCCCCGATGAACAGCCATCTCCAACCGCCCAGGGCGTTGTCTCGCTTTGCCTGCTGGTCGGCCACACGATGTTCGAGCGAGTCCACCCGGTTGGTGAGGTTCTCGTCCTCGATCCTCACGAACAGGTCGTGCATCGGTACGCCGAACGAGTCGGCGATGAGGGAGATGGTCTCGAGGCTCGCGTCCTTGCCCGCCTCGATTCGCTGGATGGTCCGGACACCGAGCCCGCTTTCCGTCGCCAGCTTCTCCTGGGTCCAGCCGCGCTCGAGCCGGAGTCCCACGATCCGTGTTTCGTTCATGTCATCAATAATCTGCGCGCCGGACAGCGAACGCCACGTCAACTGCGCGCCAGTATGCCGTCAGCGTCCCGCCAGTCGCCCGCCAGTTCCACGCCACCATGGGCACCACCCTACTGGCGCCCAACCGCATGCGGACTTTGACGAATCAGCCGATCGTGATGCCGCGCGCGAGCATGAACGGAACCGGATTGGTGGGGTTGCCGTTAATCATCACCTGGAAGTAGAGGTGGCATCCAGTCGACGTCCCTGTGGAACCCGTGCGCGCGATGTTCTGTCCGGCGGCGACCTGCTGGCCGTTGCGGACGAAGGTCTGGCCGTTCGCGATGTGGCCGTACGCGGTGGAGATTCCGTCGCCGTCGTTGATGATGATGTAGTTACCGATGTCGCCGTATGGACCCGCGTAGGTGACGGTGCCACCGTGGGCCGCGTAGATCGGAACCAGGCAACCGTCAGCGATGTCGTCGCCGTAGTGCATTCGCCAGGCGTAGCCGGCCGCGGGGTCATTGCGGTATCCCCACGGCGACGTGATCCTGCCTGCGGTCGGGAGCGCCCAGCCCTGGGCATCCACGACTCCGGCTCGGCCCGCCCCGTGAGCAGCCTCCTGGGCGGCCACGCCCGCCTGATACTGCGTGTAGGTCATGTTGGTCTGCGTCGTGAGTGCGGCCAGTTCTATGGTCAGCGTCTGCTGGTGGGCGGTCTGGGCGGCCACGGCGTCCTGGAGGTTGTTCGCCGCGAGAACGGCGGCGGCCTCCGCGTCGTCCGCGACCTTTTTCTGTGCCGCGAGGATCTTGGCCTGCTGCGTCGCGAGCGCAGTCAGCTGTGTTGCCGTGTTCTGGTCGGACAGCGCCTTCTTGTAGATCTCGTCCTCGCGGGTCGAAACCTGGCCGATCGCACCAAGGTTGTCGAGGAGCTGGCTCGCGTTGGTGCCATTGAGCAGGAGCGAGAGCGCCGACCCGTTGCTGCCGCCGTTACCTCGGGCGAGCTGGGCGACATATTCGGAGATCTCCTTGCGGGATTCCGCCGCGGCAGCCGTGGCCTTGTCGACCTGCGCCTGCAGGGTCTGCTGCTTCTGGGCCGCCGCGAAGTACTTCGCCTGCGCGTCCGCGGCGATCGCGCCCTTCGCATCCGCATCCGCCTGTGCCGCTGCGAGCTGGGTCTTGAGACCGGCGAGCAGGGACTCGATCTGGTTCACGGCGGCCTGCGTCGCCGCCTGGTTCGCGCGCGCCGCTACGACGTCCGCCCAGGTCGGATACGTCGTCGCGGATGCCGTGGTCGGGTCGCCGGCGAGCATCCCGCCGGCCGCAATCAGGCCCAACACGCCGGCAATCGCCGCCATTCGAAGGCGGATGCCACGCGGACGCCCGCCTGTTCCTGCGCCGATAAGGCTATTGGTGCTCAACGCGGTTCCCCACAACTGATCGTCAAACTTTTGTGCACGTGCGTTGGGAAACTAACCCGTTCCGGGCCGACAGGCGGGGACATCCACGCCTGTCGCGCGCTTTCATAAGTAATTGAGATGTGCCCGGGAACCGCGTTTGGCGATGCGGTCGACGGAATCAGCGCGAGAAAAGGACCGCTCTTGCTCGTGCCATCAGCTTCGAGAGCAGCGACGGACGCGTTGTGACATGGCCCGCGGGACACAGATAAGAACGGCGGGGAAACAGTCCGGCGAGATTTCCGCCAGTGAGGTTCGCCATCTCGACGACGGCCTCGGTGGTGGCCGTCTGGTCACAGTCAGCCTGGTCGCACCGGATCTCACTCCCGTTCGGATGGTATCCGCAGGTCGTCGATCCATCGGACGGTGGCTAGCGATTGACTGCCTGGCCAACCTCGATCAGATGCCCGTCGGGATCGCGCAAATAGCACCGGATTTCTGAACCGCGGTCGATCGGTGGAGTGAGGAATTGTGCGCCCCGAGCCGACCATGTCTCGTAGATCTTCTGCACGTCGGCGACGCGAATGTTCATGAAGGCACTTACGAGATTCGGATCAGGCGGAACCTCGAGGGTGACTGTTGGTTTGTCATCCGTCGGCCCGCCTCCCTCGTTGATGATGATCCACGAATTCGCGAGCTCAACTATCGCCGGTCCGCCACTCATCACAATCTCCCCTCCCATAACCTCCGAGTAGAACTGCGCTGAGCGGTCAACGTCACCCGAGACGATGAAATGAGTGAGAACGATGCCTTCGCGGGGAGCCGGGAATGTCGCCATTGCGGTACTTCCAATCTTTTCTTGCCTTATGGGTGTGAATATCAGTCAGAACGGTGTTGTCGAAGCAATCGAGAGAGGGACGAGTTTGCTCGTAGCGAAGGCGATCACTCCGTGTCGAGGCGATTCTCCCGTGCCAGGGTCGTGAACGTGGTCGAGAGCCTCGCCCAGCCTGTTCCCGCACACGTCCTCGAAACGGTCAGAGACGACCAGGCGGTGCTCACCGGCGAGCCACGGTTGGCTTGGGATGAGCCAGGCGGTAGTTCCGTCGGGCGCGACTAACGTCCGGGTCTGGACGGCCTCTCCTGATTCAGTTAGGACGCCGATTTCGTCTTCGCACAAGGCTGCGTCCATGACCCTGTCGAAGTGAACGGCGAGTGGATCGAGGCTTCCCGCTGATGGGGAGTCGAGACTCCAACGGGCCTCGTCGACCGCCTCCAGGACTGGCTCGCTGACGCGGAAAGTATGACGTGCCGCGTGACCGAGCGCGGAGATGACCAGGCTGTAGGTGCGCCCGACGACCAGTGCCGGCTCGTGAGACGGATCCCCTCCAAGGCCACGCTTGATCCGGCTCGGCTCCATGAGGATGGTTAAACGGCGACCGTCACGGGACCAGAGCTCCTGGGACAGCACCAGAAAAGGGTCAGCTACGACTCTGTTGTCCGCGTCAAGAAGCCAGAGGGAGTTCCGATCGAAGTGGGCTTCTCCGGGCCTCGAAAAAAGAATATAGAAGCGCAGGGTATTAGCGGGCAGGACCGTGGCCTCTGGCGAGATTCGAATGGATCCCGCGAGGGAACCTGGGATCGTCAATTCCTCCGATTTCGCGGGACCACGGCCGCCGTTCATGCCGCTTGCTTGTGCGGTCGCGGTCCGTCGACGCCAGGAAAGTCGAACTCGACGAAGATCTTGTCGAGCCGCGCTGGCATCGGGAACACCGGCAGGGTCTCCAACGTGAGGTCTCCGGTGTCTGCGTAGCGGGTCAGCGAGACGAAGAACCGGTCACTGAACAGGTCGGCCCGCAACGACGAACCGACAAAAAGCACCTGTTTGCCGACCGGTCCGACCGGCATGTGCGGGTGCTGGTCCAGCATCGGGCCCTCGCCCGGCCGGTTCTCGTGGGTATACCCCTCGCTCGAGTGGATCTTGGAGAGAGGAACAATGAGAGGGCCGCGGCTGATATTGGTGATCAACACCTTCTCGCCTTCCGCATCGTTGAAAGCGACCATGCTGATCGGCTGGCCGTTGCCCATATCGCCGATCGTCCTGCCGGTCACCTTGACGCCATCCTTCAGTTCTGAGACCGGAATTGTCACGAGAGGACTGCACGCGTAGGCGGCGACCAGCGTGTCGACCCCGTCAATAGTCGCGAACTGCATGGCGCGGATGGGTGCACGTGTTTCGTAACCGCCGTGGGCGAGATGGTAGATCTCGACCCGGGTCTGGCTGGCGTCGCCGCTAAATGGGTAGGCGATCCGCCGTAGCGTGGAGGAGAACTCCTGGTTTGAGACTCCGGCGACGAACACTTCACCATTGTGGAATTTCAGGTCCACGATTGTCATCGAGCGAAGTGGAGTCCGGGCCTTCGCTTCGTAGTATTCCGCCGGGGGCACGGTAAAGAAGCCAGCCCGCGATTTGAACGTCTTGTTTTCGTCGGGGACATCCGAGAGCTGGTGCACCGTCGCCCTCGAAGAAGACAGATCGAAAGGGCGGACCTCGCCGTCGAGCGAAACGCTGACCACGGCAGGCTCGACGCTGTCGCCGATCCGCACGGCCACCGAGAGGTACGTCTCGCGGGAGACGGGGTGGACCGCCATCCCGTTCATCACGAGGCTTTTCACGCTCACGTCCAGCGAGTCGGCGATCTTCTCGTCGATCGACTCGAAGAGGAACGGCTCCAGCGAGGTAGGCGTATCCCCGAAATCTGTCTCGAAGGCAAAGACCGCCCCAAGCTTGTGGTCCCCGAGAAGGAGGACCCCGTCAGGGCCGAAGGTCAGCACTCCGGCCGATTGCGGGACGGTCTGGTTCGTTGCCTTCATAGTGACCTCTTTGCCGCTTGGACGGCTTTTCGATTGGTTTGGATCTGGTTCAGAAAAACCGTCTGGTAAAGTACCTTTACGAAATACCGTAAACCATCTTGACGATACAGTCAAGGTGCTTGATGATCTTCATTGAACGAAGGAGTGGGCGCCCATGAGCAGCTCAGACGAAGAGATGGAGGACAGCGTGGCGCCAACGCTGCTCGCCGCTAGCCGCGCCTTCACCGCGACCACGATGGCCAAGATTGCGGATGCGGGCTTTGCCGGGGTGACGCCTGCCTTCGCGAGTTTCCTGGTCCTGCTGGACGCCGCCGGTGCTCGCCCGACCGCCCTCGCACAACGAGCCGGGATTACGAAGCAGGCGGTGAGCCAACTCGTGCGAGAACTGGAAGCACGCGGCTATGTCGAACAAATACCTGACTCAACCGACACACGAGCCAAGCTGGCCCGCCTGACGGAACAGGGCGTCGCGCTCCAAGCGGCTTGCGCGGAAATCAAACACGAACTTCAGTCCGTAGCAGTCGAGAAGCTCGGCACATTAAGGGTGGCGCGCTTGCAGCAAGATCTCGTCGATCTCGCGGCAGCGCTTGATGACATGCGCATGCACTGAAGACTCGAATCCGGATGTCGCATTCCCATGACAATGCCCCGCCGAGCGAGCTCAGGCGGGGCATCGTGCAGTGGACCCTAGGAGATTCGAACTCCTGACCTCCTCGATGCGAACGAGGCGCGCTACCAACTGCGCCAAGGGCCCGTTTACTGCGTAGCTACGTTATCAGTTCTCGCGAGCAGCATCGAATGCCCTCCAACTGCTGGTCGGGCAGCCCGAAACCCACGGTTAGAGGGCACTCGATGAGGGTTAGGCGGAGCGACGGCGTCGGAGAGCCTCGTCGAGGTCCGGACCGGTGACGTCCGCCTTGCCGACGATGCCCATCGATGCGAACGCGGATGCCGCAGCGGCTGGGCGCTCCGGCTTCGTGATCGGCGCGACCTCCGGCGACTCCTGGGCCTCGCGGAGGGCGCGGTCCGATTCGAGGGCCGCGGCACGCAGGGCCACGAGCGGATCGACGGACGAGTCGATCGGGGCTGCCTCTGAGCGCGACAGATACAGCGGCTTCGGAACCGCGACGGGAGTCCAGGTCGCGACCGGCGGACGTGCTGCCTCGCGCTCCTCGACGACTCGGGTACGCATCGACCGAACCTGGACAGGAGCCACAACGATCGAAGCTCGACGGCGGGCGATGCTGGCCAGTCGTCCGAGCGCCGCGAACGAGACGATCCCAACGACCGCGGCGAATCCGAGAACCGAGAACGCGCCGGCACCAATCCCGGTCGTGATCATCAGCACGACCTGGACAACCAGCGTGACGATGGCGGCGATCAGAAGCAGAGTCGCGGCGGCTCGCGTGCGGCGAAGACGACGAGAGACACGTGCCTTCGAGGTCGGAGACTGGGCGGGAGCTGCGAACTCCTCGGCGTACTGGCGACTGGCCATGCGGGCGGCCTGCGCATCTCGCGAGCGCTTGATCGCCTCGGCGAGCTTGTCGCGGTCCGTGACCTGGCCGGACGGGGAAACGATCGATGCGACCCGCTCCACCGCCGGGACTGGCGCCGTCTCCTCGAGAACACGAAGCGCCTGCTGGCGACGGATGTTCGTCTTCTCCAGCGCCGCGTACTCACGCCGCTTGAACCAGGTCGGCATCAGATAGACCAACCAGAGGCCGGCGGCAAGGGCCACCATGATGCCGCCGTCGAGACCCGTGAAACCCATGAGGCAACGGTACGAGTGGATGCATCGAAAACCGGGTTACCACGCGGGGAGGGCACCGATACGCGTGCTGCTTCGCAGCGCGCAACTCAACCAACGACAGTTAACGCCGAGGAATGGTGCGCAGCGGCACGGCCGCCTTCGCCTGGTCGGCGGGCGGCACGTCGGCATCCGATTCGGGCGCGAGACCGTCGAGCCAGCGTCGCAGCACGCCCTGCGGGAGCTCGTCCACGGTGAGGGCGAAGCAGAAGTGGTCGCGCCAGTCCCCATTGATGTGGATATACCGGCGGCGAAGGCCCTCGTACCGGAACCCCAGCTTCTGTACCACGCGCAGCGACGGGGCGTTCTCCGGCCGGATGCAGATCTCCATGCGATGCAAGCCCAGCCCGAAGAAACAGTGGTCGGTTGCCAGCGCCACCGCCGTCGGCGTCACGTTGTGCCCGGCGAACCGCTCCGACACCCAGTACCCGATCGTCGCGCATCCCAGCGAGCCGTAACTGATGGATGACACGTTCAACTGGCCGGCGAATTCGCCCCGATAGTCCATCGCGAACGGAAGGCCGAGTCCGGCGCGAGCATTCGCCTGCAGGCTCCGGATGTTCGATCGAACGTCGAAGGAGAGCGGACCGTGCGGGTTGGTCGCCTCCCACTGCCGCAACCAGCCCCGGTTATCGACGAGCTCGCGCTCGAGCGCACGCGCATCCCTTGCCCGAATCGGCCGGATCGTGACGTCGCCCTCGGTGAGCGACGGGATGGTCGGCATCCCTAATCCATCCCCTTGACGAAGTCGCGCAGCCACGGGCGCAGGCCGGGGCCGAGGTCCTCGCGGTCGACCGCGAGCTGCACAATCGCCTTGATGTAGTCCAGGCGGTCACCGGTGTCGTAGCGACGGCCGCGGAAGACCACGCCGTACACGCCGCCCGCGATCTCCGGGTTGGCCGCGAGAACCTGCAGCGCATCCGTCAGCTGAATCTCGCCACCCTTGCCGGGCTCGGTGACCTCGAGGATGTCGAACACCTCCGGGCGAATGACATAGCGCCCGATGATCGCCAGGTTGGATGGGGCGCTCCCGGCCTTCGGCTTCTCGACCAGTCCGGTGATCTGCACGACGTCGTCGTCGTCGGTCGCCTCGACGGTCGCGATTCCGTACATCTCCGTCTGCGAGGGGTCCACCTCGAGCAGCGCGATCACTGTGCAGTTGCGCTCGGCCTGCACCTCGATCATGCGGCTCAGGAGTACGTCGCGCTCGTCGATGATGTCGTCGCCGAGCAGCACCGCGAACGGCTCGTTGCCTACGTGCATCCTGGCTCGCAGGACGGCATGGCCGAGACCCTTCGGGTCGCCCTGGCGCACGTAGTGCACGTCGGCCAGGTCGGTCGCGTAGTTGACCTTGCGGAGCCTCGCGACGTCGCCCTTCTTCAGAAGGGTTGCCTCGAGCTCACCCACGCGGTCGAAGTGGTTCTCGAGCGCGTTCTTGTTGCGTCCGGTGATCATCAGGATGTCGGTGAGCCCGGCGGCAACAGCCTCCTCGACTACGTACTGGATGGCCGGCTTGTCGACGACCGGCAGCATCTCCTTCGGCATCGCCTTGGTGGCCGGCAGAAACCGGGTACCAAGGCCCGCGGCGGGAATGACGGCCTTGGTGAGCTTTGCTGGCATACCAACAGGGTATCGGGCAACGGCTCCTAGAATTGCTAGGTGACCGACGACGTGAGTCTGCAGAAGCGCGCGCTGCGCGCGGAACTGCGCGAGCGACGTCGCACACGCACCAGCACCGAGCGCACCACGGACGGCGAACGGCTGACCGAGCAGCTCGAATCCCTCACGGAGAGCCTCGGGGTGGACTACATCGCCGCCTACCTCTCGACACCGAATGAGCCGCCGACCCGCGACTTCCTGGCCTGGGCCTGCCAGCGCGGCATCCGAGTCATCCTTCCCGTCTCGCGCGCGGATGGCCTGCTCGACTGGGCGCCCTACGACGCGAACGAGGAGATGGCGGACATCGCCGGGATGCCGGCACCGACCAGCGAGGTGCTCAATCCGATGACCATCAACGACGTCGGGCTGATTATCGTGCCCGCCGCCACCGTGGACCGCACGGGGATGCGGATGGGCTGGGGCCAGGGCTACTTCGACCGGACGCTCGGCAGTATGGAGAGCTGCCCTCCCGTCTATGCTGTGGTATTCGACCAGGAGCTCGTCGACGCGGTCCCCAGCGAAGTGCATGACAAACGCGTGGACGGAGTCGTCACCCCGAGTGGCGTCGTCCGGTTCTCCTGAAGAACTTCGAGCAGTTAAAGGACACTGTGCCTACCTATTCCTACCGGTGCACCGAATGTGGCACCGCTTTCGACATCCAGCAGGCCTTCACGGATGACAGCCTCACCGTATGCCCGAACTGTGGCGGCAAACTGCGCAAGCTGTTCAGCGCCGTCGGGGTGAGCTTCAATGGGTCCGGGTTCTATCGCAACGACTCGCGCGCAGCGGAGAAGTCGGCGTCATCCCGGAGATCCGGCGAATCCAAGTCGGAGTCCAAGCCGTCGGAGTCCAAATCGTCCGACTCCACGTCGTCCGACTCGAAGTCATCCGACTCCAGGCCGGCGTCGCCGGCTCCCCCAGCTCCAGCGGCATCCCCGACCCAGGCCGCTGGGTAACTCGCGCGCGTCCGCGCGCCCTCACAACCGGGAGTTCGTGTGTTCAAGGGTTTCAGAGAGTTCATCCTGCGCGGTAACGTGATCGACCTTGCGGTCGCGGTCGTGATTGGAACCGCATTCACCAACATCGTCAATGTGGTCGTCACGGGGATACTCAACCCCGCAATTGGAGCGCTGTTCAGTACGAAGAGTCTGGCGACCGCGCTTCCGCTGACAGTCCCGGCGCTCATCCACGGCGCGCAACCCGCGACGATCTACTTCGGCGCGCTGATCGGAGCCGTTATCCAGTTCCTGCTCGTCGCGCTCGTCGTGTACTTCGCGCTTGTCGTACCGATCAATTTCGTCAAGAAGCGCGCGTTCTTCAAGAAGCAGGAGGGCCAGCCCGCCGTTGCCGCGGATACCCCGCCGACCGAGCTCGAGTTGCTGACGGACATCCGCGACCTGCTGAAGTCCGGCGCGACCACGGGCACCACGCCCGTCGACAACTAGCCTCCCCTTCCACTTCCTGAACCGTGGTGGCGGGAGAAACTGCACCCGCCAGTGCGAACAGCACTAGTAGTGCGGGGGCTTCTCCGCCTTCAGCCGTTCGTCGTTCTCGGTGAGCTCGTGCCGTTCCGGCTCCGCCTCGGGGGTCGGATCGGTACCGGGCGGCGGGTCCGTGCGAACCCGGCGCGGTCGACGCTTCGGTTCCGGGTCAGGCACTGGCCGGGCTGGGCGGAAGGTCGATCGGCTCGGTCACCGCGGGCAGGGCGGTCGCTCCAAGCAGCTTGACCACGCTCTCCGCGACGGCGTCCGGGTCGCTGAACAGCGCGAACACGTGCACGCGAAGGTAGTGCCAGCCGAGTCGCCGCAGCAGCTCGGGCCGAAGCCGTAGGGACTCGCGGAGGCTCCCGCGCAGCAGTACGGTATCGGTCTCGATCGCGACGCAGACACCGCCGTGGGATGCGACCAGGCCGAGCTTGCCGCGATGACCGAGCGCGACGTTGACGCCGCGACCCTCGAGTCGGCGAGCCAGGTCGATCAGCATCGGATCCGAGTCATCGGGAAGCGGGATTTCTGCGGCGCGCAAGCCGATCTCATCCAGGATCTGGGCGAGGGCGATCGCGCCGTGCTCCATGCGAGCGTCATCGATATCCTCGGGCTCGAAGCAGCTGACGATCACCATCGATCGACGGGCGCGAGTCATCGCGACAGCCAGCAGGCGCTCGCCACCTGGTTCGCCGAGCGCGCCGAAGTCGGACAGCACCCGCCCGTGCGGCGTCCGACCGAATCCGATCGAGAAGATGACCCGGTCGCGACTCTCCGCAACGGCGTGTTCGATGGTTGCGACCATGAATGGTTCTGCGCGATCGCTGACAACGAACTCGGTGAGCTCAGAGCTCGTCACGAGCGCTGCAAGGACCGCCTGCTGCACGCGGACGGCGTGACGCTCGCTGGCCGTGATGACCATGAGAGACTCACCGGGGCGCTCCGCCGCGTGCTCCAGCACGAGCTGTACGACACGATCCACCTCGGCGTCCGGGCTCTCGACCGCGCCGGTGTCGCTGTCCGGCATCGCGACGCCATCCTCGACGTACTGGAGCGAGATGCTGGAGTGGCCGAGGAAGCTTCCGGCCCACGGCAGGGACTCGATCTTGCCGCCGTAGAAGCGACGATTGACGAGCTCGGCCAGATCTTCGCCGCCGGCCCGGTAGCTGCGGGTCAGGGACAGGGTCGTCAGGAGGCCGCCGAGCTTTGCCAACGCAGAATCCGCGTGCCGTTCGTCCGACGCTTCGGGCGACTCGGTCACACGCACTTCGAACTCCGGGTCCGCGATTCCGGTGGCGAAGGGGGCGGGGCTCTGCGTCACCGGGTCGCCGAACGCCACCACCTGGCGCGCGCGGCGCAGCGCTCCCGCGTTCTCGGCGATCGTCGTGGCTCCGGCGTCGACGAGGATGACCGTGTCGAAGACCAGCGTGTCGACGATGGTGCCGATCTCGTACGGTGACGCCAGCCACACCGGCGCGATCGTGCGCGACAGGTGCGGCGCCGTCGTCTGCAGGTCGAAGGATGTGACGGTTGGACGACGGAGCAGCTTCTTCAGCAGCGAGGCCTCATCCGGCCAGTCGACGAGCCCGATCTTCCAGTTCTCGGCCAGCTGCCACGACAGCAGCTGAGCGCTGCCGGCAGCATGCGCCTCATCCACGAGGCGGAAGTCCGCCTCGAGCCGGTCGAGGACACTCGTGTTCGCGCCGAGCAACGCACGTTCGGTCTGCAGCAGGTGCTCGAGAGCTGACTGCCACCAGGCCTGTTCGAGTTCCGCCTCGACCTCCGCCTCGGGCACGTGTCGTGCGGCGAGGTCGGCGATCAAGGGATCGAGCTGCAGGTCGCGCAGGGTCGACATGAGCGCGGAACGCTCCTGAAGGTTGTTGAGCACATCTGACTCGGCGGCCAGGCCCGCGATCTTCTCGACCAGCGATCCGATCGGCAGGTACTCGAGCTGGCTGTCGCGGGTCAGGAGACGCAGCGGTTCGTTGAGCTGTGCGAGCTGCACCGCGGTCTCGGAGAAGACCGCTTGCACGTCGGCGATCCCCACGGGCACCGCCGGCGGCACACCCTCCGAGACGAAGCGCTGCCACAACACTCGCTGCTGCTGGATCCTGACGAGCGAGTCGTGCATGTCGCCGATGTGAGCACCGGGGCGTACGTATTCCTTCGCCAGCTTCTTGAGACGACGACGGTTCGAGCGCGTCATCTCGCCGTCGTGGCGACCGCCGGTCGCGAGGATCAACTCAGTGAGCGACCGGTCGAAGACCTCGGGCAGGAAGCGATCGAGGGTGTCGCGCAGGTCGACCAGGAGGGCCAGGTAGGTGCCGAGTTCTGCGAAGTTCTCGAAGGGCCGCATGTACGTGCCGCGGATAAGATCCTGGGCGCGGGTCAGCAGCTGCGGGAGCAGGTCCTCGTGCAGGTGCTGTGCGATGCGGTGTGCCCGGGTCGCCGCGTCGCCGGACGCGAACTGCGCGCCGTACCAGGGCGAATCCCCCGGACCGTAACGGAATTCACCGAGAGCGGCCGCGGTCACCATCGTCTCGGACGCGCGGTGGCGGTCGGTGGTCAGCGCCTCGACGGTCGCGCGGCTGAGACGCGCCGTCGTCTTCGGCGGCACCGGCAGGAACGAGAGGCGGCTGAGTTCGGTAATGCAGTCGAGCACGCTGACGCCCAGCACCTCGTCCGGACGCGAGAGTGCGCCGCGGTAGTCGAGCATCACCTTGCGAAGGCGAACGAGCGCGTCATCCACATCGCCGATGAGGGGTTTCTTGGCCTTCTCGATGCGCGAGATCGAGCGCACGACGTCGCGCCGAAGAGTGGATGGCGACACCGCCAGACCGGTGAGGCCGACGTCCGCCAGTCGCTGGTTGATTCCGTGCAGAGAGGAACGTCGAGCGCTGACGACGAGAACGCGCTTATTCTGGCCGACCAGATTACCGATCGCATTGACGATGGTTTGCGTTCCACCTGTGCCGGGGAGCGTCTTGACGACCAGGGAGTTGCCCGCCGCGATCTGCGCGACAACGTTCTCCTGCTCCGCGTCCGCATCGAGGAGGAGCGTGTCCGACTGCGGAGGCCGGGTGTCGGAGCTCATCGCCGCGACCGGCGAATAGCTCTCCTCGATCGTCCACTTGGCGGTCGGATTGCCGGCGAGGGCATCCAGCACGGGGTTCTCGAGATCGGTCGCATCGGCCACCATCGCGGTCGCGACCTCGGCGAAGGATGAGACGACGAGGCGCGGGCTGACATTGAACCACTCGAGGTGGCTGGTCAGGCCGCGCAGGCGGTCGATGACGGGGTTCGGCTTGAACGTGCCGTCCTCGTCGGTTAGCGCGACGAAGGCCTGCTCGTCGAGGTCGAGCTGGAACTGAGCCAGAAGTGCCCGCTGCAGCTGCGGGTTGAGCGTCGCGTCGCCACGCAGCTTAAGTTCGAAGTCCCGACCGGCACGTCGAATCGCCAGCGGCCGCAGAAGCAGGGGAGCACAGTATTCGACCTCGTCGAACTGCCACTCGACGACCCCGATCCCGAGAGCGATGGCGTCGATTCCGCGGGCCGTCGAGAGTTCCATGCCTTTAGCGGCAATCGCTCCCGCCGCGATCTTGGCCGTGCGGAGCGCGACCTCGTCTCGGATCAAACTGGAGAGCAGGGTCGTCTTGCCCGTAATGAACTGGGCGAGGCCGCCCGGATGCGTCGCACTCAGTTCGATGCGCGTGCGCGGACTGTCGACGAAATGAAGCAGCGGCGACGATCCGCCGATGCCCGCGAGCTCGGTGCGCCACGCGTCCCAGGTCGGTTCAGCCACATTCACCGCCCTCACCGTCGGATCCCCGAGGCTGAGTGCGTGCGGGGACGTTGCCTGTCGCGGGGCGTCAAGCAGCCCCTCATCATCGAGCGATTCTTCCTCGCGACTGCCGACACGCCACACGAGGCAACTTTAAGGCCCGGTTACAGCAATGTCGGGGACGCCTGCGGGGTTTCGCCCAGCAGTTTTCCCGCGCATCCGTTTCGGATTTGACCGGAAAATCAGCTCGGCGGGTAGAGGAAGGCACCGACCGAGGAGATCGGGATGGTGCGCTCCGCGTACGCGCGGCTGGACGTGCCGTTGTATTCCTCGATCAGAACGTTGGAACCGGAGATCGCGTGCACGTAGGCGACGTGGTTACCGACAAACCAGGCGACCGATCCGACGATCGGGGTCGAGCTGACGGGCCAGCCGTTAGCGATCCAGGCCTTCTCCCACTCTGACGCGTTACCACCGTTCGGGGTCAGGTTGGACCACACCCACTTCCACGGAGCCGCAGTGACGCCCTGGTCACGGTTGAGTCGCCAGGCGACGAAGTCGGTGCAGTTGCGGTAGACGTAGCCGAGCGGCGAGAGAGCCGATCCGGCATCCCGCCACGGGTAGTCGTCGCCAGGCTGGCGTGGACCCGGAGCGTTTGCGAGATACTCGGCGTTGATCTGCTCGGTGCGCAACTCGGCCTCGGTCGTCGCGCCGACGGTGTCGCGGGTGACCTTCGAGGTTTCGATGCTGGCGCTGACCTTGACGGACTGACTGCCCTTGGCCGTTGGTGATCCCTTGGCAAGGGTTCCGGCCGACGAGGCGACCGCCGGAAAAGCGATTCCGCCGACGAAGCCGGAGATGACCAGGATGACGAAGAAGACTTTGAGCGGGTTCTGCCGTTTCCGGTCGGATACCTTCGACGGACCGGACGCGGTCACCTTCGGAGTGGCAGCGAGCTTGCGCACGGCCAGCTGGTCGCGACGGCTGAGTTTCGTGGTCTTGCGCGGGCCGGCGGACGGCTTGCGGGTCGTCGATGCCGCGTTCTTCGCCTCGCGACGAGACGTGAACTGCGGCTGAGCGGGAACCAATGGCGCGGGTACAGCACTGTTGTCAAACGGCGCTGCACCAGTTTCGGCGCGGTTCGCGAGGAGCTCTGCCAGTGAATCTGGCTGCTGCTCATCGGACACGGCGTGAACCTCCGGGCATTATTTGACTGGGTGCTTGCGGGCAATTTCCCACGCGGAAGCGTCCCAGATCCTTTTCGAGGTTACCCGAGGCTCTGTGATCTGTCACCTTTAAGCAACGAATTGGTAACGGGGACGACGTACCCAGTTGTGGTGTCTCAATCTTCTCCGTCGTCAAGCCCTTCTCGACTATTTAGTTCCCTCTCAGGCAATAAATAGGATTGCGTCAAAGGGTGGAGGACATGGCCGTGCCAGCTGCAGATGCGACTGACCGACTTCTGGGTGAGCGGTATTGGCTCGAGGCCGTACTCGGCCGCGGGGGGATGTCGACCGTGTTCCGAGCCCACGACCAGGTGCTCGGTCGCGACGTCGCCATCAAACTCTTCAGCCAGTCCAGCGCCTCGGATACGAGTCGGCAGGAGTCCGAACTCGCCGTGCTGTCGAGCCTCAGCCACCACGGGCTGGTCAATCTCTTCGACGCTGGGGTCGACCTCTCCGAGGACGGCGCTCGCCACCGCTTCCTGGTAATGGAGTTCATCCGGGGTACCGATCTCCAATCCCGCCTCGCGGAGGGGCCGATCACTCCCCGGCACGTCGCCGAGATCGGTTTCGATATCGCCGAGGCGCTCGAATACGTGCACAGCAACAACGTCGTGCACCGGGACATCAAGCCGTCCAACATCCTGCTCGTCGACTACGGCAACGGTGCTCCGCGAGCGCGCGCAAAGCTGAGCGACTTCGGGATCGCGCTCAGCGAGGACATGGAGCGGATGACCCGCGAGGGCGCGACGACCGGAACGGCCGCCTACCTCAGCCCCGAGCAGGCCGCCGGAGCTACCGTCGGCATCCAGAGCGACGTTTACTCGCTCGGACTCGTTCTGCTCGAGTGCTTCACTCGCCGGGTCGAGTATCCGGGGTCGATCGTCGAGTCGGCCGTCGCCCGAGTGACCCGCAATCCGGTAATCCCGGAGGACCTGCCCGCCCACTGGCAGACGCTGCTCTCGGCGATGACGGCGCGAAAGCCATCCGATCGACCGCAGCCCCGCGAACTCGTAGCCTCGCTGCGGCAGCTGGTCATCGGGGAGAGCGCCCGCCACAAGGACATCGACGTTCCGCTTCTCGCCCCGACCGGACCCGCGGAGTCCGATGCTCTACGCTCGGCCTACCTGGACACCTACCCGGATATGGCGCTCGACCGGGTCACCGCACTCGCGGCCCGCCTGTTCGCTGCGCCCATCGCCATGGTCAGCGTGCTCGACAACGACCGGGTCTGGCTGAAGTCGCACTTCGGTGCCGAAGTCGACCACATCCTTCGCCAGGTCGACCTCACGACACCCGGTCCACTGCCGCAGCAAACCGTGGTCATCGAGGACGCGCTGCTGGACGAGTCTGTGCGAAGCAGCCCGCTCGTCACGGGCGAGGCCGGGCTGCGATTTTTCGCCGGGGTCCCGCTGCGGCGCGACGGCGGCGACGTCATCGGCACGCTGAGCGTGTTCGACACCAAGCCCCACGAGGTCACCGAGGTCGAACTCGCGAACCTCGAAGATCTCGCCGCACTGGTGATGGTGCAGCTCGACCTGCGACGCGAGAGCCAGCGGATGACCGGCGAAATGAACTCGCCGCTGATCTCTAACCTGGCGGTGGAGACCCAGCCCGTCGTCGAATAGTTGGGTTAGGACCGGACGGCGTCGTCCAGCTCGCGCTGCGGATCGAAGTCGGAGTTGTTCTTGACGTTCGACGCGTACGTGTCGACGTACTCCTGGTCGCCGAGCGCGAGGATGTTGAGCATCACCTCGTCGGTCACCGCCCGAAGGATGAAGCGGTCGTTGTCGAGTCCGGCGAAACGCGAAAAGTCCAGCGGGTCGCCGATCGTCACCGTGATTCGGGGGAAGTGCACGACCTTGCTTCCCTTGGGGAAGATCTTCGGGGTGCCGCTGATACTGACCGGGATGATCGGCACGCCGGCGGCCAGCACCATTCGCGCGATCCCGGTCTTGCCCCGGTAGAGGTTTCCGTTCGGACTGCGCGTGCCCTCCGGATAGATGCCGAGTGCCTTGCCCTGCGCGAGCGCCGCGAGCCCCGTATTAAGGGAGTCGCTCGATGCGGCTCCGCCGGAGCGGTCGATCGGGATCTGTCCGACCGCGAGCAGGAAGTTGCGCACGAACCAACCGACCGGCCCCTTGCCGTGGAAGTACGCGGCCTTGGCCAGGAATGTCAGCCGACGGGGCAGCGCGATGGGAAGGAAGAAGGAGTCGATGGCGGAGAGGTGATTGCTGGCCATGATGATCGGTCCCTGCTTCGGCAGGTTCTCGAGGCCCTCGATTCGGATTCGGAAGAACAGGTGCAGCACCGGGCCGACCACGAGGTACTTGAGGAACCAGTACATCGGTATCGCCATCCAATTCCGCTCGACGGCCGCGAGCACAGTTCACCATATATCCGTCGCGCTCGCCCGTGTCGTTTGGGTGCTCGGGGCCAGAACCGTCTGTACCCACCGTCCGAGGACCGCGCACGACCACCGATTTCCGGCGACACTGGGGAGATGCAGACCGTTCTCCTCGTCGAAGGGAACAGCGACCGCATCGCGATCGAGTCGCTCGCCCGGCGACGCGGCCAGGACCTCGACGGGGTTCGTGTGGTCTCGCTGGGCGGTGTGACGAACGCCTCGAAAGCGATTGCGGAGTTCGGACCGGCCGGAGCCAACCTTCGCCTGGCCGGCCTCTGCGACATCGGCGAGGAGCGCTACTTCCGTGGTGCTCTCGAACGAGCCGGAATCGTCGCGGGTCCGGGGCGCGCCGATCTCGAAGAGCTGGGCTTCTTCGTCTGCGTTCGGGATCTCGAGGATGAACTGATCCGCAGCCTGGAGGTGGAGGGCACGGAGCGGGTCCTCGAGCGAGAAGGTGATCTCGCCGCCTTCCGCGTCTTTCAGAACCAGCCGTTCCATCGTGGCCGAGCACCCGAGCAGCAACTGCACCGATTCTTCGGGACGATCGGCGGCCGCAAGGCACGCTATGCGGAGGCCCTCACCGCCGGCGTCGAACTCGAGAGGGCTCCCGGGCCGCTCGTCGGCGTGCTCGACTTCGTGACCTAAGAGACCTGCCAGATCCGGATGGTGTTGCCGGAGGGATCGCGGAATGCACAGTCCCGCGGACCCCAGGCCTGGTCGGTTGGCTCCTGCAGAACCTCGGCGCCGGTCGCCTGCGCTCGCTCGAACGCTGCGTCGACGTCATCGGTTCCGAACACGAGGAGCGGCATGACACCCTTCGTGACGAGCTCCTGGAGGGCGTCGCCGTCCGCCTGCGAACGTCCCGCGTGCGGCTCCGACAGAACAATCTGCGCGCCCGGCTTGTCCGCGTTGCCCACGGTCACCCAGTGGAACCCGCCCGACTCCACGTTATTGAGAACGTCGAGCCCGAGCGCGTCGCGGTAGAACGCGACCGCCTCGTCGACGTCATTGACACTGACATTGCAGAAGTGGAGTGAGATCGTCATGCGGCCACTCTAGACAGCGCGCATTCGCAGGCGCTTCTCGAATCCTGCTCGGTTCGTCGCGCTGTAGGTCTAGGCAGCGACCGCGGCTCGACGAGGACGCGTCCGCTGCTTCGCGACGCAGTTCGGCATTGCCGACACGGCTGGGTGTTCGGCGGCGCGATACGCGCTCGGCGTCATCCCGACCAGTTCGGTGAATCGGGTACTGAACGATCCGAGCGAGGTCGCCCCGACGGCGATGCAGGCATCCGTCACGGACGCGCCGTCACGAAGCAGTGCCATTGCCCGCTCGATCCGACGGGTCATCAGGTAGCTGTAGGGGGTCTCGCCATAGGCGGCGTGGAACTGCCGCGAGAAATGGGCCGGGGACATGAGAGCGCGCGCGGCCATGGTCGGTACGTCGAGCGGCTTCGCGTAATCGCGATCGATGAGGTCGTGCGCCCGGCGCAGATGCGTCAGGTTAGCGATCTCCTGCGGCGTCATGCAGGAAGGCTAACATCCGTAAAATTGGTCGTAGGGCAGGGGTAAGCACATGGCCGAGAATTCCGGCATCGAGAGCAGGTTCGCACCGCGTGCCGTCGCGCCCTCCGACGCCCCGGCTCAGACTCCCGTAGTTCGGCCCGCCTCGATCGAACGCTCGGTGGATGAGGGCGTGCTGATCGCGAGCGCCGCCGTCACGATGGATGCAAAGAACTACATCATCGTCGAAGCCATCCGCGATGGATCCGCGTTCGATCCCGGAAACGTGCAGGCGAGCGTTCGACGTGAGCTGCTCGAGCTGGCGACCGAGAACGAGGCGAACGCCCAGCGTGTGCAGCAGCTGTCGGTTGACGTGCAGACGCCGCGCGGCCCGCGCGACAACTCGGAGGGCTACCAGGTGGACGATCATCCCACGCTGACTAAACGCGGTGTCATCCACGTGATGCTGGCCGCCGAGCTCGAACGACTCAGCCAGGACGACGACTTCGTCGCGGAACTCGCGGAACGAGCCCGACTACAGGCATGGGCGGAGGTGGGCGGAGCGATCGAATCGCGGCTGCTCGCATCCGCGATGGTGAAGAGCGACGCCAGCTACGCGGCCGAAAAAGATGCCCGCGTGCGCGCGCTGCTCGATATCAACTTCCGGGCACTCGAAAAGCAGGTGAAGCGCCGCAACTCGCGCTGGCGCAAGTAGCTACTTACCGTCGCTCGATTCGCGGTCCTCGAGCCCCACCGCGGATCTCAGCTCCGCCGCATCCTTTTCGAGGCCCTCCGACACCATGTAGTCACTCAGGGCGTCGGCAATCGCGTTGAGCTTGGCCTGGATCGCGTTGTTCGATCGCTCCTGGGTGTTCTGGATCAGGGCGACCAACAGGAACGTGATGATCGTGGTCAGAGTGTTGATGATGAGTTGCCACGTGCTGATGCTGTGGATGATCGCGATCGACGGCGCCCAGACGACCACAAGCGCAACGCAGAACGCGAAGAACGCGGCGCGACTGACGAGTTTCGACGCTCCGTCGGCGAAGCGGTCGAACCATCCGACGTGCTCGTCGACATCGTCCGGCATGTCCGGCTTTGTCGGCTGCTTCGCGTTCGATTTCGACGCCGCCTTCGAACTCTTCTTGTCCACCATGGGTCGAAGCTATCGACCGGGCGTTCGCGTTGACTAGGGCTTGCTTTAGTGGATTACCCCGTTCAGCGCCACGACTCCGGCGCCGAGGAGCGCGGTCCCGATCGCGCCAAGCAACCGGACGGGCCAGCGGTTGCCGCGATGGGCGAACACGAACCAGCCGAGCACACCCATCGACAGCACCCCCACACCGAGTGAGGAGTAGTACGCGACAGCGTGCGGAAGGACGCCAAAGGCGCCGAGCAGCAGGCAGACGATCGGCAGGATCGCCGCGACCAGAAGTCCCGCGCCGTGCACCATCGCGTGTCGAAGCACAAGGCTGAAGGGGGTTGGCGGGTTCGTCACCGTGTGCTCGCCCGCGATGATCTCACTGAACACGTGCGCGACCCACACGATCGCGATCGTTCCGAGCGTGAGGAACACGAGATCCAGGTCGGGATCGTCGTCCGCCGCAGCGACGATGACCGCGCTCACGATCACGGTGCCGTAGATCACGGATGGCCGCACCAGGAACCACCAGGGGCTCTCGCGAGCGCCACCGGCCGCATCCACATTCGATCTCGACGATTTCGCCACCATGGTTTGAATTATGCCGCGAGAATCCGACTCAGATTGCGGTATCGCACAGCCGAGCCCGGGAAACTTGCGCTCAGTTGTGAGTTAGCCACAAATTTGAGATTGTCCCCCGAACGAGCGTCATACCCCCTGCCGGCCCCGGTCTCCCAATCAAGGAGTGTTTTTTCACTCCGTCTGGGATCAAGGAGGATTCATGAAGCTCAACAAGCTAACCGGAACGCACGCGGGACGCATTGTGCTCACCGCGGTACCGGTCGCAGTAGTTGCCACCGTTCTATTGGGTGGTGTCGCAAACGGCGCCGTACCCGTCTCATTCGCGGTGTCCGGCAGCCAGTTCCAGATCAGTGCATCGCAGCTCGACGGCACGTCGTTCTCGCAGTACGCGGGCGTCACGACGGACACCGCCGGCGGTCAGCACCAGGTTGCTATCGCGAACATCGGACAGGCGAGCCTCGCAAACCTCTGCCAGTCGGTCGTCACCGAGACACCGCTCGGCAAGGTTGGGATGCTCATCACCGCGGGTGGCGGCGGCAAGCCTGCCACAGCGACCGGACTCCAAATCGGCATGACCGATCTGAAGGGTGACGCTAGCTTCAACAACATCCGCATCGGCGTCGACGCCTCACGCGTCAACACCGCAGCCAAGGGAACGGCTGGCGACTTTGCGCAGGACGCCGACTCCATCAAGATCGCGGGACTGCAGCAGACCGCCTGGTCGACGCAGGCGGCCGTGTTCACCCTGAACGGGATGCACGTGCAGCTGACCGATGGCAGCAAGGGGTGTTTCTAAATGAGTATCGGCAACCTCGCTGACCACGTTCTCAATCCGCGTTCGTACGCAGCGAAGAAGGCTGTCCGCGAGCAGAACCGCGCCCAATTCCGGGCCTGGGCCGCGAAGCGTCCGTTCGTTGGCGGGATGCTCGTCATCCTTGCCGGCATCGAGATGTTCTTCTCTGGCCAGCTGGACGTGGGTCACATCCACGTTCAGGTCGGCGTCGAGGGCTTCCAGGCGACGGTCATCCCGATCGCCCTGGTGCTCCTCGGGCTGCTGGCGATGCTCATGCCCCAGCACCGCATCTTCTACGGCGTGATCACCCTGGTGATTGCCGTCTACTCGCTGATCGGGGTGAATCTGGGCGGCTTCTTCATCGGAATGCTGCTCGGCTCGATCGGAGGCATCCTGATCGTCTCGTGGATGACAAAGAAGGTGCCCGCGGAGCCGCGCCCTTTAGGAGGGCGCCGGTAAGCGGCGCTGCAGCACTCGTCCTGTTCCTCGCTTTCTTCGGAATCGGGGCGGCGAGGGTTCCGGGGTCCGCCCCCGAAGCGCTCTGCATTCCGCTGCTCATGAACTGCAGCACGCCATCGCCGACCCCAACGCCGACGCCGACCAAGCCGTCAGGTGGCTTGCTGGGCGGACTTCTCGGCGGTGGATCGACAGCCACCGGCGGTGGCGTGCTGTCCATCCTCGATGATCCGAACGCGCCGGTAATGACGCTGCCCGCGGCCCAGCTGGGTGGTTCGTCACTGTCGTTCACCGGACTGCAGTCGGTGACGCTCGTCACGATTCCGCTGGCGAATGGCAACCGGGTGCCCGTCATTCGACTGGCCGCCGACAGCATCACAATCAACAACTTCCTGCTGGATGTGCGGCGCGCGACCGGTCCGTCGCTTGTCACAACGGCGGGACAGATGGTGGTGAGCGGTCACGTGGTCGCGTACCTGGACTCGGTGACCGGAACTACCGTCGGCGGTCTCGGGCTCACGCTCGGGACGGACGAAACCCCGCCACCCAGCAGCGAGCTCCCATCACAGCTCCTGCGAGTGAACCTCGGTCTCGTCGGAATCGACGCCGATCACATCAGCTTCACCAACCAGGAGCAGCAGCTTCACGGGTAGCGACAAGCAGACTGTCGCGTCGTGATCAACGGTTCGGTGCCGGCGGTTATTGTCCGCTGGCACCGGACACCCCTCGCCTTACACCAGTCGACCTGGCCGCCGCCAGCGGGTTGCCGGGGTCCGGATGCCCGTGTTCGCTGGATTCATGGCTACGAACCCGAACAATAACCTGACCGCGGTCGCACTCGTGTGCACCCTGAAGCCCTCGCCGACCGAGTCGAGTAGCGAACTCCTCGCGAGCCAGCTTCTCGCCGAGCTCGACAAACTCGGTGTGACGGGGTCGTCCGTGCGCGTCGTCGACTTCGATGTGCGCCCGGGCGTCGAAACCGACATGGGCGGCGGCGACGAGTGGCCGAACATCCGCGCGAAGATCCTGGCCGCCGACATCCTCGTTCTGGCGACGCCGACGTGGATGGGTCATCCGTCAAGCATCGCGAACCAGGTGCTGGAGCGTCTGGACGCTGAGCTCGGCGAGACGGATGAGAACGGCCGCCCCGACGTTGCTGGCAAGGTCGCGATCGTCGGAGTGGTGGGCAACGAAGACGGCGCGCACCAGATCGTCGCCGAACTCCTCCAGGCCCTCAACGACGTCGGATTCAGCGTGGCCTCGCAGGCCTCGACCTACTGGAACGGGGAGGCGATGGCGAAGGTCGACTACAAGGATCTGCCGAAGACTCCGGACAGCGTCACGTCGGCGACCCACATGGCGGCCGTCAATGCGGTGCACCTCGCGGGTCTGCTCGCGGCGACGCCGTTCCCGGCCGAGAGCTAGCCCGCCGCAGCGACCAGTCCATCCCACGACCAGCGCGGGAACGCGAGTCCATCTGGCACGTCGGCGACATCGCGTGGATATTCGGCCATGGGTCGCCGCGTCGCCCATTCGAAATAGTCGTGCAGTACCTTGGCAAGGCGAGGATCGGCGTCCAGGCCGACATCGACGAGGGCCTGATCGAAGCAGTCGATCGCACGGTCATCCATCTCGACATGTTCGCCGTGACCGCTGTGCTCCCTCACAACGAAAGACTCGGACCCGAACTTGCTCGAGTACAGCGCTGGCCCGCCAAGCGCTTCGGTCCAGTAGTCAGCCAGACGTTCGATGTGGTCCTCGCGAAAACCATGACTGAACGCGTGGGCGACCACATCGTCGGCGATTGCTCGCACGTGCCAGGCGGTCGCCAGCCGGGTCATCCCCGCGGCACCGCCCGCGGCGTCGTAGATCGTCATCATGCTGTCAGGCTTCCACCAAATGGCCTCGAACTCTACGGGTAACATTTTTCGAGGCCGTCCTCGTGGGCGGCTATTCGGTGCGAAGGAGCCTCCATGCAGATCGGCGCAACAACCGCCATAGTGACAGGAGCCGCCTCCGGGCTCGGCGCCGCAACCGCTCGAGCGCTAATCGGGAAGGGTGCCTCCGTCCTCGGCCTCGATCTCCCCACCGCCGTCGAGGCTCACGGCGGTGATATCCACGGGCTCCGTATGGTCGGCTGCGACGTGACGAGTGAGGAATCCGTCGCCGCCGCGCTCGCTACGATCGGCGAAGACGATCCGCCGGTTCGCCTGGTCGTGAACTGCGCCGGCATCGCGCCGGCCCAGCGCATCCTCTCGTCCAAGGGCGTGCACCAGCTCGACCTGTTCCGTAAGACCATCGAGGTGAACCTCGTCGGCACGTTCAATGTGCTCCGGCTCTCCGCCGAGCGCATCGCCGAAACCGAACCGGACGGGGAGGGCCAGCGCGGCGTCATCGTCAACACCGCGTCGGTCGCGGCCTATGAGGGACAGATCGGCCAGATCGCATACGCCGCCTCCAAGGGTGGCGTGGTCGGGATGACGCTTCCGGCCGCTCGCGATCTTGCTCGCTACGGCATCCGCGTGAACACGATCGCCCCCGGCATCGTCGACACGCCCCTGCTCGCGGCGCTCGGGCCTGAGGTCAACGAATCACTCGCCGCAGGAGTTCCCTTCCCCAAGCGCCTTGCCCGGCCGGACGAATACGCGCAGCTCGTACTGATGGTGGTCGAGCACGATTACCTCAACGGCGAGACGATCCGCATGGATGGCGCCCTCCGGATGGCACCCCAGTGAGCGGCGACGAATCACCGGTCCTGACCGAGGTGCGGGGTCACGTGCTCATCATCACGCTCAACCGCCCGGACTCGCGCAATGCCCTCAACGCGGCAGCGGCCCTGATGCTCGGCGAAGCCATCGAGACCCTCGAAGCCGACAACGAACTGCGAGTCGGGGTCCTCACCGGTGCCGGCGCCGCCTTCTGCGCGGGCATGGACCTCAAGGCCTTCGCCGCCGGCGAGCCCGTCGTTCCGGCCGATCACGCGGAGTGGGGATTCGGTGGCTTCACCGGGCACTTCACGTCGAAACCCGTCATCGCGGCCGTCCGCGGGTTCGCCTTCGGCGGGGGCTTCGAACTCGCGCTCGGATGCGACCTGGTCGTGGCCGCGGATGACGCGCGCTTCGCACTGCCGGAGGTGACGCGCGGACTGTTCGCTGCGGGAGCCGGGGTTCCGCGCATCCTGCAGCAGGTCCCGCCCAAGGTGGGAATGCGAATGCTGCTGACGGGCCAGCCGATGTCCGCGTCGGACGCGCACCGCTGGGGACTGGTCAACGAGCTCGTTCCCGCCGAGGCTGTACTCGACACCGCTCTCCAGCTCGCCGAAACCATTGCGGCGAACGCACCCGTCTCCATCCGCACGACCAAACGACTCGCGGCGGCGTTGACGACGGAGTCGGCGTGGACCGATGGGGCGAAGCGCCAGATCGAGGAGGCCATCGCCATCGTGTTCGCCTCGGAGGATGCCGCGGAGGGCGCGGCCGCGTTTGCGGAGAAGCGCCCGCCGGTCTGGAAGGGCCGCTAGGCCTCTAGCGAAGCGGAGCCAGATCAGGCTCGTTGCGGGCTCTGCGCTGCTCGGACTTGGGCTGCGAGCGAGCGAGACCCCGACTGATCACCAGTCGCTGAATTTGGTTGGTGCCCTCGAAGATCTGGGTGATCTTCGCCTCACGCATGTAGCGCTCGACCGGGAAGTCCGTCGTGTACCCGTAGCCCCCGAGAACCTGCACGGCGTCTGTCGTGACCTTCATTGCGGCGTCGGTCGCGATCAGTTTGGCCACGGACGCTTGCCGGCTGTACGGACGCCCAGCGTCGCGACGTCGCGCCGCATCCAGATACATCGCGCGGGCCGAGTCGACGGCGGCCGCCATGTCGGCGAGCATGAACCCGAGCCCCTCGTGGTCGAAGATCTTCTTACCGAAGGCCGTGCGCTCGTGGGCGTAGTCGACCGCGAGGTCGAGCGCGGCCTGCGCGAGGCCGGTGGCGACCGCGGCAATGCCGAGACGTCCGGAATCCAGGGCACTGAACGCGATCTGCAGTCCCTGACCCTCTTCGCCGATCAGCCGGTTCCCCTCGAGGAACGCACCGTCCCAGTGGGCGGCGGTCGTCGGGATCGCGTGCAGTCCCATTTTCTTTTCGGGGAGTCCGAACTCGAGACCCTCGACCTGTCCGGGCGTGAGGAAGCAGGAGACGCCCTTCGACCCGGGGCTGGTCCGGGCGAAAAGCGAGTAGAAGTCGGCGCGACCACCCTGGGTGATCCAGGCCTTGGTCCCGGTGATGAGGTATCCCTCCGGGCTGGCGTCGGCGCGGCAGGTCAGCGCAGCGGCATCCGATCCGGCCTGCGGTTCGGACAGGCTGTAGCCGCCGATCACCCGGCCCTCAAGCATGTCGGGGAGCCAGCGGTCCTTCTGCGCCGTGCTGCCGAAGTTGACGAGAGGCGCACAGGCGAGCACGTGAACGCTGGTCGCGACTGCGACTGCGGCCCAGCGACTGGCGAGCTCCTCGATGACCTGGAGGTAGACCTCGTAGGGCTGGCCGCCTCCGCCGTGCTCCTCCGAGTACGGAAGGCCGAGCAGGCCCGCTTCGCCCATCTTGGCGAAGAGACCCTCCGGGTAGCGGGAGTCGCGCTCGTACTCGTCGACGATCGGAGCAAGCTCCCGGTCGGCGAAGTCGCGGGTCAGGTCGAGGAGGTCGTAGGCCTCCTGGGTCGGAAGCATCCGATCGGATGGCATGGATTCCCCTAGGAACGTGATTCGGTTCGATTGTGTCTCAGCACGAATGCGGGGATCACGTTGCTCGCTGCCTCAGGGAAAGCCCAGCAGTCGCAGCCCGGCTGCGGCGAGCGCCCCCACGATGACGACGACGAGGAACGGGGCGCGCAGTAACAGTGCAATCACCGCGGCGACGAGCGACCCGATCCGGGCATCCAGTACGAGATGCTGGCCGTTCGCGAACGTGTTCGCCGCGGTCAGCGCGGCCAGGAGTCCGATTGTCAGGGTGCTCGCGATCCGCAGGACGCGCGGATTCTTCAGCCAGGCCCGCGGCACGAGGTAGCCGAACAGCTTGGTGAAGAACGCGACGATCCCCGCGACGATGATCCAGAACCAGAGGGTCACTCGGTCTCCTCCTCGCGCCGGTAACCGAACCATCCGATGGCCGCGGCGACGACCGCCGCGACGAGGATCGGGATTCCCGGCGGAACGAACGGGATCGCGAGAACCGTCGCGAGTGCGCAGACGATCGCGATCGCGCCGGCCTCGCGCGATTTCAGGCGGGGCCAGAGCAGCGCGAGGAAGGCCGCCACGGCGGCGCCATCCAGTCCCCAGTTTTTAGGGTCGCCGACCGCGCTGCCCGCGAGCGCCCCCAGGAGCGTGAAAATGTTCCAGAGTACGAAGATCCCGACGCCGGCGAACCAGAAGCCGCGCTTCTGTTCGACGGGATCGGTCTGCCCGGTACTGGTGGCGAACGACTCGTCGATGGTGAACTGAGCGGACGCGAATCGGCGCCAGCCGCGAGGCTCGAGCAGGGCGTTCAGCTGCATTCCGTAGACAGCGTTGCGAATGCCGAGGAGCGCGGCGGCGCCGGTCGCCGCGATCGGATTGCCGCCGCCGGCGATCACGCCGATGAACGCGAACTGGGACCCGCCCGAGAACAGCAGAAGGCTGAGCGCACTGGTTTGAAGCACGCTCAGGCCCGAGGCGACCGAGAGGGCGCCGAACGAGATCCCGTAAAGCCCGGTCGCTACCGCGATGGAGAGGCCAATCCTGGCCCCCGGGGATTGACGGAGTCTGCTCGGCACCGCTCCATGCTAGGGCGTCCCCTGTCAAGACCTATCCCGGTCAACCCCAGCGCCATACGGTCGAAGAGTCGACCGTTGTCGGTCGGCTCGATAGGAGTAACCCGTGCGACGTCGACTGATTTTCAGCACTGCAGTTTTCGCGGCGGGAGCTCTGCTTCTGGCGGGCTGCGGAACCTCGGGTGGCCCCGGTCCGGGCGCGCTCACCTCCCACGGCCCGATCAAGATCTGGTACTCGAATAATGCGCAGGAGGTCACCTGGGGCAAGCAAATCGTTGCGTCCTGGAATAAGACCCATCCGGACGAACAGGTCACGGGTCAGGAGATCCCTGCGGGCAAGACCAGCGAGGAAGTAATCGGCGCCTCGATCACAGCGGGTAACGCGCCGTGCCTGATCTACAACACGGCCCCCGCTGCGGTTGGCCAATTCCAAAAGCAGGGCGGTCTCGTCGACCTGTCGAAGTTCCCGGGTGGCGCCGCCTACATCGAGGCGCGCAGCGGCGCCGTCGCCGACCAGTACAAGGATTCGAAGGGCGACTTCTTCCAGATGCCATGGAAGTCGAACCCGGTCGTGATCTTCTACAACAAGACCCTGTTCAAGAAGGCGGGGCTCGACCCCGACCATCCGGAGCTCGCAACGTACGCGGAGTTCATCGCGACGTCCAAGAAACTCGTGGCCGCGAAGGTCGCGCCGCACGCCATCCTTCCCGCGCCGACGAGCGAGTACTTCCAGAGCAACTTCGACTTCTATCCGCTCTACGCGGCTGAGACTGGTGGCGACCTCCTGATCAAGAACAAGAAGGCGACCTTCGACAACCAGGCGGGGCTGGATGTCGCCCAGTTCTGGTCGACCATGTACAAAGACAAGCTGGCCGGTCAGGAGGCGTACGCGGGCGACGCGTTCGCGGATGGCCAGGCCGCGATGGCGATCGTCGGACCCTGGGCGGTCGCAACCTACAAGGGCAAGGTCAACTGGGGCTCGGTCCCCGTCCCGACCAAGAACGGCACGACGGCTGCGAAGACCTGGACCTTCAGCGACGCGAAGAACATCGGCCTCTACTCGGCCTGCACCAACCAGGCGACCGCGTGGGACTTCCTGAAGTATTCCACCAGCAGCGCCTCGGATGCCAAGCTCCTCTCGATCACGGGGCAAATGCCGCTGCGCAAGAATCTCGCGACGACGTACGCCTCCTACTTCAAGGCGAACCCGTCGTACCAGGCGTTCGGCGACCAGGCGTCGCGCACCGTCGAGGATCCGCCCGGGCCCAACGCCATCGAGGAGCTGCAGTTCTTCCGGGACTCGTGGTCCCAGTCGGTGATCTTCCAGGGCGGCAACCTGAAGGCGTCCCTCGCGGCCTCCGCGGCCAAGCTCAACCTCATCGAGACGCAGCCGTAGGAGGCCGCAATGACGACAACGATCGATCGACCCGCGAGTGCGGCCTCCGCGGGACGCGGACCCGTAAAGGATGCGACGGGTGGAACGCGCCATCGCGGCTGGCGACCACTCGGGCGGAATCCGCTCGGCCTCCTGTTCAGCGCCCCGTACCTCATCTTCGTGCTCGCGGTCTTCGCGTACCCGGTGCTGTACTCGGTATGGATCTCCTTCCACGACTTCTTCTTTGCGGCGCCGGGGGCGAAGGTTTCGCGACCGTGGGTCGGGTTCGACAACTACGTCACGGCGGTCACTGACCCCGCGGTCATCCGCTCGTTCGGCAACGTCGGGATCTTCCTGATCATCAATGTGCCGCTGACGGTGGTGCTGTCGATGGTCCTCGCGACCGCGCTGAACAAGGTCGTGCACGCCAAGACGTTCCTTCGGGTCAGCTATTACATCCCGTACGTCACGGCCAGCATCGCGGTCGTCGCGATCTGGAGCTTCCTGTTCAACGGGAACGGCCTTGTGAACCACATCCTCGGCCCGCTCGCACCGAGCCCGTCGTGGCTGATCAATTCGAGCTGGGCCATGCCGATCATCGCGCTGTTCGTGACATGGAAGCAGCTCGGGTTCTACATCCTGCTGTATCTGGCAGCGCTTCAAAACGTGCCGAAGGAACTCTACGAGTCCGCCTCGACGGATGGTGCGGGATCGGTCCGCAGCTTCTTCTCGGTGACAGTGCCGGGAGTGCGGACGGCAACCCTGCTCGTGCTGCTCGTCTCGACGGTTACAGGCGCGAACCTCTTCACCGAGCCGTACCTGCTGACCAACGGCGGTGGTCCGGACGGGGCATCTGCCTCACCCGTACTGATCATGTACCAGAAGGGCATCGAGCAGGGACAGCCGGACGTCGCGGCCGCGATCGGCGTGATCCTGGTCATCCTGGTGCTGATCATCGCGTTCTTCCAGAATCGTTTCGCGGGAAGGCAGGACTGACATGAGCAGCTACTCCGAAGAGAAGACCGAGGCGATGGCCGACCTCGAGACTCCGATCACATCGGCGCGACCGAAGCGCTCGAGTCGGCGAGTGCGCAACGCTGACCCGCGGATGTCGCGCGGCCAGACCATCCTGCGCGGCGTCGTTCTCGGGCTGGGCGCCGTGGTCTTCCTGTTCCCGTTCTATTACATGATCATCGGGTCGCTGCAGACGAAGCTCGACACTACGGTCGGCGGCCTGCTCCCCAACCCGGCGAACATCAGCGGCACGAACTACACCGAGATCAACAAGAGCATCAACCTGTTCCAGGGGTTGCTGAACTCGAGCATCTTCACCATCGGGGTACTCCTGTGCACCATGGTCTTTGGTGTGCTCGTCGGCTACGCCCTCGCCCAACTGCAGTGGCGCGGGCGCGGGGTGACGTTCGCACTCGCACTGCTGGTGCAGGTGGTGCCGTTCCAGTTGCTGATCATCCCGCTCTACGTGTTGATCGCGCGCGACTACGGACTCGCCGACAACTATCTCGGGATGATCCTGCCCTTCGCGATCAACTCGACCGCGGTCATCATCTTCCGGCAGTATTTCCTGCAACTCCCGCGGGAGATGTTCGAGCAGGCGAGGATCGACGGCGCTAGTGAGTTCCAGGTGCTGCGCAGGATCGCGCTGCCGCTCGTGCGCCCAGCTCTCATCACGGCGGTACTGCTGACGTTTATCGGGCCGTGGAACGAGTTCCTGTGGCCGTTCCTGATCACGAAGAACGCCGCCATCCAGCCGCTCGCGGTGTCGCTGGCCAACTACATCAGCAACGTTGCAAACACGGCGACCAACCCGTTCGGCGCGGCGCTGGCCGGAGCCGCGGTGCTGGCCGCACCCGTGGTCATCCTGTTCATCGTGTTCCAGCGCTACTTCGTCTCGACCGATATCGGATCCGGCGTTAAGGGATAGATAGATCGTGAGTAACTCCAGCCAGTTTCCGTACACACTGACCAGGGCGGGCGTCGTCATGACGCCCGAACCGGGAAATGATCTCGAGGCCGAGGGGGTGCTGAATCCAGGCTCGGGACACGCACGCGACGGCACGCTCTACCTGCTGCCCCGGCTCGTCGCGACCGGCAACATCAGTCGCGTCGGGCTCGCGCGCGTGACGATCGAGCACGGCATCCCGGTGGGGGTCGAGCGTGAGGGAATCGTTCTCGAACCCGATCGCGGTTGGGAGCACGGTGCGTCGAACGCGGGCGTCGAGGATCCGAGGGTGACGTACATCCCGCGGCTCGGCCTGCACGTCATGACGTATGTCGCCTATGGGCCGCTCGGGCCGAAGACCGCGATCGCGACCTCGACCGATTTGCGCGAGTGGGCGCGTCTCGGACCCGCGCTCTTCGCATACGACGACGGCCTCGACGCGGATCTCAACCTGTTCCACAACAAGGACACGGTGTTCTTTCCCGAGCCGGTGACCGCACCCGACGGCGTGGAGAGCTTCGCCGTCCTGCATCGGCCGATGTGGGACCTCGATGAGATCAAACCCGGGCAGGGCGTTCGCGTCCCCTCGGGCGTCGAGGACACGCGGCAGAGCATCTGGATCGCGTACATCCCGGTCGAGGAAGTCGAGCGCGATGTGAGCCGACTGGCGTTCTGGGGACAGAGTCGGCTTCTCGCCGCACCGGAATTCCCGTTCGAGGAACTGAAGATCGGCAGCGGACCGCCGCCCATCCGAGTAGAGGAGGGCTGGCTGTTGCTGCACCACGGCGTGACGGGCGAGCTCATTCCGCACACCGACCAGCAGCCCGGCGTCAACTATTCGGCGGGCGCCATGATCCTCGACGCGGACGATCCCTCTCGTGTCCTGGCCCGCACCAGCGAACCGCTGCTCGCCGCGGAGACCGAGGAGGAGCGGAGCGGCATCGTTCCGAACGTCGTCTTCCCGACCGCGATCGAGGAGATCGAGGGGCAGCGCTTCGTGTTCTACGGAATGGCGGACTCGAAGATCGGCGTCGCCCGACTGGATCGTTCAGTCGGAGAGTAGCTCGAGAGCCCGGTCCAGCGCACGGTCACCGGCGATCGGGATGTCGGGCGTGACGCCGATGAGTTCCCAGTTCGTCCCGGAGACCGGATTCCTCGCGCGAGCCACGGGGATCGTGGCCTCGAGGTTTGCGTACACGCGAAAACCAACCCGGGGGTGCGCGCCACCGCCCGTCTGCTCGCCCACGATCGTCGCGCGGCCGAGCTGTTGGAGGTCGTAGGCGAGCTCTTCGCCGCCGGAGAACGTGTCGGAACCGACGAGCACCGCCACGGGCTTCTCGCCGCCGAAGCGTCGGCCCGGCACGGACGCGAGCGTCCAGGACTGGCTCGTCTCCGCACCCGACCCGTCCACCATCGAGTTCAGGTGCACGGGCTTGTCGTCGAACACGTAGCTGCAGATCAGTGCGACCGTGTCCGGGCTTCCGCCGACGCAGTTCCGCACATCGAGGATCAGCGCGGAGGCGTCGCCCACGATGGTCATCGCCTCGGCGATTCGGTCGGCCACGAGTTCGGCCGGGTAGATGATGGGGCGGAGCTCGACCAGTCCGACTTCGCCCTGCAGGAGCTCTACCCTCGCGATGCCGCCGGAATCCGCATCCGCCCGTGCCGTCCACACGGCGAGCTCTTCGTCCTCGTCGGCCAGGTCCGCGACCGGTTCGGCGGTGTGCAGCACGCGGAGGTGCCGATCACCATTAGTCGACTGCAGGTCCGTCGTCAGGATTGTCGCCAGTTCCGCGGGTTCCGAGACGGACCGATAGTCACCGGCACCGATCCTCGTGCGGAGGAGGCCTGACAGGTCGGCCGCCTGCTCCGGGAAGACGTAGTGCTCGGATACGAGGTTCGCGACCGCGCTCGCGATCTCGTCCGGATCGAAGGCCTGCGCGTCGCTGCTCACAATTCCACAGGATACGGCTCCGGGTAGGGTGCGGGGATGAATGCTTTTTCGGTCGAGCACGACGGAGACGTCGCCCTCGTCACCCTGACCCAGCCATCCATGGGATTCGAGTTCTTCCGGGAGCTGCCTGAGGTGTTCCGGGCGCTCGACGCGAACGCCGGCGTTCGCGCCATAATCCTCGGTGGAAGCGGTGTGAACTTCTCGTTCGGCCTGGACCTGAAGGATGTCGCCCCGCTCTTCGCGCCGCTCGGCTCCGGCACGGCCAGCGCGTCCGAGCGCACGAGGGTTCTCACGCAGGTGCGCGAATGGCAGGCAGCCCTCACCGCGGTTGCCGACTGCCGTACCCCCATCATCTCGGCGATCGACGGCTGGTGCATCGGAGGCGGGATCGACCTCATCGCCGCGACGGACATCCGGCTGGCGACGTCGTCCGCGAAGTTCAGCGTGCGCGAGACGAAGGTGGCGATCGTCGCCGACCTAGGCAGTCTGCAGCGTCTCGTCGGAATCATCGGTGACGGCCACCTGCGCGAACTGGCTCTCACCGGCGGCGACATCGACGCGGCGCGCGCCGAGCGGATCGGTCTGGTGAACTCCGTCTACGACGACGCGTCCTCGCTCCGGGATGCGGCCATGGGCCTCGCCCGTGAGATCGCCGCGAACTCGCCGCTGGTCGTGCGCGGGGTGAAGGATGTGCTCGATGCGGAACGCGCGCCCCGCGTCGAAGCAGGCCTGCGTTATGTCGCCGCATGGAACTCCGCTTTCCTTCCAAGCAGGGATCTCGGTGAGGCGTTCGCCGCGTTCGCCGAGCGCCGAGCGCCGAAATTCACCGGCGAGTAATTTCCGCATCCTGTCGATTGCCGCACGGGGAACTCGTCATCTCTGTGACGAGCACCACGCTCCACGATGGGAAGGGACCCTCCATGACCAGCAACGACTCCGGCATCACCGGCATCTCGACGATCGGCATCCCGGTCTCCGACCAGGACGCGGCACTCGCGTTCTATCGCGACGTCCTCGGTTTCGCGGTGCGGGTGGATGCCCCACTCCCCCAGCTCGGTTCGCGGTGGATCATGCTCGGGTTCCCCGCCACCCCGGTCACGATCTCGCTCGTCGCGGCGAGCGAACACACCCCGGTCGGCGGCGAGACGGGCATCCGGTTCGAGACGGCGGATGCCGCCGCGACGCACGAGTACCTGACGTCCAACGGGATCACCGTGGGCGAACTGCTCCGCTGGCCGGGTGTGCCGGTGATGTTCCAGGCCCGGGATGTCGACGGCAATCGCTTCGAGGTCGTTCAAGCCGCCGGCATCGAAGACTAGAGCAGGCCTTCGCGTATCGCAGCGTAGATGGTCGGCACGGTTGGCCGGAACCCGAGACTGCGCGCGAGCGATACGTCGGTCACACCCTTCCACGGGTTGGCTAGCGGTTCAGCTGACTGCGCGTAGTCGAAGCCGACCAGCTCGGCGAGCTCGTAGAGGGTGACGGACGAGTCGTCCGCGATGTTGACGGTGCGACCGTCCATCGCTCCCGTCAGCGCGAGCTGGAACGCCGTCGCGATGTCCGCGTGGTGGGCGACGCCGAGCTTCTGGGCGGCGTGCCAGTTCTGAGCGCCGGCGAGAGCGGGAAGCGCCTCGAGGTGCCCGTCGCCGTCGCCATAGATGAAGGGAAGACGAAGAATGCCCCAATTGAGACCGCTCGCGCGCAGCTCTGCCTCGGCCTGAATCTTGCTGGCCGGGTACGCCCGCGAATCGCTGACCTCGTCGTCCTCACGACCCGGCCGAGCCTGGTCGTCGTTGTAGACGTTCGAGGTGCTCGCCATCAGGAAGCGTGCGCTGGGCGCGTGCTGTTGCGCTGCGGCGATGAGGTTCTTCGTTCCCTCGAGGTTGACCCGCCAGACGAGGTCCTCGTCGCTTGTACGGAACACGGCGGCGAGATGGATGATCGCGCTGACGCCGTCGACGGCAGCGGGCAGCGTCTCGGGGCTGAGAATGTCGCCCTCACTCCGCTCGACGCCATCCGGAACGTCCTTGCCCGCGCGCACCAGCGCGCGGACATCGATGCCGGCCTCGACGAGGCGGACGAGCAGTCGTGGTCCAACGAGCCCCGTGCCTCCGGTCAGTAAAATTGTCATTGCTTCATTTCCTTCTTGTAGTTGCTGAGCCGCGCGGTCGCATCCACGAGTACGCGACGTGCCGTCGCCAGGTCATCCGGATCGACGCCGTCGAATGCGACGGAGGCGATGAGAGTGAGCGGGTTCGGGATTTTCGCCCAGAGTCTCCGCCCCGCGGGAGTGATGTCCAGGACCTTCTGGCGCTGGTCGTCGGGCGCGCCGGTCTGTGTGATCAGCCCCTTGCGAACGAGGGCGCTGATCATCGCGCTCAGGGTCGCCCGCTCGACCTCGAGCTGACGAGTGAGCTCGCGCTGGCCGAGTGGGCCGTCTGTTGCGAGAACCGACAGGATGTAGAACTGCGTATTGCCAAGATCGAATGGACGAAGCACCGACTCGAGCAGCGCACGGCTCGCGAAGAAGTATTTCTTCGCCCATCCGCCGGCCGCGTCGCGGTCAATCTCATCTTGGTTGTTAGGCACCTAACAAATTTGTCAGGTACCTAACAATATGTCAAGCCCCGTCAGCGCCCTCGCGCGAACACCGTCTTCAGCGAGACCTTCTTCGCGTACTCGATCGACCCGTACTGGAACAGCCGCACACCGAGCTGGAGCACGATGATGCCGATCGCGAACACCTCGACGATCACGATGGCCGACTCGAGCAGGCTCATCGAACCGAACCCGTTTCGCAGCATCGCGGTTACCGGTGCCGAGTACGGGAAGTAGGTGAAGATCTGAACAATCGGTGCGCTCGGGTCCGAGACGACCAGCGCCACCGCGTAGAACGGGATGAAGATCAGCGCCATCATGATACCGAACACCGGCCCGGCTTCCTTAACCGTCGGCATGAGGGCGCCGACGGCGACGAGTGTTCCGGTAAACAGGACGAACCCGCCAAGCAGCAGCAGCGCTCCGACGATCATCTGTTCCGGATTGAACGTCAGGGCGGACAGGTCCAGGTTCGGCAGGTTCAGGCTCTGCCGGAAGAACAGGAATCCCACCACAACTGGAAACGCGAACACGAGAATCTGCACCACCCCGACGATGAACAGCGAGAGCACCTTGCCGACGACGAGAGTCGTGGCGTTCATCGTGACGAGGATCATCTCGGTGACCCTGTTCTCCTTCTCCTCCAGAGTGCTCGTCAGCATCTGGTTGCCCAGCAACAGGATGACGACGTAGAACAGAACGAGGAAGATGAGCGGCGGGATGACGCCGTTGATTCCGCTCGACTTCTTACCCGCCTTGTAGGTGGTCGAGTCGACGGACACGTTGCCCTGCACGAGCTTCGTCAGCGTCGGGTCGTTGATTTTGGCCTGGGAGCTGGCGACGAGAATCTGTGTAGCGACCGACGAATACTTACCGTTGGCGAAGATCCCCTCGTCGGTGCCGTAGACCCTGGTGTGTTGTTTCGCGGGATCCGCCGGATAGTCGAAGAAGGCATCCAGCTTGCCGGCCTTCACGTCGGCGATCGCCTGGCTCGCGGAGCTCGCCTTCGTGCCGCCGATGGAGGTCACGATCGCCGGGTCGACATCACCTGACGCGTCGATGTAGCTGAAGCTGAACTTCGCGGACTTCTGCGAGTTCACACTGTTGTCGGTCGCGTTACTCGACAGGGCGACGAGTCCGCCGACGACGCCGAGCGCGACCGGGACGATGAGCGTCGCGATCCAGAAGCGTTTCTTCGTGAGCGTGCGGACGATCTCGAAAGACATGACCGTTCGCAGGTTGTGCCGTGCCATCGCTAGGCCTCCACCAGATCGTTTTGGTCTCCGTAGACCTTGAGAAAGATGTCATCCAGCGAGAGCTTGCTGGTGACGAAGGATCGAACGAGCACGCCCGCATCCACGAGGTCCTTGAGTATGGCCGCCTCGTCGACGCTGTCGGTGAGGGTCAGCTCGGCGTAGTTCTTCTCGCGCAGCGTGACGTCGTAGTGCTTCGAGTCGGGAACGGTGCCGGAGTACTTGAGCCGGATCACGGTGCCCCCGTACTGGTCCTGCACCGCAGGGATCGTGCCGTAGGCCTCGGCCTCGCCGTTCTTCAGGAGGATGACGCGGTCGCAGAGCCGTTCGACCTCCTCCATCTGGTGCGTGACCATCAGTACGGTCGCGCCGGCCTTCTTCTGCTCGTCGATGATGTCCATGAGCAGCCGACGGTTGACCGGGTCGAAGCCCTTGGTCGGCTCATCCAGGATGAGGAGCTCCGGCTGGTTCATGATGGTGACGCCCAGCTGAACCTTCTGCTGCTGACCGCCCGACAGCTTGTCGAGTCGGGTCTTCGCCTTGTCGGCGAGCGCGACCCGCTCGAGGTACTCGAGCGACCAACTGGTCGCCTCGGCCTTCGGCAGTCCCTTGAGACGACCGAAGTAGGTCATCACGTCGATCACGGATTCCTTCTTGTAGAGGCCGCGCTCCTCCGGCAGGTAGCCGAGCTTGCCGCCATCCTCGGGGCTGAACGGGCGTCCGTTGATGTGCAGCACACCCGCGGTCGGGATATAGATCCCGAGCAGGGCACGAATGGTCGTCGTCTTGCCCGAGCCGTTGGACCCGAGAAAGCCGAAGGTCTCCCCCGCCTTCACGTCGAACGAGAGATCCCGGATGACGGTCGTGCGACCGAAGTCCATCCGGAAATTCTGGATGTGGATGAGGGGTTCAGCGCCGGCCTGTTCCATGCATCCAAGGTATCGGCGCGCAGCGCCGGCTGACCATGACAGATGTCACGATCTCGAAGTGAGTATCCGGGTGGACCGACCGGTCCACCGAAATGCCGACATGACGGAAACTCAATACTCTGCCACCATCCAAGAGCGGGAACCCGATCCAGCACATCCCAGTATTCGCATCCCCAACGATTGGACCTCCCGTGCAACGAAAGCGTTATCTCTCCGCCGTCGCGATCATCCTCGGAATCGCTCTTCCCATTGGCGTCGCCCTGCCGGCCGACGCCGCGACGCCCGCCTGCGCAGAGGCCGCCCCGGCGGCAACGGCGGCGAACGCTCAGCCCAACACCGTGTGCTGCCAGTCGACCTACTACTCAACCTCCAACGGCGGGTCTGTTCACATGCGATTCCTCACCGTTCCCGTGTTCCGGGATGGCCCGGGCGGAACGCTCACCGTGACAAAGTCCTATTCGGGATCGGTGTCCGCGACGATCTCTTCGGGCGCGTCGGTCAGTGTGAGCGGCGTGGTCGCATCGGCACAGGTCAGCGTAAGCGCGAGCCTCACGGGCGAACTGTCCACGTCGGCGACGAACCAGTACTCCCGCAAGATCACCAGCGGCAAGTACGGCAACGCTGAGTACATCAGCTACGGCGACTACATCAAGTGGGCCGAAAAGCGCACCAACTCGAACTGCACGACGACGACGCTGGCAAGTGGGGTCCTCGCTGTCCCGACGCACACGCAGGGCTGGTACTACTGGGAGACCTCGTCCTAGTGACGCGAGCAGTCTCGCATCGTGTTACCGCGGCGACGGCACTCGCCGTAGCCGCGGTGGTGAGCCTGGCCGGATGCACGGCGGCAACGCCCGTCGTGCATCCAACCGGTTCCCCGTCCGCAACTCCCGCGACCACGTTCAGCATTCCGCCCGCCACTTCCGCAGACCTTGCTCGGCTGGTCTACCGGACAGCGTCAGACTCACAGGAGACCACCGTCGCGGTGCCGGCGAACGCGACGGGGTTCAGTATCGGAGCGGCGTGCGAGGGGGCCGGTTCGAGCACGCACATCGGGTGGACGATTTCACCGGGGTCGGGTGGCCCGGCCATCAGCTCGGGTCGCGTGCGATGCGACGGGAACAACTACGTGGATTCGGCCCTCGTTCCCGGCTCGGCGCAGTCGGTGCACCTGGTACTTACGGGCGACCTGCGCCAGGTTCGAGCCGCGTACGTGGTTCTGCAGCCCTCGGGCTGACCAAGCGGAGAAACGACAACGCCCGCGATCGGACGCATCCGGCCGCGGGCGTTCCCGTCACGGATTTAGCTGCAGGTGTACGTCACGCCGTTGACGTGGTGAACTCCCGAGCCGAGGGTCGCGCACTCGCTGGCGAGCGCACCGGCCCCGACGGCCAGCACGATAATCAGGATTACGTAGCCGATCGTGAAGATGATGCCGAGCACGATTCCGACGGTTGCCGGGGTGTTGCGAACGTTGGCCCGACCGGACTGGACCTTGGCGACGATGCTGAGGATCAGTCCGAGGATGGGAATGAAGAAGTCGATGATCAGACCGGCGATTCCGAGGCTGCGACCGGGCACCGGCGCGTTCGTGACGACGGGCTGGGCTGCCGGTGCTGGAGTGGGATCAGTCATGGTGAAATGCTCCTTGGTGTTGTGACGAAGACCGCCGCGCATTCGGGGAGGCGCCCAGGACTGCTCGGTTGCCGATCGGTTCAGCGTCGTTGATGATTCCCCAATTTAGGGGCGAAGCCAATGCTGGCGCGCGGGCTGTATTTCGAGCCGTTTACTGTGGTAGTGCGGCTACTTCTTCAACTCCTGCGCGAGCATGACGATGATGTCGCTTGGGCCGCGGAGGTAAGTGAGTTTGTAGACATCCTCGTAGGTGGCCACGCCCCGAAGTGGATGACATCCATGCCTCGCCGCGATCTCGAGCGCTGCGTCGAGATCGTCGACCGAGAACGCGACGCGGTGCATGCCGATGTCGTTGGGCCGGGCCGGCTTCGTCTCGATCGCGGCGGGATGGATGTACTCGAAGAGTTCGAGCTGGCCGTGTCCGTCCGGCGTCTGAAGCACGGCGATCTTCGCGTGGTTGCCATCCAGGTCGACGGCGGTGTCGGCCCACTCGCCGCTAATGGTGTCGTGGCCGACGATCGTCAGGCCGAGGTCGGTGAAGAAGGAGACCGCCTCCTCGATGTCGCGGACGGCGATGCCGACGTTCTCGAGCTTGATGGGCATGCCTCCGATGCTATCGAGCCGCATCCGGACGGGCAGGCCCGTCGAACTAACCGCGGGTCCAGTCCAGCAGCCGGTCAAGTGGCCAGGTCGTCACAATGCGATCGGTCGGGATTCCGTGAGCTTGCGCCCGGGCCGCGCCGAAGTCGAGCAGGCTGAGCTGGCCCGGTGCGTGAGCATCCGTGTCGATGCTGAACAGGCATCCGGCCGCGAGGGCGAGCTCGATCAGCGGCCCGGGGGGATCTCGCCGCTCCGGACGCGAGTTGATCTCGACCGCGACACTGTTGGCGGCGCACGCGGCGAAGACGGCTTTGGCATCGAAGGTCGACGGCGGTCGTGTGCCCCGAGACCCCTCGACCAGGCGACCGGTGATGTGCCCGAGGATGTTCGTCTGTGGATTCGAGACCGCGCCGAGCATGCGCTCGGTCATCTCCGCGGATTCCATCCTGAGCTTCGAGTGAGCGCTGGCGACGACGACATCCAGCCGGTCGAGCATCGAGTCGGTCTGGTCGAGTCCGCCGTCATCAAGGATGTCGACCTCGATTCCCGAGAGCAGCCGAAACCCGTCGGCGCCCGTGTTGATCGCGGCGACGACATCCAGCTGCTTCTTCAGTCGATCGGCGGTGAGGCCGTTCGCGACCCTTAGACGCGGGGAGTGGTCGGTGAGTGCGAGGTATTCGCGTCCGAGTCCCTTCGCGATCGAAGCCATGAGCTCGATCGAGGTCGTGCCGTCCGACCAGTCGCTGCGGGTGTGGAGATCTCCCCTGAGGAGTGGCAGCAGCTTCTCGCCGCCCTCGGCGAGCGGCTTGGCCGCGCGCTCGCGAGCGTCCTTCAGATAGCTGGGGATGTCCCCGGCGAGCGCCTCGACGATGACCTCGTAGCTCGTCGCCCCGATGCCCTTGGTCTTCTTGAGCGCGCCGCTTTCGAGCTGCGACTGGCGCTCGTCGGGCGGGACTGCCGCGAGCGCGTTCGCCGCACTCCGGAACGCCTTCGTCTTGAACTCGTTCGCACGCTCGCGCTCCAGCAGGTACGCGACCTCATTCAGTGCCTCAACGGGATCCACAGTTCACGGTACCGCTGTCGTTACCGCTCGGCCGCCTGGCCGCCCTCTGCGGCGGTTCTGGCCTCTCGCAGCCAGCGCGAACCGGGTCCCTCCGCGGCTGCCTCATCCTTCGGGTTCAAGAGGGTGCAGCTTCCGAGGGAAAGGCATCCGCAGCCGATGCAGCTGTCGAGCGACGACTGCAGGACGGCGAGCTCGTCCAGGCGGCGCGCGACCATCACCGCCCACTGCTCGCCGAGGGAACGCCATTCACGGCGAGACGGCGCCCGCTCCGCGGGAAGCTGAGCGAGAGCGTCTCCGATCTGCTGCAGGGTGAGGCCCACCCGCTGTCCGGCGGCGATCACGGCCAACCGCCGCAGCTCATGGCGCGGAAACACCCGAGCATTGCCCGGGGTGCGACTCGACTGGATGAGGCCCCGCTCCTCGTAGAAGCGGACTGTCGGAACTGTCACGCCGGCGCGGCGTGCGATCTCGCCGATCGAGAGCAGGTCCTCGTGGGCGTTGTTGTGCGGCACGCGAAGACTCTTCCACGATACGGACTTGACCTCAAGTGCACTTGAGGATGTGGGATGAAACACAAGTCCATCGCAGACCATCCGATGGAACCGAGAAAGGCCGTAGGAATGATGTTGGTAGATGAGTTCGTCCTGTACCGGTTGACCGCTCGACAGCAGAGCGCACTGGTCGAGGAACTCGAGACCCGACGAGGGATCGCAGAACGTGCCGACCCGGAGCCGAACGTCCCGGTGAGAGGGATGCGACCGGTCGCGCCCGGAAGGGAGCCGGCATGCCTTTCGGCTACCTGACCACAGTGACCATCGGAGGGGTGCTGGTACTCCTTGGCCTGGTGTCGACGCGCAGAGGGGTGCTACCTCGGATGACCTATGTCCCGACCATGCCAGTCAACGAATACCCGTTCATCGTGGTCGTGTGGCTGGGCGCATCCACCGTGCTCATGATCCAGGAGGGCTACACCGCGACCGCTGGCGGGATGTCGGGCCTGGTCGAATTGATCGCCACGCTCACGGCGCTCGCAATCGTTTTCGCCCGCTCCCTGCGGACGGGTCCCGTCGTCTCGACTGCGCTCGACCGCGGGCTCGGAGCTGACTGGCACAACGAATTGACGGACGCAACGCTCGCTCGGTCGGGCGCGCGGTGGACACCCTCGCTGCGTTCGATCGTCGTTCCGTGGTTGGTGGGCACGCGCCGGGTCCGCGTGGTGCGGAACATCCGTTATGGTCCCGACCCGCGATTCAACGTGCTCGATCTCTACCACAATCGCGCGGCACCGCCGGACGGCCGCGCCCTGGTGTATTTCCACGGCGGCGGCTATCACAGCGGCCGCAAATCGCGCGAGGCGAGGGCACTCCTGTACCGACTGGCGAGCGAGGGATGGGTATGCGTCAGCGCGAACTACCGGCTCCGACCGGGGGCCGGATTCCGCGACCACCTCACCGACGCCAAACGCGTCCTCGCCTGGACTCGCGAGCTCTCGGCGGAGGGCGGCAGCACGTCCTTCGTCGCCGGCGCCGCAAGCTCCGCCGGGGCCCACCTCGTCTCGATCTGCGCGCTGAGCGCGAACGATGAGACATTGCAGCCCGGATTTCCGGGCGCCGACACGACGCTCGATGCGGTGATCTGCCTGTACGGGTACTACGGCGACTACTACGCGCCCGGGTCACGAGATCGGCTGGCCTCGTCGCCGCTCGCCTGGGATGCCGCCCCCGCTCCCCCGGTGTTCGTCGCCCACGGGGACCACGACACGTTCACGCCCGTCGCGAATGCACGGCGCTTCGTCTCGCACCTGAGGGAGGGGTCGCGCAATCCGACCGTGTATGCCGAACTTCCCGGAGCGCAGCACGCGTTCGACGTGTTCCGTTCGGTGCGGTTCGACGCCGTGGTCGATGGCGCGGTTGCGTTCCTCGATTGGGCGGTCCAGCGGCAGGGCGGTGGGGATAGTTTTGCGAGATGACTGAACCGCTGAACTACAGCACCTACCTTGCGCTCGATGACCTGCTTGGCGCGCAGCATTTGCGCAGCAGTCCGTCCCATCACGACGAGCTGTTGTTCATCATCCAGCACCAGACGTCGGAACTCTGGCTCAAGCTGATGCTGCACGAGCTACGGTCTGCCCGCGAGGCACTCCGCAGCGACGACCTGCACACGGCACTCAAGCGCACCGCTCGGGTGAAGCAGATCCAGTTCTCGATGACGGAGCAGTGGTCGGTGCTGGCAACGTTGACGCCGTCCGAATACGTGCAGTTCCGGCGCTTCCTTGCGACGTCGTCGGGATTCCAGTCGTATCAGTACCGGGCCGTCGAGTTCCTGCTGGGGAACAAAAACGCGTCAATGCTCGACGTCTTCGAGTCGGATCAGCCGTCCCGCGCGATGTTGGCCGAGCTTCTCGACGAGCCGACGCTCTACGACGAATTCCTGCGCATGCTCGCGCGCGCTGGCTTCGACGTGCCCTCGTCCGTGCTCGAGCGCGACGTGAGACTCGCACACGTGTTTACACCGGAGCTTGTGCCGGTGCTGCTCAGCATCTACCAGTCGCCATCCGAGCATTGGCGTTTCTACGAAGCCTGCGAGGAACTCGTTGACCTGGAAGACAACTTCCAGCTGTGGCGATTCCGTCATCTGCGTACCGTGCAGCGCACAATCGGGATGAAAACGGGCACGGGCGGTAGCGCCGGTGTCGCGTTCCTCGAGCGGGCGCTCAGCCTGACGTTCTTCCCTGAGCTCTACGCCGTGCGCAACGAGATTGGTGCGTGATGGCACGCGCCTTCGCCACCCGCGGTGAGTGACCTACTTCGCAGCGGTCGCGTTCAGCGCCGCATTGATGGCGTTGATCTGCGCGATCGTCAGCGGCACCCACGGGGAGCTGTCCGGCGACGAGGATGCGGCGGCCGGGCTGTCACCCTGCGTCCACCACTTCGCCTGGTATGGAGTTCCGTCGAAGATCACGCGGTCGCCTTTGTTGTATTGGGCGGTGCCGGACCACTTCGCGAATGTCCCCGCGGGAACGGTCGGCTGTGCAATCGGGTGCTCGCCCTTCAACACCGGGCCGATTAGCGTCCACGGCGTCTGGTAGGAGTTCAGTACCGGGTTGTCCGGAACGTCGCCCTCCGTCCACCACTTCGCGACATAGACGTTGTGATGCCAGACGATCTTCGTTCCCTCGAGGTACGACGACGACGCGGCCCAGATCGGATACGGGCTGGTGGCCGGGTTGTCCTTGAGGGACGCATTCGAGACCGGCTCGGAGGTCGTCACCGTGCTTGACGCCGTGAATGCCGACCCGGTGAAGTGCTTCGCGAGGAGTGTCGCGAATGAGGCGCCACCCTGCGCGACGCCACTGCACGAGTCGGACACGACCGTCAGCGTCACATAGTTCGAGCCACACGAAACGTCGCGGTTCAGCGACCACATCGACATCCGGCCGACGCCCTTCGATGCCGCGAACGCGTTCAGCGCACGCGCATCCGCAATCGTGAACACCTCGCCCTTGCTGTC
>DASXCU010000108.1:0-2712 GCA_036491035.1 Galbitalea sp. | reverse complement strand
CCAACTGGGAGTCGGGCGACCCGAAGAAGCAGGTTCGCTGCATCTACGTGGCCATCGGGCAAAAGGGTTCGACGATCGCCGGCATCAAGGGCGCGCTCGAAGACGCCGGAGCCATGGAGTACACGACCATCGTCGCGTCGCCGGCATCCGACCCCGCCGGCTTCAAGTACCTCGCTCCGTACACCGGGTCGGCCATCGGCCAGCACTGGATGTACGACGGCAAGCACGTGCTGATCATCTTCGATGACCTCTCCAAGCAGGCCGAGGCCTACCGCGCCGTGTCACTGCTGCTGCGTCGTCCGCCGGGACGTGAGGCATACCCCGGTGACGTGTTCTACCTGCACTCCCGCCTGCTCGAGCGTTGCGCGAAGCTGTCCGATGAGCTCGGCGGCGGATCAATGACCGGTCTTCCGATCATCGAGACGAAGGCGAACGACGTTTCGGCCTACATCCCGACCAACGTGATTTCGATCACGGACGGCCAGATCTTCCTGCAGTCCGACCTGTTCAACGCCAACCAGCGTCCCGCGGTCGACGTCGGCATCTCGGTCTCACGAGTCGGCGGTGACGCCCAGGTCAAGTCGATCAAGAAAGTCTCGGGAACGCTCAAGCTGGAGCTCGCGCAGTACCGTTCGCTCGAGGCCTTCGCACTGTTCGCATCCGACCTCGACCAGGCCAGCCGCCGCCAGCTCGCTCGTGGCGCCCGCCTGACCGAGTTGCTGCGCCAGCCGCAGTACTCGCCGTACCCGGTAGAGAACCAGGTTGTTTCCATCTGGGCCGGAACCCACGGCAAGCTCGACGACGTGCCCGTCTCCGACGTGCTGCGCTTCGAGAGCGAACTGATTGAGAGCCTCGGGCGCAACACGAAGGTCCTCGACACCCTGCGCGACACGAACGTGCTCGACGACGACACGGAGAAGGAGCTTGAGACCGCGGTTGACAAGTTCCTGCTCGAGTTCGTCACCGGTGACGGTAAGACCCTCGCAGGCAAGGAAGAGTTCTCCGAGGTCGAGCCGGAAGACATCACGCAGGAACAGATCGTCAAGCAGAAGCGCTGACGCCAGAACCAACGACAGCACAAGGTTTAGGAAGACAGACTCATGGGAGCGCAACTTCGGGAGTACCGGCAGCGGATTCGTGCTGCCCAGACGACCAAGAAGATCACGCGGGCCATGGAGCTCATCTCGGCGTCGCGCATCGCGAAGGCGCAGGCGCGGGTCGCGGCTTCAGGGCCGTACTCACGCGCCGTCACGCGCGCCGTCTCCGCGGTCGCCACCTACTCGAATGTCAGTCACATCCTGACCACCGAGCCGGATAAAGTCACTCGCGCGGCCGTCGTGCTCTTCACGTCCGACCGCGGCCTCAACGGCGCGTTCTCGACCAACATCGTTCGCGAGTCCGGCGAGTTGGTTGCCCGTCTGACCGGCGAGGGCAAAGAGATCGTCTACTACGTCGTGGGTCGAAAAGGTGCGGCGTATTTCGCGTTCCGCCAGCGGCCGATCGAGCAGTTGTGGACGGGCGGCACCGACCAGCCCGTGTTCGCGACGGCGCAGGAGATCGGCAACGTCCTCGTGGAGAAGTTCATCCAGGACGAGTCCGAGGGCGGGGTCAACGAGATCCACATCGTCTACAACCGTTTCAAGAACGTCGTGACGCAGATCCCCGAGATCGTTCGCCTGCTGCCGCTCGAAGTTGTCGAGGGTACGGAGCCGCCAGCCGCCGGGGAAACCTTCCCCGCCTACGAGTTCGAGCCGGACGCGAACAGCGTGCTCGACACCCTGCTGCCCGTTTACATCGAGAGCCGGATCTTCAACGCCATGTTGCAGTCCGCAGCCTCCGAGCACGCCGCTCGCCAGCGCGCGATGCACTCCGCGAGCGACAACGCCGACAAGCTCATCACCGACTACACGCGGCTGGCGAACAACGCTCGCCAGTCCGAGATCACCCAGCAGATTTCCGAGATTGTCGGCGGCGCCGACGCTCTCTCGGCCAGATAGAACCTGAAAGAAAGTAAAGGGAAGCCATCATGACACCCACTGCGACAGCGAAGAAGAGCGAGAAGTCCGAGAAGACGCTCGGTGTGGGACGCATTTCCCGCGTCACCGGCCCGGTCGTCGACATCGAGTTCGCTCACGACTCGATCCCGGCCATGTACAACGCGCTGAAGACCACGATCACCCTCGACGGCGTCGGCCGCGAAATCACGCTCGAGGTTGCGCAGCACCTCGGTGACGATGTCGTACGCGCCATCGCGCTGAACCCCACCGATGGTCTCGTTCGCGGCCAGGAGGTTAGCGACACGGGTGCCGCGATCTCCGTGCCGGTGGGCGATGTCACCAAGGGCAAGGTCTTCAACGTCATCGGCGAGGTTCTGAACGTCGACAAGGATGACCCGACCAAGGTGGACGGGGTGAAGTTCGAGATCACCGAGCGCTGGCCCATCCACCGCAAGCCACCGGCATTCGACCAGCTCGAGTCGAAGACGTCACTCTTCGAGACGGGCATCAAGTCGATCGACCTTCTCACCCCGTACGTCGAGGGTGGCAAGATCGGCCTGTTCGGTGGTGCCGGTGTCGGTAAGACCGTCCTCATCCAGGAGATGATCCAGCGCGTCGCGCAGGACCACGGTGGTGTTTCGGTGTTCGCCGGTGTCGGCGAGCGCACGCGTGAGGGTAACGACCTGATCGCGGAGATGACCGAGTCGGGCGTCAT